>JBATOU010000115.1:0-30740 GCA_049291115.1 Ferruginibacter sp.
GCCATTAAGGGCTGGTGCAAACATCCCGACAAAGTACTTTCTTCTCTTTGTAATGGCATCATCGAGCGCAGGCTGCTGAAAGTGCAATACGCTAAGGATCCTTTTGATGCTGCAGCAGTGGAACAAAAGCAGGCTGAAACAGTTGCAAAAATGGGCGTCAGTAAAGAAGATGCAGGCTGGCTTGTGTTTACAGGCGAAGCCTCCAGCAGTACTTATGATTTCGAAAATGAACATATTTATATCCTTTTTAAAAACGGGCAGGTTAAAGATATTACCGAAGTAGACAATGCCCTTATCAATGAAAACCTGCGGGGCAAGGTGAAAAAGTATTATTTTTGTTATATTCGGGTTTAATTTAAAGCATACAGCAAAGAACACTATGCAATTCAGCGCAGCACAAATAGCACAAATCATTGGAGGCAGTGTGGAAGGCGATGCAGGGGTAATGGTGGGATCTTTCGGAAAAATTGAAGAGGCCAAAGAAGGCCAGCTTGCTTTTTTGGCCAACCCTAAATACGAAGACTTTTTATACAGCACCAAGGCCTCCATCATCATTGTAAACAATTCGCTCCAGCTAAAACATCCTATCAGCGCATCGCTCATAAGGGTGGCAGATGCTTACAGTGCTTTTGCGCTGCTACTTGATAAATATCAGCAAATTCAAACACAGCAGCTCAGCGGCATACAGGAACCGGTTTATATACATGCCACTGCAAGGATGGGCGAAAATGTTTTCCTGGGCGCCTTTGTTTACCTGGGCGAAAACGTGGTGCTGGGCAATCATGTAAAAATATTTCCGAACACCTACCTTGGTAACAATGTGGTGGTGGGCGAAAACAGCATCATACATGCAGGCGTAAAAATTTACCACGGTACCATTATCGGAAAAAATGTAAGCATACATGCCGGCACCGTGATCGGCAGCGATGGTTTTGGGTATGCCCCGCAGAGCGATGGAAGCCTGAAAAAAGTGCCGCAGATAGGAAATGTGGTGATAGAAGACAATGTGGAAATTGGCGCCAACACCACTATCGACCGGGCTACCATTGGCAGCACCTATATCCGCAGTGGCGTTAAGCTCGATAATTTATTGCAGATCGCTCATAATGTAGATATCGGCAATAACAGTGTAATAGCTGCACAAACCGGTATCAGCGGCAGCACCAAAATTGGTAAAAACGTAATGATTGGCGGCCAGGCCGGTATTGTAGGTCATATACAAATTGCCGACGGCAGTAAAATAAATGCTCAAAGCGGCGTTAGTAAATCGCTCAAAGAGCCGGGCATGGCCGTAACTGGGTCGCCGGCATTCGACTATACTGCCGCCCTCCGCAGCCAGGCAATATTCCGCAACCTGCCCGAAATGGAAAAAAGACTTAAAGAACTGGAAGAACTGGTGAAAAAGCTGGGAGAAAAATAATTAACACACCCTGGCAATTTTTATAAAAGCTTCCCATATTAATTTGAATATATTTTAATTTTTTTACTTCCCTCATACCTCTCAACAAAAGTTTGCATCTGTAAATTTTAAAATATCTTTGCCCAAATGTTAATCAAGGAATGGATAAGAATTTTAATATAGACAAACAGCATACCCTTGCCACCGAAGTCAGCATTTCCGGCACCGGCCTTCATACCGGTGTAAACGTGGATATGACCCTTAAACCAGCCAATGCAGGTTTTGGCTTCCAGTTTCAGCGGGTAGACCTGCCCGGTAAGCCCATTATAAAAGCCGATTGCGACCTGGTAACCGATACATCAAGAGGTACTACTCTTGAGCAGGGCGATGCTAAAGTGAGTACGGTAGAGCATGTACTTGCTGCCCTCGTAGGAATGGGCGTAGATAACTGCCTCATTGAGATCAACGGCCCCGAAATTCCTATCATCGACGGCAGCAGCCGGCCATTTACCGATATTATTGAAGAGAACGGCGTACAGGAACAGGAAGCGGCAAAAGTTTGGTACAGCATCGATACAAATATTTCGCATTACGACGATAAAAAGCGGGTTGAAATGACCGCCCTGCCTGCTACAAACTATCATATTACCACGCTCATTGATTTTAACAGCCCGGTACTGGGTACACAGCACGCCAGCTTAAAAAACCTTACCGATTTTAAAGAAGAAATTGCCCCTTGCCGCACGTTCTGTTTTTTACACGAACTGGAAATGCTGCTCGACAATAACCTGGTAAAAGGCGGCGATATCAATAATGCCATTGTGGTGGTTGATAAACCGGTAACCGATGAAGAAATGAGCCGTCTTGCAAAAGCATTTGGCCGCACCAAGGTGGAAGTTAAAAGCGAAGGTTACCTCAACAACCTCGAACTGCGTTTTCCCAATGAACCCGCCCGCCATAAACTGCTCGATGTTGTGGGCGACCTGGCGCTTATAGGCGTTCCCATAAAAGCACATATTATTGCCAACAGGCCAGGGCACAGCAGCAATGTGGAGTTTGCCAAAAAAATAAAACAATACATTAAAAAGAACAGGCATACCAAGGATATTCCCGTGTACGACCCCAATCAGCCACCCGTGTTTACAACAGAGCAGATTGAAAAAACACTGCCGCACCGTTACCCGTTTTTACTGGTCGACAAGATTATCCAGCTTTCCGATACACAGATCGTGGGTATCAAGAATGTAACCTTCAATGAAAATTTCTTCCAGGGGCATTTTCCCGGAAACCCGGTTATGCCGGGTGTTTTACAGGTGGAAGCACTTGCCCAAACGGGCGGCATCCTTTGCATTAACAGCATGCCCGAAGGACAATACGATACTTATTTCTTAAAAGTAGATAACTGTAAGTTTAAGCAAAAAGTGGTGCCCGGAGATACCATGATATTAAAGATGGAGCTGATAGAACCCATCCGCCGTGGCATTTGTGTAATGCGGGGCAGCGTTTTTGTAGGCAACAAACTCTGTACCGAAGGCGAATTTACTGCGCAGCTGGTGAAGAGAAATTAATGTGCAAATATGCAAATGCCACAATAGGCAAATTGGCAAATTTTAATTTCGATAAGGAAACAGGATTTAAAGCTGGTATTACAACAATAAAAAGCTGGTTTGAAATATTTATTAAACATTAAATTAAAAGAATTTGCACATTTGCATATTTCTTCGTTTGCACATTAAACAATGATCCATCCACATACATACATACACCCCAATGCCAAACTGGCCACCAATGTAAAGATCGATCCCTTCAGTGTGATACATCCCAATGTAGAAATTGGCGAAGGCACCTGGATCGGCAGCAATGTAACCATCATGGAGGGTGCACGCATCGGTAAAAACTGCCGCATATTTCCCGGCGCTGTGATCTCGGCCATTCCGCAGGATCTAAAATATGAAGGAGAAGTAACCACTGTTGAAATAGGCGACAATACCACTATCCGTGAATTTGTAACCATTAACCGGGGCAGCAAAGACAGGTGGACCACAAAAGTGGGCAACAACTGCCTCATTATGGCTTACAGCCATATTGCACACGATTGCCTGGTGGGCAATAACTGCATTATGAGCAACAATACCCAAATGGCCGGGCACGTAGAAATGGGCGATCATGCCATACTTGCGGGTATGTGTGCCGTACACCAGTTTGTAAAAATAGGACAGCATGCATTTGTAGCTGGCGGTTCATTGGTAAGCAAAGACGTGCCGCCGTATATTAAGGCGGGCCGTACACCGCTCAGTTATGCAGGTGTAAATTCTGTGGGCCTCAAACGCCGCGGTTTTAACCTTAACCGCATCAACCAGATCCTCGATATCTACCGCATCATTTACAACAGGAACCTTAATACTACACAAGCTTTGCATTATATTGAGGAAGAACTGGAAGCCACCGATGAGCGTGACGAGATCGTAACTTTTATCCAGGAAAGTGGCCGGGGCATCATCAAAAAATTCAGCAAGGGTGCAGTAGACGAGGAATAGTATTTTGTTAGCGGTATTAAACCAAAATTCATCATCATTATACCGATAGCTATCGGGACTTACTTCAACTCTTTCAGCACAGATCAACAACCAGCTGAATATGCAGATCACACTTCAAAATACAGGCAAACGTTATAACCGGGACTGGATATTCCGCAGGCTCAGTTATGTTTTTGAACCCGGTAGATCTTATGCCATCACCGGCAGCAACGGTTCGGGCAAAAGCACCCTGTTGCAGGTAATTGCCGGCGCCATCCTGCACAGCGAGGGCTCACTTGAATACCGGCAGCATGAAAAAAAAATTGAACCCGACCTTGCTTTTGAAAACATTTCCATTGCCGCCCCCTACCTCGACCTGGTTGAAGAAATGACTGCCACGGAAATGCTGGGGTTTCACAGAGGGTTTAAAACACTGGTAAAACCCATTACCGAAATTTTAGAAGCAGTGAGTCTTCAAAACGCCGCACATAAACAGATACGCTATTACAGCAGCGGTATGAAACAGCGTC
Organism: Ferruginibacter sp.; assembly: GCA_049291115.1. Classification (GTDB taxonomy): domain Bacteria; phylum Bacteroidota; class Bacteroidia; order Chitinophagales; family Chitinophagaceae; genus Ferruginibacter. Next base: position 4,446 of record JBATOU010000115.1, read on the forward strand.
TTAAACTTGCCCAGGCTTTTTTTAGTAATACGGCACTCCTCCTGCTCGACGAACCCACCACCAACCTGGATGCCGATGGTGTGGCGCTGTATCGCAAACTTATACATGAACATACTGCAAACCGGTTGGTGATTGTAAGCAGCAACGATAAGATGGAATATGATTTTTGCAGCAACGTGGTTTCAATAATGGATTATAAATAAGCCGATGAGGCCCGCCCGAGGTATTTAGCAGGAAGCATTATAATTAAGCCCATTTTCAAGTAGTGGTAATTTTCCTCTGCAGATCATTTTTTTAAAGCCCCTTCATAAAGCTTCACCCAGTCTTTTACTGATATTTTTTTCATAAGCTGGCCTATGAGTTTGTAAGGAATATCTTCTGGCTTTTTAAACCGCATACAGCTTTTCCCCATATCCAGTTTTTTGCTGGATGTTTTTTTAAACTCCTCTGTAAACCATTTCAGCAGGGCCGGGTCGGAGTAGATACCCATATGGTAAAAATTGATAGAATTCTTTTGCGAGGCAAGACCCGCAAAAGGCAAGGGCAGCTCGGGCGTGCAATGATAGCCCGGCGGGTAAAGTTTATGCGGCACCACGTAACCGATCATGCCATAGTTCATCACTTCTTCGAAACCCTTTGGCAGGTTTTTATTGATGGCACTGCGCAGTTCATTTACGGCCTCCCTTCGGTCGGCCGGCAATTCTTTAACGTACTGGTCAACACTAATGGCTTTAGATTGCATATAATTAAAATTATTAGTTACTGGTGGCCCAATAGCGATTGGGATTGTACCCCTTAAGTGCAACTTTGTAGTACCACCAAATTAGCTATGAACGAAAATGACAAATCATCTCCTGCTGGCTATCAACAAATTCAGGTCGGTAAATTTCAGATCGAATTTTTCGCTCAAATGAAAATTGGTAAGCGATCCTTTAAACATGTAAATACCACTGCGGATATTGATCTTATGCCAGATAAGGCTGTCGATACCACCCTCATCGGCCGTTTCAAGCAGTAAACTCATCAACACGTTGCTGATCGCCTGCGATGCGGTACGTGCAAAACCGCTGGGTATATTGGGTACGCAATAATGGATCACATCGTATTTTTTAAAAACCGGTTTTTTGTGCGTGGTCACCATACTGGTTTCAAAACAACCGCCATGGTCAATGCTCACATCCACTATCACGCTGCCGGGGCGCATATCGCTCACCATCTCCTCGCTCACCACAATGGGTGTGCGGCCGCCTGCCGCACTCAGGGCCCCCACGGCCACATCGCAGGTCTTTAACTGCTTGGCCAGGATCTTTGGCTCTATTACGCTCGTCCACATACGCACACCAATATTGTTTTGCATACGCTTTAACCTGTAAATGCTGTTATCAAAAACTTTTACACTGGCACCCATCGCCAATGCTGTTCGGGCCGCATACTCGCCCACAATACCTGCACCAATGATGATCACTTTTGTAGGCGGAATGCCGCTGATCCCTCCTACCAGCACCCCTTTTCCATCATTTGCATTGCTGAGATACTGCCCCGCAATAAGTATTACCGCACTGCCGGCTATTTCGCTCATACTGCGCACGATCGGGTTATGGCCACTTGCGTCTTTTAAATTTTCGAAGCTCAGGGCAGTGATCCTTTTCTCCATCATTTTTTCTATGATCTCTTTTTTCATCACAGAAAGGTGTATGGGAGATATGATGTACTGGTTTAGTTTGAGAAAAGCACATTCAGATTCGCTCACAGGCGCACTTTTTACCAGCACATCGGCATTGTAAACTTCTTTTTTATCGTATGCTATTTTGGCGCCGGCATCGCTGTAATCCTTGTCGCTGTAATTGGCGCCTTCGCCTGCCTTGGTTTCCAGCACCACATCGTGCCCGTTTGCCACGAGCACGCCTACGGCCTCGGGTGTAAGGGCAATACGGTTCTCATTAAACGAATCTTCCCGTGGAATGCCAATGAACAACTGTTCCGACTTTGGTTTTACATCAAGTGTTTCTTCCAGGGTTTCGTAAGAAAGCGATGGAGAAACATAAGGTTTTGAAGCGGCCATAAAAGAGTTTATGCATTAGTTTGTGGAACTTTTGCAGCCTCCCGGAAAACTTTGTGGTTGAACTTAACGAACTGATACACAAAATTGACCATAAAAGCCTCTAAGTACCTGTAAATTGAGCAGGATACAAATTACAAATTTATTTTGAGCTTTCTTTTATTATTTGGCGCTATTTCGAGCCGGCAATGCACTGTTTCTTCCGGAAATATGCCCGGGGCTTTTTCGGGCCACTCCACCAGGCACAGGGCCCGGCTGTTAAAACAATCTTCTACACCGGCATTAACAGCCTCTTCTTCATCTTTAAGCCTGTAGAGGTCCATATGAAATATTTTTTCTCCTGCAGCAGTACGGTACTCATTAATAATGGAAAAAGTGGGGCTTCCAACGGCATCCTCAACCCCTTTAGCATCACAAAGGGCACGTATAAACGTGGTCTTCCCCGCTCCCATCTGCCCGTGAAAAGCAAATACCTTGCGTTGCCCGCATTGCTGCCAGAAATTTTCGGCTGCTGCCTGTATTTCTTCTATCCCAAAAATCACATCCATGATGCAAATATAAATTTCAGATTTAGTAAAAATGTCGCCCGGGGGCTTGCTAACTTTGTTTTATGGAAAAAACCGACATGATTGTAGAAGGAATGACCTGCAGCAACTGCGCATTGAGTGTTACAAAATTCCTCGAAAAACAGGGATTGCAGGAGGTAAAAGTCAATCCAATTACAGGTGCTGTAAGTTTCACCCATGCGCAGCCGCTTGATGAAACCCTCATAAAAAAAGGTATCAATGCCCTTGGTTATAAGATAGCCACCGAAGAATATCCTCATGATGACCGGCATGGGCACCATCACGGCCACACAGCCGGAAGCGGCTTCCTGGACAATAATAAAAAGCGTTTCTTTTTTTGTGTCCCCTTCACCCTTGTGCTCATGCTGCACATGCTGCACAGGTGGGTTCCCATGCACTGGCTCATGAACCCATGGCTGCAACTGGCACTCTGCCTGCCTGTATTTGTGGTGGGTATGCGGCATTTTGGAAGAAGCGCCATCAAAAGCCTTCAAAGCGGCGTACCCAATATGGATGTACTGGTGGCCCTTGGTGGCCTGGCGGCCTTTGTGTACAGCTTAACGGGCGCCCTGTTCAATCTTGGAGAAGAATACTTTTTTTTTGAAACAACCGCTTCTATTTTCACGCTTGTGTTCTTAGGAAATTATATGGAAGAAGCTTCCATCAGCAATACACAAAAGGCGGTAAAAAGCCTGGCAAAATCTCAAAAAGTGATGGCAAATATGATCGCTTTTGATGATCAGCACCAGGAGCAGGTCTTTGCAGTAGAAAATACCGTGCTTAAAACCGGCGACCTTGTACTGATAAAGAATGGGGAGCAGGTTCCGGCCGACTGTAAAATACTCTGGGGCGATTGCAGCGTAAATGAAGCCATTATCACCGGCGAAAGTTTGCCGGTATCGAAGCAGAAAAAAGATCTGCTTATTGGCGGCAGTGTAATTGAAAACGGCCTGGTAAAAGCCCAGGTAACTGCTGCTGGAAAAGACACCGTTCTGTCAGGCATCTTAAAAATGGTGCAGGATGCCCAGGGAGAAAAACCACCCATGCAAAAAATGGCCGATAAAATAAGTGCCATTTTTGTTCCCCTGGTCATCGGGATCTCGCTGTTAACTTTTGTATTGAACTTAACCCTGGCAAATCATACCGTGGGAGAATCGCTGATGCGTGCCATAGCGGTGCTGGTGATCAGTTGCCCCTGCGCCATGGGCCTTGCCACACCCGCCGCCATAGCAGTAGGCCTGGGCCGTGGTGCAAAAAATGGTATACTCTACCGGAATGCTTCTGCCCTCGAAACTTTTAAAGACATCAAGCAGGTGGTTTTTGATAAAACCGGCACTCTCACCACCGGAAAATTCAGTATCGCAGGCTTTGATGCGGTGATTGGGGAAACCGAATTTAAAAAGATCGTGTATTCACTTGAAAAATTTTCGAATCATCCACTGGCAAGATCCATTGCTGCCCATTGGCAAACAAATGATATTATTCATTGGAAAAAAATTGAAGAGATCAAGGGAAAGGGAATTGTAGCAGAAGACAGGGAAGGCAATACCTTCGAACTTGGTTCCTATAAAGTTCTGGCAGCAGAACCAACTGAACTGCATAATGTATATGTACTCAAAAACAAGGAGCTCATTGGTTGGGTGGATGTAAAAGATGAAATAAGAAAAGAAGCGAAAGATGTGATCAACTGGCTGCATTCAAAAAATATAAAAACCATTTTACTCAGCGGCGACCGTAAGGAAAAAGTTCAGCAGGTGGCGGCAGAACTGGGTATCGGCGAAGCAATTGCAGAACAAACCCCTGAACAAAAACTGGAAAAGATCGGTGCACTCAGTTCGGTTACGGCCACCGCCATGGTGGGCGACGGCATTAATGATGCGCCTGCACTGGCAAAAGCCACCCTGGGCATATCGTTAAGCGACGCATCACAGATAGCTATGCAAAGCGCCGATGTGATCTTAATGAACCATGGATTAAATAAATTACCCGAATCGCTGGGGCTGGGCAAACATACTTATCTCACCATCAAACAAAATCTTTTTTGGGCATTCATCTACAATATTGTTGCCATTCCGGTGGCCGCTTTTGGTTTGCTTACCCCTACATTTAGTGCGCTTACAATGGGTTTAAGCGATGTGGTACTTGCCATTAACTCTGTAAGGTTATTCGTAAAAAGAGTGATATAAAAACCCGCTCATCAAATTAATCGGTGCGGCCGCTCATATCCGTGTTCCTAATTCATGTATTTTTAATCTGTGTCTGCCATTCATTCCATATTAGAAAAGTATTGGGGCTTCAGCAGCTTCCGGCCGCTGCAACAAGAGATCATAGAAGCGGTGCTCGAAAAAAAAGATGTGCTGGCCCTGCTTCCCACCGGCGGCGGCAAATCTGTATGCTTCCAGGTACCCGCCATGGCCACAGAAGGTATTTGCGTAGTCATAAGCCCGCTCATTGCGCTCATTAAAGACCAGGTGGAAAACCTGAAACAAAAAGGCATCCCGGCCCTGGCCATCTATTCGGGTATGTATTACAGCGATGTAAAAAAAACATTGCAGAACGCTGCTTTTGGGAATTATAAATTTCTTTACCTCTCACCCGAAAGAATTGAAACAGACCTGTTCAAAGAGTACTTACCGGCCATAAAACCATCACTTATTGTGGTGGATGAAGCGCATTGTATTTCGCAGTGGGGCTACGATTTCCGGCCACCCTACCTGCGCATTGCAAACATAAGACAGGAGTTGCCCGGCGTACCCGTAATTGCGCTTACCGCTTCGGCTACAAAAAAAGTGGAAGATGATATTTTTGAAAAATTAGCTTTCAAAAAAAATGCGGCCAGGTTCCGCCAATCTTTTGAACGGCCCAATTTGTCGTACAGCGTTTTTAAACCTGTATCCAAACAAACAAAGCTCCTCGAAATACTTAATAATGTAAAAGGAAGCGGTATCGTTTATTGCAAAAGCAGGAAACATACGCAACAGGTTGCAGAACTTTTACGACTGCATAAGTTACCAGCAGACTATTATCATGCAGGATTAACAAATGCAGAGCGCAGCCGCAGGCAGGAGGAGTGGATCAAAAACAAGATCCGCATCATGGTTTGCACCAATGCATTCGGTATGGGCATCGATAAACCCGATGTGCGTGTGGTGGTACATTTTGATATGCCCGATTGCCTGGAAAATTATTACCAGGAAGCAGGCCGGGCCGGGCGTGATGGAAAACGTTCTTATGCCGTACTTGTATATGAAGACGGCGAACCCGATGAACTGCTTTTTAAATCGGCCCTGAAATACCCTCCATATGACGAGGTGAAAAAAGTTTATACAGCATTGATGAATTACCTGCAGGTGCCGGCAGGCAGCGGGGAGGGCATGAGTTATGATTTTGACATGGCTGATTTTGCCAAAAAGTTTGAGTTGAATATTATGAATGCCGGTTTTTGCATTCAGTTATTGGCCCTGCAGGAAATACTGGCTTTCAACGAAATGTTCTTTAAGCCATCTTCGCTGGTATTTGCCTGCAGCAGAACAGATCTGGAGGAATTTGAAAAACAGCATCCGGCTTCTGAACCCATCATCAAAGGGTTGCTGCGGAGTTACGAAGGTATTTTCGATTACCCTTCAAACATCTATGAAGGCCCGCTGGCACGGTTTTTAAAAATGCCCGTGGAAACCGTTAGTCAGCATTTAAAGGCATTGCAACACTACGGAATTGTGAAATATACGGCCGCATCGGATAAACAGCAGATTTTTCTGCTACAAAACAGGATGTACACCGATGATTTTAAATTTGACGGCGCAAGAACAGATCTTCTCCGCAACCAGTATCACGAAAGACTCAGCGCCATTACTAACTATCTAAAAGACGAAAAAAACTGCCGGAGCAAACAGATTGCCGCCTATTTTGGGAGTACCGGCGAAAAAAAATGCGGCATTTGCGATAACTGCATAAACCAGCAACAAACCGCAACCGATCATGCAGCATTTAAATTATTATCCGATAAAATAATAGCAATTGTTGGTAACCGTGCCATTACCGCAACAGAACTTATAGCATCATTGAAGCCAGGCAGGGCTCAAGAGGTATGGAAAGTAATTGACTATCTTTTGGCCGAAGGAATACTAAAAAAAGATACTGAAAATGAAACACTAAGGTTATAAAATAAAAAAAGGGACCAAGATGGAAATCTAGTCCCGCTTTAAAATCCAATATCCTATGAAAAACCGAAGCGAAGATATACTGCATTATTTTATCTTCCAAGTATTTTTCAATATTTGCGTAGTATATATTCTACATATTTATCCACATTTGTACTATAGCACCATCAATTAATTGATTATCAATTATTTAATAAAATAAAAAAATTTATTCAATTTTATACCCTTTATTGTTAAAAAGGTAGCTGGCAGCCTGGTACCAGGCTATAGCTTCAGCTTCAAGTGTTGTTGATGGTGAAATTTTAGTTGATTTACCTCCCTTATAATCAATAAGATAGCTTTCAAGTTTTTTTTGAGGAAGCAATACGGTAAGGGTATCTCCTTTTAAATATCCCAGGTTTTGATAGGTACTGATAAATGCCCTGTCGGTAGAAGCGGGAGAATGGTACATATCTTTTCCCATAAACCTGCTGGTATAGTTCAGGTTCATAAAGCCCAAAATGGTGGGGGCGAGGTCGATCTGGCTCATCAGCCTTGTTTCCACGGCAGGTTTAATAAGCACAGGAGCATAAACAAGACATGGTATATGATAACGGTTTACCGGGAGATCTGTTTTTCCGGCACTCTTAGAACAGTGATCGGCCACAACAATGAATACGGTATTATTAAACCAGGGTTTATGTACAGCATCTTTAATAAACTTATTGATGCAATAATCTGTGTATTTAACAGCACCCTCTCTTGATTTTGCATTGCCCGGTATATCAATTCTTCCTTCGGGATAAGTGTATGGACGGTGGTTGCTTACGGTCATCAGGTGGTTAAAAAATGGTTTGCCGGCAGTAAAACTTTTGTCGCATTCTTCCATCATTATCGTAAACGCATCTTCGTCGGCCACACCCCATGCGGTTTTATGATGAACAATTTTTTCGGGAATATCCCGCTCATCAAGCACTTTGTAGCCATTATTGCTGAAAAAATAGCCCATATTATCAAAGAAGCTGTTTCCCCCATAAACATAGTGCACATCATAGCCCTTTTTTTTAAGCAGGCTTCCCATGGTAAACATACCTTCGTTATTGGGCCGGCGTACAATGCTCTGCCCGGGCGTGGGTGGTATGGCAAGCGAAAGCGCCTCGAGGCCCCGTACCGTTCTGGTACCTGTGGCATAAAAATTACTGAAGAAAAGACTGTACGGTATCAGTGAATCTATATAAGGAGTGATATTGTTTTGCCCGCCAAAATATTTAAGGTAATCGCCGCTGAGGCTTTCCACGCTTATTAAAACTATATTCCAATTCCTTTCTGCACTATCGCCAGTTATTTTTCTTTCGAGGCTCACCGTATCGCTGTTAAATACTGCATTATTTTGCTGTAACTGGTTTTTTAAAATTTCAAAGTTCATTTTGTTGTCTGCCGTTCGGTAAAAGAACGGGTAATCTATTTCATTGTGCCAGAATGCAGCGCCAAATTCGTAAATACCATTGCCTGCCAGTTCATTTACATAATTATTATTGCTGAAATTTTTAACCCGGTTGTTCACAAAAAAATAGCCTGCACAGGCAACCAGCATGATTCCCAAAAAGTAAATGGATCTTTTTCCAAACCGCAGGATCATTTGCTGGGAGGCGATCAATTTTTTGCGGGCCAGCAAAACAATAGCACCGGCCGCCAAAAGAACCCCGCCAAGTATGAGCGGCATGTTATACGATTCTTTGATATTTCCAATGACCTCCGTGGTGTATATCAGGTAGTCTACCGCAATGAAATTATACCGAACATTAAACTCCTCCCAAAAAGTGATCTCACCGCCTGCGTTAAATACCAGTATCACTGTAATGATGCTGAACACAATGAACAAAGGAATGCGTCCCCATTTACTGCGGTACCAGCTGTCTTTCATTAACCAGCAATACAGGGCAACCGGTATGGAAAAGAAAAAACCCACTACCATATCGTAAAACAGCCCGATAAGAAAGATGCCGGCAAAATGAAGGATATTAAAATCGATACTGCCCCGGGATTTTATGAGGAGCACCATACGGGTAATAAAACTGATGCCGGCAACTAACAGCAATACCAGCAATACGGGACCAAATTTATGTTTGAATGCAGGAGCCATTTTTATCATGCTGCAAAATTAGCCCCTTAATTTCAATCATTCTATGATTTGGTCAATGGAAACCAGTTTTCCGGCCGCATTAAACCCCCGAAGCCTGAGCAGGAGTTTGCTGGAAATATCGTTGTTATAAAATTCAAGTTTTACCCGGTGGTTTCCTTTATCTGTAATAATATAAGGGGTCCAGTAAATTAAGGAACGGTAATCGGGATTTGATTTTTCTGAAGGTTGGTTGTAATCGGGTTGTTTGAACTCTTCCGCAATATCGTATCCCCGCAATGCTTCCCGTTTCATAACTGCAACGCCCGATCTTTCCGGTTCATCGCCCCGCAAGGTATATATAAACAGTGCCCCGCCGCTTGTTGTAAAAGAAGAACCAATAACAATGCCGGATACATATTTAATATAAGCGATATTGGAAACCCTGTATGATTCCAAAACTTCATAAGGGCTTTCTACATCGTTGATCAGGAGAGTAACCGGAACCGGGTCAATAAGCCGGGAGCTCATTAAATACCTTGCCCGGGTTATTTTATCGCGTTCTACAGATAAACCGGGTACCCTGTAAAGGATATAATTAATAATATCTGTTTGCATTTCTGCGGTAGGGTCATCCAGTACATTCAATTGAATGCCCCGTGCAAGTCCGCGTGACATACCCGTTGCATATTTGTCATCCAACTCCAGCAACCGCCTGGTAACCGGGTTGGCATACTTTGCTTTTACAACCACATTTTTGATGGTTTGAACCTCGTTAAATTTTCTTGATTTTTTAATTATAAAATCCTGCACTATATCCAAGGGCTGATCAGTTGATTTTTTAACCCCTCTCATTAAATACCTGCCCGTGGGGGATGCGGCAATTTGAGTCGGTAAAAGAGTCACACTATCTTTATAAACGGTAAAATAGCTGTTCCAGGTTTTGTTATTATCAAAACTGTAATACACTTTGGCAGAGTCGTAAAAAATAAGACCATCCTGTTCAAAATATTTATTACTATTGGCTGCTGAAGCTGATAATTTAAAAAACTGTTTACCATTCACCTTATCACTTACAATAATACTAAGCATTTCTTTCCCGGTAAGTGCATACCGTTTGTCGGAGAATCCTATTTTTAAAGACAAATAATTTTCTGTAACGGGCCTGTTATCTTCTGTTTCGGTGAATCTGCGCCAGTTAAACGGCAGTACCGGGTGTGTAAGCAAGGTCAACTCCCGCTCTTTTTTGTCGGTAGCCGATAACCCTTTCTGTAAAGATGAGGGTATGGTATCTTTTTCCTTCAGTAATAAATCAGCATAGATGTTATCAACCGGGTCCTGGTGATAAAACTGGGGCGCTGCTACCGAGAGCGATAAATTGGTAAGCAAGGTATCGGGCACTACTATTTCAATTATATTTTTCCCTTTAGCCAGCAGGCTTTTTTCTATTACATTTACCTGCGGCTGCCATTGTACCTGCCTGTCTTCTGCCTGGATGAATTTTTGCTGCAACAGGTTCCATTTGGCATCGAACAAACTTACCTGCACCAAACCCGCTCCAAGCGAATCGGCAGGTATACCGCTAACTGCCCTGCGGTTCCTGTTCATTGCAATAGAAAGCCTCAATATCTCCTGCTGGCCATTTTGAAACAGCATATGGAGCGTATCATAGTTGGCGGCATCGGTATTTTTCTGAACTGCATAATACAATTTACCAGCAGCCAGCTCAGTGTGCAAAGATGCCCCATACTGTAAATGATCGGGCAAAAAAGTTTTTTGCTGCGTTCCATTATCATCTCTCCACACAGCCATATACTTTTTCCCCATTTCGGGTATAAACTGAAATAAGCCCATGCCGCTCTCATTTACAGTAACAGAATCAATAACCTTACCTGATATTTCTTCAGTGATAGCTGCCACAGCCGCCCCGCTGCTTTTACAGGCAATGTAATTGTTAAGCCCGGCCACCAGCCTTCCGCCTTCAGGGAAAAATTCAAACTTTTGATTTACGGCAGATGCCCCGCTAAACAATGGGGGATCATCTTTATGGTACACAATCAATACCCGGCTGTACATATTATCAACCCCTGGTGACTGTATATTTTTTGTAACTGCTTTTACCTGCAGGAGTTTTGGGGTAAGCGTATCGGGAATGATAAAATCACCATTGGCAGTGCCGTCGAAGAGAGGATAACGTTTTTCTCCAATGAGTTTGCCCTGTTCATTATAAAAGCCCACAAATAAATTGCTGCTCTCAGAAGATGGTAGGCCATTGCTGTACACATAGGCCTTAAACCATACCGTTTCGCCGGGCAGGTAGATATCCTTATCGAAGTGTATATGAATTTTTTCAGGTTGCTGGGCAGTTGCCTGCAGCCAAAAAATAATTAAGGCAGGGAGTAGCAGTAGTTTCATGTCAGTAGTTTGGAAACACTAACTTAACGGAAGCTATCGGTACCTCCCAAAAAAAGAAGCATAATTTATGTTAAAACAAAGATTTCTTTCTGCGGCGGGTGGTTCCGCCGAGGCCCAATGAGCCTAAAAGAGATCGTACGATCGTATTGCCGGCTGTACGCATGATACTTTTTACAACCGTATTGTTGGCTACTTTTTCCAGCGTAGACGGCTCTTCCTTTCCGGGCTTCTTTTCTTCTTCCGGGGGATTTTCTGCCGCTGCTTTCAGTTTTTCGGTAAGTATTTCATACGCACTGTTGCTGTCTACATCCTGGGCATATTTGGCCACCAGTTTACTTTTTGTATTGATAGCAGTTATTTCTCCTTCTGTAAGCACATCCATGCGGCTGCGCGGGCTGCAAAGCATCGTATGGGCCAGGGGGGTGGGAATTCCTTTTTCGTTAAGCATGGTTACCATGGCCTCCCCAATTCCCATTTGCGTAATGAGGTCCTCCGTTTTATAAAAAGCTGTTTCGGGATAGTTATCGGCTGTTTGTTTAATGGTTTTGCGGTCGGCTGCCGTAAAGGCACGCAGTGCGTGCTGTATTTTTAAGCCAAGTTGGCCGAGCACACTTGCCGGCACATCCATGGGGTTTTGAGTACAAAAGAAAATTCCCACGCCCTTGCTTCGTATCAGTTTAATGATGGTTTCTATTTGCTCGAGCAGCACCTGGCTGGCCTCCTGGAAAATAAGATGCGCCTCATCAATGAACATTACCAGTTTGGGTTTGTCCATATCACCTTCTTCGGGCATGGTTGCGTAGAGTTCGGCCAGCATCTGCAGCATGAATGTAGAAAACAGCTTGGGCTTATCCTGTATATCGGCCACCCGCAGTATGTTTATTACGCCCCGGCCCTGGTCGTCCATGCGCATCAGGTCGTCCACCTCAAAACTTTTTTCACCAAAGAAGATATCTGCACCCTGCTGTTGCAGTTCAATCACTTTACGCAGGATGGTTCCGGTGGATGTGGTGGAAACTTTTCCGTATGTTTTTTCAATTTCAGCCTTTCCTTCATCACCAATGTATTGAAGCACTTTTATAAAATCCTTCAGGTCGAGCAGGGGCATCTGGTTATCGTCGCAATATTTAAAGATAATGGCCACTAACCCGCCCTGTGTATCATTCAACCCTAAAATTTTGCTCAGCAGTACTGGTCCAAATTCGCTAACGGTGGCACGCATACGCACACCACCTTTCCCGGTCAATGAGAGCAGTTCGCCGGTAAACTGGGCAGCGGTGTACGAAAGATTCATTTTATGGTAGCGCTCGGCCACCTTATCATTAATGGTTCCGGCGGCAGCAATACCGCTCAGATCACCCTTTATATCCATCAATACAACCGGCACGCTGTTTTCGCTTAAAAACTCGCTGATCATTTGCAGGGTTTTTGTTTTACCGGTTCCGGTTGCCCCGGCTATTAAACCGTGCCTGTTCATGGTTTTTAAAGGCAGGTTGATCTTTGCATCGCTGATCACTTCGCCATTTAAAATTCCGGCGCCGATCTGTACGTGTTCGCCCTTAAAACTGTATCCCTCTGTTATCGCCTGTATAAATTCTTCTTTTGTGGCCATGAAAATAAAATTTAAGGCGAAAGTTACGAAGCTGCAATATATTATAGGTAAATTTTATTAAAATATTGATAACCGTCCATTTAATTCTTTTACCCTTTGTCATTTAATGTAAAAAATCATTTTAGAGAAGCGCTTTTGCCCCTACATTTGTACACATAATTTTTATATATGAAAAAAATTTTATTTGCATCAGCATTGCTGTTTGCGTCATTTCTTGTATCTGCCCAAAAAGTAGCCTATACAGAATACAAACTTAAAAATGGTCTTGGCGTTGTACTTCACCAAGACAAATCGGCGCCTGTGGTGGCCGTATCGGTTATGTATCATGTAGGCAGTAAAGATGAGCAGCCAAACCGTACAGGCTTTGCACATTTTTTTGAGCACCTGCTTTTTGAAGGCTCCAAGAACATAAAAAGGGGCGAGTTTTTTAAGATCGTAAGCCAAAACGGCGGACAAAATAATGCCAATACCACGCAGGACCGTACGTTTTACTTTGAAACTTTTCCGTCGAACCAGCTGGAAACCGGCCTTTGGCTCGAAAGTGAAAGAATGCTGCATCCCGTGATCAATGAAATTGGTGTAAAAACACAGAATGAAGTGGTTAAAGAAGAAAAGCGCATGCGGGTGGATAACCAGCCTTATGGCAATTTTATCTACGAAATCATGAGAAGGCTGTTTACCAAACATCCTTACACCTGGGTAACCATTGGCAGTATGGAACATTTGGATGCTGCCACCCTGAAAGAATTCCAGGATTTTAATAAAAAATATTATGTTCCCAATAACGCCGTACTGGTAATAGCCGGCGATATTGATATAGCAAAAACAAAGAAGTTGGTGGAAAGCTATTTTGGCGAAGTGCCTGCCGGCGCTCCTGTTACCAGGACTAAAATAACAGAAGATCCCATCACTAAAGAAGTGGTGGACACTGCATTTGATTCTAACATCCAGATCCCGGCAATTATGGCTGCTTACCGCATTCCCGGCATGACCAGCAAAGAATCAAAAATGCTTGAAATGGCGTCCTCGGTATTAAGCGGCGGCAAAAGCAGCCGTATGTACAGGAAAATGGTGGATGAAAAGAAAAATTCGCTCCAGGTGGGTTCATTTAATTATGCGCTGGAAGATTATGGCTCTTATATCACTTATGCTTTACCAAGCGGGGAAGTTTCTCTCGATACACTCCTGAGAGATATGGACGAAGAAGTGGCCAAACTGCAAACAGAACTTATCAGCGAAAAAGAATTTACCAAACTGCAGAACCAGATGGAAAACGATTATGTAGGTGCCAACAGCCGCATGCTGGGGGTGGCAGAAAACCTGGCCAATGGTTATACTTTTTATAATAATACCAATGAAATAAACACCGAACTGGATGAACTGCGCAAAATGACCCGCCAGGATATACAGGATGTAGCCCGCAAATATCTCAATAAAAACCAGCGTGTGGTATTATACTACCTGCCTAAAACCAAATAAACCCTTAAACTTTAAAAAAAATTATCATGAAAAAAATATTTTTGTTTGTATTGGGTGCATTGGTTTTTATGGCATCGGATGCACAAATAAAAAAGATAGACCGCAGCAAAAAACCAAAAGCCGGGCCTGCACCGGTCATTAATATCAAAGACCCGGTAATATATAAACTCAGCAATGGGATGACCATCCTCGTTGTTGAAAATCATAAATTACCAAAAGTAAGTGCCTCTCTTACCATTGATGCCGGCCCGGTGAAAGAAGGCAGCAAAGCCGGCACCTTAGACCTCATGGGCCAGATGCTCGAAGAAGGCACTACCAGCATGAGCAAGGCCGATTACGACGAAGCCATTGATATGATGGGGGCCAATGTAGGGCTCAGTTGGAGCGGTGGATCTGCCTCCTCGCTCACCCGCTATTTTCCAAAAACATTTGAATTATTTTCTGTGGCACTCAGAAATCCTTCTTTCCCGCAGGCGGCACTGGATAAACTGAAACAACAAACCATTACGGGTTTAAAATCATCTGAAAAAAGTGCCTCGGCCATTGCCTCAAGGGTAAATACAGCGCTCAGCTATGGAAAAAATACCGCACTGGGTGAGTTTACTACAGAAGAATCTGTAAAATCCATCACACTTGAGGATGTAAAAACTGCCTATAAAAATTTCATCACCCCTTCACGCAGTTATTTAACTTTTGTTGGCGATATTACGCCTGTCGCCGCCAAACAACTGGCAGAAAAATATTTTGGAAGCTGGACAGGAACAAAACTCACACTGCCTACTATCCCCGATGTAAATAATCCCGCTAAATCTGAGATCAATTTTGTAGACGTACCTACTGCTGTACAGGCCGAAATCAATGTGGGCAACCTGGTAAATAACCCAATGAACGGAAAAGAATATTTTCCATTGCTGCTGGCCAACTATATACTGGGGGGAAGTGCCAATGCAAAACTATTTATGAACCTGCGTGAAAAACATGGTTTCACTTATGGCAGCTACTCCAGCCTTGGCAACGGCCGTTTCCAGAGCCTGTTCAATGCCAGTGCAGCCGTTCGTACCGATAAAGCCGACAGTGCGGTGGCCGAGATCGTAAGGGAAATCCTGAACATGCGTGACGGAAAAATTACAACCGAAGAACTTGCCACCGCTAAAGCCGCTTACAATGGTTCCTTTGCCCTTGGCATGGAAGACCCTTCAAGAAGCGCACGCTATGCAAGTAATATCCTCATCAACAACCTGCCCAAAGATTTTTACCGCACTTACCTGCAAAAAATAAATGCAGTTACCGTGGATGATATTAAAAGGGTGGCCAAAAATTATATGAGCGAAAGCAACAGCCGTATTGTAATAGCAGGAAACGGAAGCAGGGTGATCCCCAATCTTATGAGGCTGGGTTATCCTATTAAAAAATACGACAAGTATGCCAACCCTGTAGCGGATGAGGTAAAAGATGTAAAAACTGATCCTTCTGTAAAAACAACCGATAAGGTTTCTGCATTTGATATTGTGGAAGGGTATTTAAAAGCTATTGGCGGCAAAGAAGAACTTAAAAAAATAAACAGTATTAATTCCAATATTTCATTAGATATGATGGGCCGGAGTTTTGAAGGCACAGACAAGCGGATGAACCCTAATAAAAACGCAACTGAACTTAAAATGGGTGCTATGACCATTTTTAAACAGGTTTTCAACGGCACCACGGGTTATATGCAACAAGGGCCGCAAAAGAAAGACTACGAAGAAAAAGAAATAAAGGAAATGAGTGACGAGAAAAGTATTTTTCCGCAGCTTTTTTATGCAACTGCCGACTACAAACTCGATTACCTGGGTGCAGGAAGCTTTAATAATGAACCCACTTACCGGCTTAAAGTGGTTATGCCAAGTGGTAAAACCTCTGTTCAGCAATATTCCAGCAAAACCGGGTTATTACTACAGGAAGAAAATACAAAGGCCGACGGTGAAGTGGAACTGATCACTTATGCAGACTACCGCAAAGTTGGTGCTATCTCTATGCCACACGAAATTTCCAGGAATGCTGGTGGCCAGGAGTTCACTTTAAAGTTAACATCAGTAACACTTAATGCAGGTGTCTCTGAAGAAGATTTTAAATAAAAGTTCACTTACTAATAAAAAAGCTGCTCAAAAAAATGAGCAGCTTTTTTATTATCTCAGCAATAAGAGGGTTCCTTTTTTAAAGCGTTTGGAATTTGCCGGTTTAAAAAAGTAAACATAAACCCCGGGTTCAGCATCCTGGCCCTTGTACTTTCCGTTCCATGGAATGCGGCTTCCGCTGTCGGAAAAGATCAGCTGCCCATAACGGTTGTATATTTTCAACTCATATGCCGGAAAAGCTTCCAGTGCTTTAATGATCCATCGGTCATTTTTACCATCAGCATCAGGCGTAAATGTATTGGGGAAATAAATATCCGGGAACACTTTTACAAAAACTGCATCCTCTACTGTACCGCAACCCGCCCTGGATTGTACTTGCAGAATATAAGTTTCATCGGCCGGTGGATTTACCAGGGGCTGAAGCAGGTTAACATCTGATATATTACTTGAATTTAACCAGCGGTGCACGATACTGTCGCCCGAAGCACTGCCGTTAAGTTGCACCAGGTCGCCTGCAATGATCGTTTTATCGGGACCCGCATTTACTGAAGGCCCTTCCAGTATATTGATCATAAGTTGCTGCGATGACACCCGGCACTTTACCGAAGCCATATTCTCTGTTTCGGCTGTTGAAAGCCTGTAAAGATATTTACCGGGCAATGCCTGTGCAGGAAAATTTACAGTGTACTGAAGGCTGTTGGCGCCCGGTATATCTGCCCATGAGCCATTACTGAACTGCTGCCATTGGTAACCCGGGTTGCTGTAAAAATTTGTGGTTGTTCCCGAAAAAACATATCGTGCAGGTTGGCCCGAACAATGGCTTATTGTATCGGCGGTAAAACCATTGATGCCTGCAAAAACCGAAGGCCCGCAAGGCCTGAACTGGATATCATCCAGTGCGATATCGTTTCCGCAGCCTCCATCTGCATTGTTTTTTATTTTAAGCACCACATCATTTATGCCTGCTGGTAATGTAAATACAAAACCGTATTGTTTCCATGATGGCACAGAAGAAGAAGTTACAGGCCCGGTATCAACCGACCCAATTACGGTTCCATCGGCTTTCTCAATCAAAAATGTTATATCCGGCAGGATAGCCGTATTTGTGCAGGTGGAATTTCTTAATAAGTTCAGTAAATAGGCCGAAAACTGAAACGTGGTGCCGGCACAAAGATTCCTAACGGTTTCGGTATAAAAAACACCTCTTTCGTAAGAAGCATTGATCACCATCATATATCCGTTGGTATTCCCGGTATGATCAGATGTGAGCGAATGCCAGGTAGAACCAAAACAGTTTTGCGTATTGCTCCTGATGGCATATTCCCCGTCAACCGGGCAATCGTTGTTAACAAAATTATAAGAAGTGATCCCTGAGCTTAAAGGTGGGCCTGGATTGGCACCCGAGCCAAAATCTGCATTTATGATCGGATCGCCAAAATTTCCCTGGCAAAGCTGGGCATGTGCAATTTGCATACAAAAGACAAAACAACCGGCTAAAATGGCGATGATCTTCATTTCCTTGTTGCAAAGCTAAGCCAAACAATTTGCATTACATATTCCTCCTGTACTTTCCGCCTACTTCATACAAAGCATTTGTTATTTGACCCAGGCTGCAGTATTTTACCGTTTCCATGAGCTCGGCAAAAATATTCCCGTTTTGTAAAGCCACCTGCTGCAACTGCTTGAGCTTACTGGCAGCAATAACCGCATGCCGCTCATGAAAAGCATTGAGTGCGTTGATCTGGTATTCCTTTTCTTCGGTAGTGCTGCGTATAACTTCTGCCGGCAATATGGTGGGCGACCCCTGCTTGTTTAAAAATGTATTTACACCAATGAGGGGCAAATCGCCGGTATGTTTCAGGTGCTCATAATGCAAACTTTCTTCCTGTATCTTATTGCGCTGGTACATCCGTTCCATGGCGCCCAGCACACCACCCCGCTCGGTAATGCGGTTAAACTCTGCCAATACAGCCTCTTCCACCAGGTTGGTCATCTCTTCAATTAAAAAACTACCCTGGTTGGGGTTTTCGTTTTTTGCTGTACCCAGTTCCCTGTTAATTATAAGCTGAATGGCCATGGCCCTGCGTACACTTTCTTCGGTGGGCGTGGTAATTGCTTCGTCATAAGCATTTGTATGCAGGCTGTTGCAATTGTCGTAGATGGCATATAAAGCCTGCAGCGTGGTTCGTATATCATTGAAGTCGATCTCCTGTGCATGCAGGCTGCGCCCGCTGGTTTGTATATGGTACTTCAGTTTCTGGCTACGTTCATTTCCCTTGTATTTGTACTTCATGGCCTTAGCCCAGATGCGGCGTGCCACCCGGCCAATAACACTGTATTCGGGGTCCATTCCGTTGCTGAAGAAGAAAGAAAGATTGGGTGCAAAATCATCAATATGCATGCCCCGGCTCAAATAATATTCTACATAAGTGAACCCGTTTGCAAGTGTAAAGGCCAGCTGTGTAACCGGGTTGGCACCTGCTTCGGCAATATGATAGCCACTGATGCTTACACTGTAAAAATTCTGCACTTTATTTTCAATAAAATACTGCTGCACATCACCCATCAGTTTTAATGCAAATTCTGTTGAAAAGATACAGGTATTCTGCGCCTGGTCTTCTTTTAGTATATCGGCCTGCACCGTACCACGTACCGTGCTCAATGCCCTTGCCCTGATCTCATTATACACCTGCTCAGGCAAAATATCTCTTCCGCTCAGGCCTAGTAAGCGCAGTCCTAACCCGTCGTTTCCTTCAGGAAGTGCGCCTGCTAATTTCCCATTTTGGGGTGTAACGGGCTTTCCATCTGTGCCAATATATTTCGGCAAACCGGCAATCTTATACTTTGCTTCAATCGCCTCGTTAACCTCTGGCTGCAGTTTATTTTCAATTATATATTTCTCGCATTGCTGATCAATGGCGGCATTCATAAAAAAAGCCAGCAGCATGGGTGCAGGCCCGTTGATGGTCATGCTCACAGATGTTTTGGGGTCGCAAAGGTCGAAACCGCTGTACAATTTTTTTGCATCATCCACCGTGGCAATGCTTACCCCGCTGTTGCCCACTTTACCGTAGATATCGGGGCGGTGGGCAGGATCTTCACCGTATAATGTTACACTGTCGAAAGCGGTACTGAGCCTTTTTGCAGGCTGCCCGAGGCTTACATAATGGAAACGTTTATTGGTTCGCTCGGGCCCGCCTTCACCCGCAAACATGCGGGTGGGGTCTTCTCCTTCACGCTTCAACGGAAACACACCGGCTGTATACGGAAACTCACCGGGCACATTTTCCTGCAACTGCCAGGTAAGTATATCGCCCCAGTCATGGTATTTTGGCAGCACTACTTTTTTTACATCCGTGCCGCTGAGGCTTTTGTAGGTGAGTGGTTGTTTTATGATCTTATCACGAACTTTAAATTCATAATGCCCGGCTGCATAACGTTTTTTTAAATCATCCCAGCCATCTACCAGTTCTTTTGCCTGCGGAGAAATTTGTTTCAGGATATTTTTCTCGGTTTCGCCGATATAAGCTGCAGCATCGGGTAATAATTTTTTTGCTCCCTGCAACTGGTAACATTTCGAGGCGAGTTCACTTTGTGCTGTCACCCATTGATCGTAGTCGGCGATCGTTTCTGCTATTTCAGATAAATAACGCACCCGTTTTGGCGGGATTATCTGCGATTTGCTGCTGGTATCTTTAATATGTGCATGGTGTGTTACGTGGCCCTTAAAAGTAATGCCGGTCTTTTCTTCCACTTTCTCCATGAGGCGCTCAAAAAGTTCATTTACCCCTGCATCATTAAACTGTGCAGCTATAGTGCCTACAACGGGCAGGTCTTCATCCTTTGCCGTCCAGGCCTGGTGACTGCGCTTGTATTGTTTTTTTACGTCGCTTAAAGCATCCAGCGCCCCGGCCTTGTCGAATTTATTGATGCAAATAACATCTGCATAATCGAGCATATTTATTTTTTCCAATTGCGAAGGCGCCCCGTATTCGGGCGTCATTACATACATGCTCACATTGCAGTAATCGAGTATAGATGCATCGCTTTGCCCAACACCGGCGCTTTCGAGAATCACAAAATCGTACCCGGCTGCTTTACAGATATCTATTGCCTCCTGCACATGGCTGCTGAGCGCCACATCGCTTTCCCTGGTGGCCAGGCTGCGCATATAAGCACGGGGCGAAGAAATGGCATTCATGCGGATACGGTCGCCCAGCAAGGCGCCCCCTGTTTTCTTTTTGCTGGGATCTACAGAAACCACCGCAATGGTTTTATCGGGGTATGCATTTAAAAACCTGCGCACGATCTCATCTGTAACAGAAGATTTTCCGGCGCCGCCTGTTCCGGTTATGCCCAGTACAGGCTGGTTTGTTTTTTCAATACTGAAGAAAGATTGCTTTTGCCCCAGCTCAGCCAGTGAAATTGCCCTTGCAATTTTTCTTACATCCTTAACTTCATTCAATGGCAATTCACTTCCCCATGCTGCTGCAGCATTAAAATAATCAGGCTCCACAGGGTTTGTTACCGGGGCCGCCTTATCAATTACATCCTGTATCATTCCTTCAAGTCCCATGTGCCGCCCGTCGTCGGGACTGTATATCCTGGTAATGCCATATGCATGCAGTTCATCTATTTCTGCAGGCAAAATGGTACCGCCACCACCGCCAAATATGCATATATGCCCGCAACCGGCATCAACCAGCAGGTCTTTCATGTACTTAAAAAACTCCACATGCCCGCCCTGGTAGCTGGTAATAGCAATGGCATGTGCATCTTCCTCAATGGCACACTCCACTATTTCGTGAACGCTGCGGTTATGCCCAAGGTGAATGATCTCGGCTCCCTTGCTTTGCAGGATACGGCGCATGATATTGATGGCCGCATCGTGCCCGTCGAACAGGGATGCTGCTGTAACGATCCTTACTTTCATTTCTTTATGTATGGTCATAAAATTTCCTGTTTTGAGCCTGCTGAATATTAGTCCATTGACCGGGGCTTTAAAAATTCGGTATCATTCTCAATAATACCAGGAGAATATAAACAGCAGGCAACCCTGCAAATTTAATGAGATTATGGTGCGCTGCAAGGCAACATTATTTCTTTTTAACCCGGTTGTTCTCTTTAAGGATCTTGCCCAGGTCGGCCAGCAGGCCAGCAGAAAAATTAATACTCCTGGCATCTACAAAGCGGCGGCTCATTAAAAAACTGAACCCCGCCTGCCATTCGAGTAATAAGCCGGGAATTTTTTTAAAACCATATGAATTAACAAAAACGGGTTCCCAAAAAACAACTGTTCTGCCCGACAGTCCGTCTAACTTATAATTTTCAAGATCATTGGAACTATAATCGGTACGGATACCATGAAAATTCAAAAAACTGAACCGGGAAGAAAAAGCCGAATTAAAAATGCCATTTTTAGAATAAATGAAAGCAGGCTGAATATAGAATTTTGTAACCCGGGAGCTGAAAAAATTACGATACAGGGTCGAATCTGCATACCTGCCGCCATCTGTAAAACTGAATTTACCGCTGCCCAGCCCGGCAAAAACCTGGAAAAACTTATTTGACTCCTTATTGATCCTGGTATAGTATCCTATTCCCCCTTCCAGTAAACTGCGCCTGTAATTTATAACTGTACTGTCGCCCCCGGAAAACAAAAAACTGCCATCATTGAGTTCTTTTCGTTTGTAATAATTTGACTGAACCGCCCAGTTCTTTGAAACAGCCCATGCAGCCTGGATATCGTAACCCAGGGCTTTTTGTTTTGTTTTGTGGCCGCTTACCTCTTTTGTACCCAAAAGGTTTGTTGAGTAATTAAATGCAATCTTTGAATCATTTTTTTTTGTAAGCAGGGGTACGTTTTGTGCCGAAGGGCTGTACACATAACGGGGCGTATAACAGGAAACTGTAAACAGCAGCAGCAACAGGTATGTAAAAAATAATTTCATTTCATTTTAAAACTGAGCATCGCAAAATCATCTATACTCAATTGCTCGGCTCGTTTTTGAAAGATACCTTCCTTCAAAACTTCCTCAGTAAACAGTGGACTAACAGCATTGCGAAGCATTTTCCGGCGTTGATTAAAAGCCGTTTTTACCAGCACTTCGTAGGCCCTTGTACTTTTTACATGAAGTACGGTTTCTTTTCGTGTGAGTTTTATAACGCCGCTCATCACTTTTGGCGGAGGGGTAAAACTTTGTGGGGGTACATCAAACAAATATTCGATATTATAATAAGGCTGTATCAGTGCACTCAGTACTCCATACGTTTTGGTTCCGGGCCCGGCGGCCGCCCTTTGCGCCACTTCTTTCTGAAACATGCCGATCACTACCGGAACATCTTCTTTCCACTCTAAAATTTTAAACAATATCTGCGATGAAATATTGTATGGAAAATTTCCAATTACCGTAAAGCTGGCTTGAACAGGTTTTTCAATATCAAGAAAGTTTTTATGGATGAGTTTCCCCTGCAGGGCCGGAAATCTTTTCTCAAGATAATTTACTTTTTCTTCGTCGAGTTCCACTGCTTTAAAATCGATACCGTCCAGTTTAAGCAATTCTTTGGTAAGTGCGCCCCCACCCGGCCCTACCTCGAGCAGGGTATTGAATTGGGTTGCCTTTAAAGCCTGCATTATTTTTTCAATAATGCTTTCATCTTTAAGAAAATGCTGGCCCAGTTCTTTTTTGAGTTTATACATGGCCAGCAAAGCTAACGTAAATAGGGCTGTTTATCCTGCAAAAAAAGGGGCCCTTGCAGGCCCCGTAAACTTAATCTCTTTTTATGGTCTTTAATGTTTGCTGTTCACTAATAATTTAAATGTTTCAATTCTGTCGCTGAACTGGATCTGAAGCGTATAAGCTCCCGGGCTGAATCTTGAAAGACCATCCAGTAAAATTTTATTGGCGCCTTTAACAACCCGCTGGTTTTGCAGCAGTACCACTTTACCAAGGTTATCAATTAACCGGAAAGTACCCGTGGTTTCCTTTTCGGCACTGAACTGAATATTTACGAAATCATTTGCCGGGTTTGGATGAACTGAAATACCGGTGGCGATTTTTGTACGCCTGATCATCTGTACATCGCTGTACTGAACTTCCCCGGTTTTAGTTAGCAGCTTAAGCCTGTAGAAGATCACATCTTTATAAATATTGATGATATCATCTGTGGCGGCAAAAGATCTCTCCTGGTTAAGTACAAGACCCGTGGCAGAAACAGTTTTAATTTTCGTAAATGTTCGGTTATCAAAACTACGTTCTATTTCAAAGCCCTGCAGTTCTTTTGAACTGATGATGCTCCAGTTAAGGTTTACCATTTCGTTATTGAGTACAGCTGTAAACTTAACCAACTGTATGGGCAGTACATAAAACGTATAGCGCCAGTCGCGGTCGGGCTGGGCAGGTACCCTTTTTTGCACGGTGGCCCTTGAACCAGGGCTTGCATCGCCTGTAAGCGTTCCTCCATTGCCCATATAGGCCGAGGTTCCTTTATAATTAAGGCTGGTTCCGTTTATAAGGTCAAAGAAATTATCAAGCCCGTCATTATCGGTATCGGCATTCAATGGAATGATATTATCATCTGCAACGCCATTGAAATTATAATCGTGTCCTTCATAAATATCCAGCGCCCCGTCGGCATCTGTATCAAGATCCCTGAAGTCTGGTATACCATCTATATCCCTGTCGTAAGGTATATTGCCCGAGCCTCCAAATGTGCCGGCAAATGGTGCAAGGTCATAACTGTTATCCAGGCCATCGTTGTCTGCATCGGCAAAAGCAGGAAGCCTGTAACCCGCTGTGCTCATCCCCTCCACGTTATCGGGAATGCCATCATTATCGCTGTCAACATCTCTCCAGTTTGGCTTGGCGCCGCCGGCATCGGTGGCAGCATCTGTATTAACAAGGTTTAAAGCCGGCAGGCCATTTACAATGATGCTCCATCCATCTGTTCCGCGGGCACCATCTACAAATCCGTTAAAATCCGTATCGGCAAAACCTGCTTCCACCACATCTACAATACCATCACCATCGCTGTCGATATCATAAGGATTGGCACGCCCGTCATTGTCCATATTCTTATTTGGATAATAATCTGCACGCCCGTTATTATCAATATCGGGGCCGGTTCGCAATAAGCCGGAACCATAGATATAAGCATCGTGAAGCCCATCGCTGTTTGCATCCACAAAACCATCAATAATACCATCATTATTTACATCTGTACCATACACTTCCACCACATCGGGTATACCGTCGTTATCACTGTCCCTGTCAATAGTGTTAGGAACACCATCGTTATCAAGATCAGGCAGCCCGAGGCCAATGCCGGATATGTAGGCACCTGTATTATTACCATCCGAATTCTGAGAAAATCCATCTGCATCCGTATCTGAGTAATTGTCTATTTTTCCATCGCCATTGTCATCCACCCCACCTGCTTCCACCACATCAGGGATTCCATCATTATCGCTGTCGAGGTCAAGCATATTAGGAATACGGTCCAGGTCCATATCAAAACGGTCATCCACGCCATCGCCATTGGTATCTATCCTGCCCGGAAAGCTGCTGTCAAGATAATTGGGTGTGCCGTCATTATCCAGATCGCCGTCTGCCACAAAATTGTCATTCAAAAAATCGTTGTTATTATCTACATAACCGGCATAGGTCACATCATTTGAATTATCCACCCCATTACCATTGGCATCCTGGGTAGCGGCTGGTATATAACTTTCCACGTAATCGGGTATTCCGTCATCATCTTTGTCAATATCGCAGCTAACGGTTACCGTTACTGTCCGGCAGACTGTATTGTTGCAATCACCTTCTGCCCGTACATAATAAGTAGTGGTGCTGGCGGGAGTTACATTTATATTGGTACCAGTGCCAACCAGTGTACCTGAGCAGCTTCCTGCATACCATCTCCAGGAAGCATTGGTGCCCAGTTGACCGCCGGTTAAGGAAAGCGCCACCTGTTTGCCCGGGCAAATATTGTTTTTATCCCTTGCTGCAGAACTGGCCGGCCTTGAGCTGTCTTTACTTACGAGCAAAACGGGAGTTGAAGCATAACGGCAAAGTGAGTTACCCATGTTACCGGGCGCTGCTACATAAAGTATATAATATTTACCAACATCAGATCCTGTTACAGGGCTAATGGTAAGATTGGCAGATGTAGCACCGGGTATGGCAGTAAAAGGACCTCCCACTGCATTGCCCACTGCCCATTGGTATTGAACCGCCGGCAGTACACCCGGATCGCTCAATGCAGATGTAATAACTGTTGTTAAGCCAATACAGCCATCTGATACATCTGCTGTTACCGAAGGAAGCGGATCGCAGCCACCAAATTGAATATCGTCAATTGCAATATCGTTTCCGCAACCACCAGGTGCGTCATTAATAAGCTCAAAAATAATATTACCAAAAGAAACAGGTGTTATAAATTTTAATCCATACTGTCTCCATGTAGTATCTGAAATAATTGCCGTGGAAGTTTCGGTAATAATAAGACCGGAAACCCCATCCCTGATGCGCATTTTTATTCTTGGATACTGAAAGCCGCCAAATGCATCGCAGAGTGTTTTATATTCTCCGTTGCCTACAAAAGCGGCATAAAAAGAAAGAGAGTATTGCTGGCCTGCACAAAGGCTGCCAAAAAACGACCCTGCATACAGTCTTGTATTGGCAGCATCTGCATTTACTAAAAGCATACGGCCATTTGCATTGCCTGTATGGTCGCGCAGCCGCACAAATTCCGGGATATTTCCACGTTGCGCACTATCGGTTACCCCATAGG
>JBATOU010000116.1:0-1538 GCA_049291115.1 Ferruginibacter sp.
ATGCTCAAACAGCTTGTTCCTGACGAGCTTCACCCCAACGAATTTGGAGCCCTTCTTACCGAGAAGTTCCTGTTCGATTAGATCCCACAGTTTGCTTGCGGCGTAGTAGAATGCCTGAAGTTCATCGCCCAACTTGCGCTGGGCCTCATCCCCCTCTCGCTTTGAAAGTGGATTTGACACATCAGCTCTTGGCACGAAGACCGCCATCTCTTGTAATCCCACAACCGTGATTGGGACGTTTGGATCAGCGCGATTGACCTTAAATAGTGGCTTACGCTCACCATCTACCAAACCATAGAATGTTTCTGTTTTCGGATCGTAATCGAATGGATCGTGAAAGGTGACCTGCTCCCCTGAAATGTCCTCGATTTGGGGTTAGTCTGTTCCTTGCAAAGGAGACAGACGATGAAGCGATCAAGGTTCACTGAGGAACAGATCATCGGTATTCTGAAGGAGCACCAGGCAGGGCTTGCTGCGAAGGATTTGTGTCGCAAGCACGGTGTCAGCGATGCGACCTTCTATAAATGGCGGGCCAAGTTTGGCGGCATGGAAGTGTCCGACGCCAAGAAGCTGAAGGCGCTGGAGGCGGAGAATGCCAAGCTCAAGAAGCTGCTGGCCGAGCAGATGATGGACGTGTCCACGCTGAAGGAGATGCTGGGAAAAAACTTCTGAGGCCTGATGTGCGGCGGCGCGCCGTGGATTGGGCCATGAACCAGAAGGGATATCGGCAGCGGCGGGCCTGCGCTTTGGCGGGGATCGATCCGCGAGTATATCGACGGTCGCCAACCAGATCAGATGACGCTGACCTACGGGCATGCTTGAAAGATTTGTCATCGGAACGGCGGCGGTTCGGGTATCGGCGACTGCACGTGCTGTTGAAGCGCGAAGGCTGGCAGGTGAACTGGAAGAAGCTGTATCGCATCTACAAGGAGGAGGGTCTGACAGTGCGCAAACGCGGCGGCAGGAAACGTGCCTTGGGCACCAGAGCGCCGATGGCGATCCCGCAAGGGCTGAACCAGCGGTGGAGCCTAGACTTCGTGTCCGACAGCCTGTCTTGTGGCCGCCGGTTCCGGATTCTGAACATTATCGACGACTTCAGCCGGGAATGCCTAGCCGCTGTTGTCGACACATCACTGTCAGGTATCCGCGTCGGCCGCGAACTGGACCGGATCGCTGAAATGCGCGGTTATCCTTGCATGGTGGTCTCTGACAATGGGACGGAACTGACCTCGAATGCGATCCTGAAATGGCAAGAAGACCGCAAGGTCGAATGGCATTACATCGCGCCGGGCAAACCCATGCAGAACGGCTTTGTGGAGAGCTTCAACGGCCGGATGCGGGACGAACTTCTGAACGAGCACCTGTTCGACACTCTGCGCCATGCCAGCAATCTGGTGGCGGCATGGCGCGACGACTTCAACCATCATCGCCCGCATTCAAGCCTCGCTGGCCTGACGCCGTGGGAATATGCTAACCGGTCAAAAGAAGGCCAAAACCTGAACAGAGCTAACTCATAAACGGGGACTCTCAGGGGAGCA
>JBATOU010000117.1:0-6147 GCA_049291115.1 Ferruginibacter sp.
TGGCAAGAATGATAGCGAGGATTTGTTGCTCCGTATAATCTGCCATCAGGAACTCATTCACATCTTCGTTAGATGGCCTGCCTCTTTTATTTACCATGACGCTGGTAAATCTTGACAAAACCCTAAGCCTGGCATCTGGTATTTCCTCATCATTTCTGATAGCATCGGTTACAGCTACCGGCACTTTACTCATCATATCTGCCACTACACTATGTGCAGCTATACAATAATCACATCCATTTTCTTTACTGATGGTAAGAAATATCACTTCCTGTTCCACAGAAGTAAAGCCACCTTCTCTACGGAATAAATTATAACCTGTTCCATAGGTTTCTAACAGGGCAGGGAAATTGGCCATGTTTTTATACATATTAGGTACCATACCTGCCTGCTTTTTTGCAGCTTCTAATAAACTTTTAACTCTGTCATCTGCATTGGTTATACTGATTGGCTGCAAAGAGATTTTGTATGTGTTGTTTGGATTTTCCATTACTTTTAAGGTTAGAAAAATATTTCTTGCATTACAATAGCTTTGATTTTATTTCTTCCAATGTAACAATGCCCTGCTTACGCCACACTTCTTTTCCGTTTTTATAAACAATAAATACAGGAAACGCTTCTATCTTTAATTGTTTTTGAATATCAATTTGGGTAGCACCATCTACATTCACTACTTTGTATTTATCAGCAGCTTCGTTTTTAAGTTGTGCTATTACCGGTTCCATTTTTTTGCAGGGCGGGCACCACTCAGCGCCAAAATCAACCAGCACCGGCTTAGTTGAATTTACTTGTGCGTTATATTCAGCAAGGGTTATCTGTTTCACTTTTGCTGCACCCTCAACAGGTTTTTTGGCCAATTTCCATGCAGTTAATCCGTCCTTTAAATCCTGTACATTATTAAATCCATTTTGTTTTAATTGTTTTACGGCTGCTGCACTTCTGATACCAGTTAAGCAATACACATAAACCGGTTTAGACTTATCCATGCTATTTGTACGTTCTTTAAACTGTTGCTGGTTGTACCAATCAGCCTGCAATGATTTTTTTAAATGACCTGAATTGTATTCTGCGGCAGTGCGAACATCCAATACCTGTACATTCGGGTTGTTGATGGCTTTTTCAAAATCGTTCGCTGGTAATGTTGATGGGTTATTTTGGGCCTGGCAGGAGATGATGAGGAGGCATACTGCTAACGCTACTATTATTTTCTTCATAAAAATTGCTTAACTATTAATTGGCTTGAATTATGTCAGTAGTGACGGCAATTCTTAAGAAACCTTACACAGAAGAACCATGTATTTGAGTGGATGGAGGCTTTAGTATTGGCAACAAACAATTGTCATTCGAAGTATATGCGGACATTGTACAGCACCATAAACACTGCAATAGCCTTCAATAGGATGTATAACATTCCTGCAAGCCCTATGCTGATAAAATTATATAGGGTTATGCTTACTTCTTTTTTTACTTGGCTTGGCCTTTTTGTTAAATTCTAAAGAGAGGTTTATCCAGTAGTCAAAGTTCTTTTTGTTGGCCATACCGGTGGCGTCAACCATTATGTAACCCTTCATTGGCCGTCCGGTAAAGTCCATTGGTCGGGAACCGGGTTTTTCCAAAACGGCTTCATAAATAGCCGGATCAATCCGGCACATTAATTCGTCTTTGATTATACCAACACACATTTTATCGTTGTACATAAATGTCAAGCCACCCATCATTTCTTTTTCTTCAATGTTGGGCAAGTCTGAAAGTCGCTGTCTAACTCTTACTGCTAATAGTTCGCTATAAGCCATAGCAAAAGCTAATTATTTTCTACATAATTCTTAAGTCCTGCAAAGAATTTCTTTATTCCAGTATCTGATTGCTTTCTAATCATTATAGCATCAAGCAATTTTCCAATCAATCCAAACTTTACAGTGTATTCCATTACCTGTTTTACTTTGGTTTGATTACCGATTTTCTCAAAACTGTAACTGTGTTGAAGTCCTTTGATTGGAAAGGAACAATCAGTGAGTTGATATGTCAAGGCTTCGTTAGGTTTGAAAACTGTTATCTTTTCATCAAACCAATTTTTGCCATCAAGCATATACACCTTTCGTTTTGCTCCGATTCCTGATTTATCGGTAGAGACAAGAGTTGATTGTTTAACTGTCGGGTCAAACTTTTCTAAAAGTTCCAGGTCAGTCAAAATATTCCAAACCCTGTCAAGGCTAGCATTTACTATAATTTCGTTATTGATTATAGTCATTTTTTATTTCATTGAATGTAAGGCAATTTTATTTCCTTCAGTGTCTATAAAATGTGCCATAAAGCCATTGGGACCAATCGATGTTTTTGGTAATATTATTTTGCCTCCTGCTGCTTCAACTTTTGAAAGGGGTGTGCTTAAATCATCTCCACCATTTAAATAGACAACAGTTCCCTTGTCAGAAGGAATAAACCCTTCGCCCTGAACAATTCCTCCGCCAATACCTCCATTTTGCATGTCCGCTGGAAGCATACCGTATTTTCCATCGGGGAAAGGCATCTCCATAATTTCAGCACCATACAATGTTTCATAAAATTTTTTTGCTCTTACGAAATCTAATACCGGGATTTCGAACCAGTTAATTGCATTTTTCATTTTTAATTTTTTTTGTGAAAAACAAATATAATGAACTACTTTTGTTTCACAAGCGGTTTTAAATAAAATATTTTTAAATGGCTAATAAAAAAAGGAAGTCTGATTGTCCAATTAATTTTGCCCTGGAACTTTTTGGTGATAGATGGACATTTTTAATTGTCCGTGATATGATGTTTAAAGGAAAACATTATTACGGCGAGTTCTTACAATCTGAAGAAAAGATTGCTACTAATATTCTGGCAGATAGATTGTCTTTACTTGAACGGTCGAAAATTGTTGTAAAAAGTAGCGACGAAAACCACAAGCAAAAAATTGTTTATAGATTAAGTCAAAAAGGAATTGATTTATTGCCTGTACTGGTCGAAGTAATAATCTGGTCTGCAAAGTATGATGTACATACTGCTGCGGATGCCAAATTTGTTAACCGTGTGAAACGGGATAAAGAAGGACTGTTGAAAGAATTTTCAAGCCGATTGAAAGAGAAACAGGTAGGGTAAATAATATAATATTCAGCAACAATTATTATTCTGCCGCATAGCGGTCATTTTACAGAACCAAAAAAGAAATATTCTCAACAAACGTTTTCTATAAGACGAATAACATTCCTGCATTTCTCATACTGATAAAAGTACCGCTATCAAATTTTACTTTTGAAATCTGAATATTATAAATTCTCTTCATCAGCTTGCGCAACAACTCAACTTCGCCACATCTTTACCAAAAGTGATGGCTGCCAATTTTATTCCTTCACTTAATGTGAGATAAGGATAGAAACTTTCAGCTAATTCTTTTATTGTAATTCCATATTTGATAGCCATACTTAATTGTTGTATCAGTTCTCCGCCTTCCGGAGCTACCACTCTTGCACCAATTAATTTGTCGGTCTCTGTATTTCGTGTCAGTTTGATAAATCCTCTTGTGTCGTATGCTGCAATAGCACGGGGAACATCTTTCAATTCCAGTTTAGATACTTCAAACGGAATATTTTTAGCCGCTGCCTGTGCTTCATCCAAACCTGCACCAGCCACCTGCGGGTCTGTAAATACTACCCAAGGCAAAGAAGAATAATCAGATTTTAGTTCTGAACCTGTGAAAGCATTTTCTACAGCAATCTTTCCCTCGTAAGCTGCGGTGTAAACAAATGAAGGGGTATTTGCAACATCACCCACAGCATAAATATTTTGCAGGTTTGTTTCCATCAATTCATTTACCTGTATATGCCCGCTATTGGTTAATTGCAAACCTATATTACTCAATCCAAATTTTTTTGTGTTAGGTTTAGTTCCCGATGCAACAACAATCTTTCCCGGTTCAATTAATTTGGCGAATGAACCATCCGGGCATTTACAATGAATGATTGTGTTGTTACCCGATTTTTCAAATTTAACTGCACGAAAGTTGGGAAGAATTTCAATGCCTTCTTTCTTCATGTGCATTTCTATTTCTTCGCTTATATCAGGTGTTTGAGAGCGCAGCACACGGTCAGTAAATTCTATGATGCGGACTTTTGTACCAAGGCGATTATAGGCCATTGCAATTTCTAACCCGATATATCCTGCACCCATAATGGTAATACTGGCGGGTTGTTCTTCCAAATCAAATAAAGATACATTAGTGAGGTAACCAATATCTTTCAGCCCTTCAATATCAGGTATATTGGTGGTTGCACCTGTTGCAATAATGAATTTTATGGCAGTGTATTTATCCTTGCCATTTACTAAAATAGTTTTATCATCCACAAATTCTGCCCATCCTTCAACCAATTGCAGATTTTTAAAATCACTCACCACATCCATGTATTTTTTTTGCTGCAGAGTACTCACTAATTGTTTTTTATCTTTTAGCACCTGTGCAAAATCTATATCAACACCTTTAGGTTTTATGCCAGCAAAGTTGGAATGTGATGCATGATAAGCTGTTTCAGCAGCACGGATAAGCGTTTTGGAAGGCACACAGCCAACATTTACACAGGTGCCGCCAAAATCTAACCCGGCATTTACCATCACTGTAGTTAAGCCTAATTCATTGGCTTTAATGGCTGCTGAAAATGCAGCAGAGCCGCCACCAATAATAATTAAATCAAAGTGATTTGATTTAATGTGCGGTAATCCATTATTGTTCGGTTCTTTTGCCCGGTAGCCTGGTGTTTGATTAATGGTGCCGATGATGTCCTCTTTTGAAATGTCATCTGGATTGTAAGTAAACTCCCCTTTACCGGTTTGATGGCTTACTTTTTTAGAAACAATACCGTTCTTTTTTTCAAACATACGTTCAATACTTACGGCACAATGGTCGCAGGTCATACCGGTTATGTCGAGTGATATTTTCTCTTCCTTTACTATATTGCCATTATTATTTCCGGCATTGGGGCTTAACATTTTTTTTAAAAAATTCATCCTATTTGTTTTATTGCTTTCGGGCAAAATTTAATACAGTATAAACTTAATTGGCAGGCATATTTTTACAAGCTTCTGTACAGGTATGTCCCTTCTCGCCATGTGCATATACATGATTACCGGTTTTACAGCCATCGGTACATACATGGTCTTTTAATGCAACTGTAGTTGTACTGGCCGTACTGTCTTTTGCTGGTTGCTGAGTCATACAGGCTGCATCACATTTATGTCCTTCCTTTCCATGTGCAGGATTAGCAGATGATGATTGACAGGCAACTAATGAACCTACCACTAAAAAAGCTAATAATAATTGTTTCATGTTTTTTATTTTTAATTGATTATTGAATCGGTTTTGTACCAGTTACTTTATAACCGGTTTCATTTACAGCATCAATGATAGCCTGCTCTACGGTTTTGGAATTATCAAATTTTACCGTACTGCTTCCATTTTTAAATTCAGTTTTATATTCCAATACGCCGGAAATTTTTGACAAGGCAAGGTTGATTGTTTCTGAACAAGCTTCGCAGGTCATGCCTTTAATATTCAGCTTCACTTGTTGAATATTGTTCTTGTCTATTATTACAATTTCTTTCTTTTCAGCTTTGGGATAGAAAATATGAGAATATTTGGGGAAAGCCATCAGTAAAAAAGCCAATACAGTTACTATACTCAGGAAGGTTTTAGTTTGCCAGAAAGAAGGTTTATCTTCTTCACATGCACAATCTATATCGGCTTTCTTAGGTTTTAATTTCTGATACCAGGCAAATGCAAGCACAGCAACAGTGAGACCAATAAGGTATGGACGATACGGTTCAAGCCATGAAAATGTAGAAGCAATACCTGTAGCTCCGCTGAACAACGCCAAAACTGGTGTAATGCAGCATAAAGATGCTACAGTAGCAGTAAGCAATCCCGCTATCCATGTTTTACTGCCAGATTTTGTTGTACTCATACTAATTCCATTTTTGCGTTTAACTCGTTAATGTATTTGAATAAAGAGCGGAGCATTTTTAAATGTTCAGGCTTTAAGGAATAAAAAATAGTTTGTCCTTCCTTACGGGCCTGGATGATGCCGCCATCTTTCATTTTACGCAGGTGTTGCGAAATGGCGGGGATGCTCATGCCAA
>JBATOU010000118.1:0-53309 GCA_049291115.1 Ferruginibacter sp.
CCGAAGACAAGCCGGCCTTACAGGTGACAGCTTTTTAAAAAGCTGTCACCTGTAAGGCCGGCTTGTCTTCGGTGGAACTACTATGGTTTTTAAGGAATGAGGTTTTCGTGAAGTCTTGATCCCGTGCGTGGGCATTGGCCCCAGCAAAAAATTGTTCTGGCCTTACTGCTTCATTAGGCACCGGCAACATCCAGTCAGGCCCTTAAAAAGAAAATACTACAGCTTACTAAAAAAAAGTGCTGTTTACTAAGTTCCCCCTGGTTCTTTGGCAGGCATGGCTGATTTTTACCATAAATTATTTTGTATGAAACTAATCACGCTTGCCCTGCTTACCGTTATGCAAATTTTTATGGCAAATGCCCAAAATGTTGGTATTGGTACATCCAGCCCCAATGAGCGGCTGGATGTGAACGGCAATATCAATATGAGTGGAAACCTGAGAGTGAACGGTGTGGCCGGCCTGGCTGGCCAGGTACTGGCCACAGGTGCCAATGGCAGTACGGCCTGGATCAATGCAGGCGATTATAAAAACGGTATTTCATTTAAACAAAACGACAGTTGGACGATTCCTGCTGGCGTAACCAAAATAAGAATTGAAGCCTGGGGTGCCGGGGGCGGAGGGGCCTTTGGTGGTGGTGGAGCGGGGGGTACTTATTGTATTACATCTGAACTTGCTGTAATACCCGGAACTGTGCTTACCATAAGCATTGGCATTGGTGGCGACCAGGGCATTGGTTTAACCGGCACAGGAAATACTGGTGGCTCCACCACAGTGACCGGACCCGATGTATATGTGTTGGCAATAGGTGGAGGGGGAGCATTTGCGTCGGCTCCCGGTTATCCGTCGAGTACAAGTGCCGGGCTCAATATTATTCAAATACCCGGCCACGCAGGTGAGCCAACTTCACTCAGTTTTGCTCAAAAAAGCTCAGGTACATTTGTGCAACTGTATAAACATGGCAATGGTGGAGGGGTAGCACCGTACTATAATATAAGTGGTTTTGGCGGTACAAGTATTTTTAATGAAACAGGCACTACATTGCTCCAGACTTTAACGCCTTCCGCATTATACAATGTGATCGGGTGTGGTGGCGGCGGTGGTGTTTCGGGAGCCAAAGCTGCAAATGGTTTTGTAGTGATACACTGGTAAATGCATCCATTCCGGCATACGTATTCTTTCTGTCCCAGCGGGTTTTAACTACTAGTATAGCCGGCAGATTAAACTTCTGTGAATCCCCGCATTATGAAATTAACCGGCTTTCTGCCTGCTGCTATCTAACCCAAATAATAAGAAAAAACGGCCGCTCCTCCGGAGCTTTTTTTATGTGCAATTTTTTTAGCTTGAATACTATCGCCCCTTCGGGGCTGGCGAAAGACATTTTATAAGATTTTCTGTCTCAGCGGGGTTTTCACAGCATAATCTCGGCAAATGAGAGACTTCTGTGAAACCCCGCTGCTGGATGATTTTGAATCTCCGCCTTGGTTTCTGTCTCACCAAACAAATATTGCTGAATACATTTTCTATAAGCCGTAAACCGGCACCTGAACAGAACTTCACAAAAAATAAATACTACTGAAGAGAAGTGATTTTTGGTAAAAGCTTTTCTGCAAGGCCGGGATTGAGTACAACCAGTTTGTCATACATTTTCTGCGCATTTACTTTGTCTTTTTGCATTACATAGGTCAGTCCCAGGTAATAATGGCAATGTGTATTCTTGCTGTCTTTCTCAATGCCTTTACTAAGTGTGCGGATGGCATCAGGGTAACTGCCGGTCATATATTGTGCATAGCCCAGTTCCGTGTAGGCCGCCACAAGACCGGCATCAAGCTCCACAGCTTTTTGTAAAGCAGTTATGGCCTTTGCATAATTCTTATCTTCGTTATAGCACCATCCAATGCCATAATAAGAGCCGGCCAGTTTAGGGTTGCCGGTGATGGCCTTTTCGTAATTTTCTATCGCTTCTTTAAGTTTTGCGGGCTTATAATTAAGGCGGTACACATCGCCCATACCTTTAAAGGCAGTTCCGTTTCCCGGATCCAGTTCAAGCGCATTTTTGTAGGCAGCAATGGCCTCCTCATTTTTTTTCAATTTGTAGTAGGCATACCCGATTTCCAGATAGGTTACTGCCGCAGGTTTGATGGCAACAGCTTTTTGCAGCCATTCAAGTGCAGACTCCTGTTTATCCTGGCTGTTGTATAAATAACCGATCGAATGGCAGGCATCGGCATTCAGGGGGTCAAGCCCGTAATATTTTTTATAGGCTGCGAGGGCTTCTTCTTGTCTCAACTGCAGTTCAAACACTTTGCCCAGCTGTTTATAGGCTTTAGAATGGGAGTTGTTGTATTGTAATGTTTTTTTAAATTGTTTTTCTGCCTCTGCCAGTTGATTTTTATTCTTGTACGCATACCCCAGTTCAAAATAGGCGTTCGCATGATCGGGCTTTAATAATATGACCTTATTTATCTGCAGGATGGCACTATCGTATTTTCCCAATTCGTTATAGCACCAGGCTGCATAAAAAGGGGCATCATAGCTGCTCTTATTCAGCAGCGCAGCTTTCCTGAATGCATTCAGGGCATCCCGGAACTTTTTTTCCTGCTGCAGTGCCTTTCCTTTGCTAAGCCAATCTGCGTAAGAAGTCTGCGAAAAAGCTGTTTGACTGCTGATCAGAATATACAATGCCGCAATTGCGATTTTTTTTAAAGCCTTCATTGTTGTCAATTTAAGCTCAAATGTAAAAATATTTAAAATCAAAGCTATGCCCGGCAGGAGATTTTTATTAGGGGTACTGTTCCAGTGTGGTTTCACTGTTCGAATAACTATTGCAAAATACTTTCGTGAAACCCCGGATTCAGGCTCTAATGAATCTTTTTAGAAGTACCCGGAATGGATTCTTGGCGATGCTAAACCGGGACCATGGTATGGCTCAACCTGTAAAAGCGAAGTCAACTGAACAAAAGCAGTTTAATAAACTTTCACAATCTTCTGATTTTAAAACTCAATATATTTGCTCCCTCAATTCTTCAAATGATTCCCATATTCTCATTAAAAAAAATAGCGCTGGCTATTGCTTTTGCAACCGCTGCATTTACTTGTCCGGCACAAAAAGTAAAAGAACCCAAGCCTTCCTGGAGTAATGAATGGAGCAAACCTTACCAGCCCTTCCGTATTGCGGGTAACCTGTATTATGTAGGTACTTATGACCTTGCCTGTTACCTCATTACAACTCCTGCAGGAAACATCCTGGTAAATACCGGGCTTAAGGCTTCTGAAAAAATGATCAGGCAAAACATAAAAAAACTGGGTTTTAAATTCAGCGATACCAAAATACTGCTGAACACACAGGCACATTACGATCATTTAGGTGCCATGGCTGCAATAAAAAAACAAACCGGAGCCCAATTTATGCTCAACGAAAAAGATGCGGCTGTGGCCAAAGACGGGGGCCGCAGCGATTATGCACTGGGAGGGGAGTACCCAAGTTTTAAACCTTTAACACCCGACCGTTTGCTGAAAAATGGCGACACGGTTTCACTGGGCGGAACGAATTTAATAATGCTGCATCACCCCGGTCATACCCGGGGCTCCTCCAGTTTTTTATTTACGGTAAAAGATGAGCAGGCTGAGTATAAAGTATTAATTGCCAATATGCCCAGCATTGTTACCGACAGTGCTTTTAGCCATGTGCATCAGTATCCGGAAATTGCCGCCGACTATGCTTATACTTTAGAAGCAATGAAAAACATCGGGTTCGATATTTGGCTGGCATCGCATGCCGGCCAGTTTAATATGCATGATAAACACAAACCCGGCGACCCATATAATCCCGCTGCATTTAAAGACCAGGCAGGCTATGATGAGGCTATCAGCAGCTATGAAAAAGCGTATGTAGAAAAACTAAAGCAACAATAAAAAAGATAGCCTGCCCCCTGCTGGATTTTCACTGTTTCTATTACTACTTCCAAAAATTTAACCAAATAACCTGGTCTGCCCAACCTTGATGCTGCCTCGGGTAACTAGAAGGCATCTAAAAATTAATTGAATGAAGCATTTCATGCAGAGGCGCTAAGAATCTAAGGGGCAAAGAAGCGTTTGCGTCTTTGCCCCTTTGTGCCTTTGCGTGAAAACTGTATTTTTGAGATACGCGCTGGTATAAGGGTTAATGAATACAGGGTTTCTTAGAAATGGAGCCTGGTAGTGTATCAATAATCTGCGCAATTGTAAAAAAAATATGGATATTTACATGTCGAAAACGCTCCCAATATGAAAAAAATTATCCTCCTTTTTTTTGTAGCCTTTAATACTGCTTTTGTTGCAGCCCAAACTGCATATATGAGTTTCAAAACTGGTAAACATGTTGATATTGCGGGCACCCAGGTTTCAATGGTACCACCTCCTGGTTTTGATAGGGCTACTAATTTTGCAGGTTTCCAGCAAGATTCAACCGGTGCAAGCATTATGGTGCTGCAGGTTCCGGGTCCTTTCGGTGAAATGAAAGGGGCTTTTACAAAAGAGAACCTGGCAACTAAAGGTATGGAATTGCTCGAAAAAACGCCCATTAGTATTAATGGTAAACCCGGGGAACTTATTATGGTAGAACAGTACTCGGCAGCCCATGGTCAATATTTTTTAAAATACAGTTTATTGCTTGAATTGGAGAGTAAAAACACCCTGATTATTAACGGTAGCTATCCTAAAGACAAAGGGGCAGAAACAGGTTCGCTGATCAAAGAATCGATAACAACAGTGATATATGATCAAACAGTTAAAAATGATCCGCTGGCCGGGCTTGATTTTACAGTTGATTATAGTAAATCACCCTTTAAATTGTCCAATTCCATCAGTGGCACTTTATTATTAGACGGGAAAGAGAAAGGCATTATAATTATCGTAAAATCTATAAGGCCGGTGAGCACCATTGACAAAGAAGGATCTTCTATTCAAATACTTAAAGCCATACCAGCCATTTCTTATCAAAGCCTCGAAAGTTCCAAAGAAGTAAGTGTGGATGATCTGGATGGATACCAGATCATTGCTAATGTTTTGCAAAAGGAAATGCCTTATAAGGCGGTGCAGACAATATTATTTTCCGAAAATTGTTATTATAACTTTACCGCACTTGTTCCATCCCTGACGAGGGAGATCATGACAGATTATGAGTATATCCTGAATTCATTTAGAAGAAAATAAAATGACATGGAGCAACGCTTCTGTTGCAGCGGTATTTTCATTGTTCATTTTATCCATTCAAAAACAACATCCTTGAACCCGGCGCCGCTTCTCCCTTGGGCTCCCGTGTTCACAAACCATTTCAATCCTGATTAATAAGGTTTTACGCAGAAACAAAACCAGGGGTGAGCGTATTTATTACTTTTTTATCTTTTTAGCCTGTACGGGCAACATTTCGCTTCTTCCACTTGTCACATATTTATCAAAAAACTCTGATTATGAAAAAAGAAGTAATGGCCTTTTTCTTATTTTCTGGGATATTGCTTTTGATATTGCCTGGCTGCAAAAAGAATACTGGAGCAAATACCAATGAAATAGCTCCAGCTCTTTTCCAGGCTTGCAATTGTACTGATTCAACCGAATATATCAGAGGAGTATTTGACAATGTACCTATGTGTTTTTCTACACGTTACGGATTACAGAATGATTTTGATAATATAAATTATCTTGGACCAAACCAGGACCAATTAAATATGATCAGGACTGAGAGTGGGAAAAAACTACAAATTGCCCTGTTTTGGCAAAAAAGCAAAATTTGGTCAAGGGCTCTTCCTTATATACTTCCCCGGGCCGATTGGGATACATGCGAAGGCGCCGAAATTCAACTGAATGACCTCGAAAGCGGCAGAACCATTTTTGTAGGTCATAGTGGTTTTGGCCCGTCCGGGCGTGGAGAAATGACCTATGCAATAACTGCGGTTGATTCAGATATGATATCAGGGGTTTTTTCGGGCAATATGTTTAGTGAAAACAGAGGCTTGGTGCATGTTACAAATGGCGAATTCAGGTTAAGAATATTAAAATCACCTGGGAGTAAATTCTTATTACAAACTGGTTTTCAGCCCCAACCCCTAATACCCGTTTCTGATTAATTTTCTGTTCCAGCATGGTTGTCACTGTAATAATAACCATTGCAAAGAATTTCCACGAAACCCCGCGTCTGAAATATTTACTAAATCAGGTAAGGTACTATAGGGAACCTTGCAGCGTAAGGAGATCAATCATCTTCTTCCTCAGCCTGTGCTACAAATGCACTGCGCCTTGGGGCAGGCATCATGCTTTCTTCGCCTTTTACCGCCTTCCATATCACTTCGCTGAAAAGCAGATCGGGGATACGGTCTTCTTTACTGAAATCGAATTGCTGGCTCAGCCTTGCACTTGCAGTGTTCTTTGTATTTTTTTCGTTAAGGTCCACCTGTGCGGCAACAGCGGTAAATGGCGTAAGGTTGGCCTCCTTTGTAAAACAGCGCCACATGGGTTCGGCCGCCGCATCGTACTGGCTCATGGGTGGCAGTCCTAAAATAAGTTCCATGGTACGCAAAACGGATGAAGTGGAATAAGGCGTATGATCAATAAAATTTCTTTTAACAAACCCTCCTGCCACATAAGCAGTGCTGCGGTGTGCATCCACATGGTCGGGGCCATTTTGTGCATCATCTTCTACAATAAAAATGGCCGTTTCTTTCCAGATAGAACTCCTGCTTAAATATTCCACAAACAGGCCAACTGCCAGGTCATTATCTGCCACATGGGCAAAAGGCGTGGGCCTGCCGGGACTTTGTCCTTCTGTATGATCATTAATAAAACGCAGGGAGTTAAAACGCGGCACTGCATTTACTGCCAGCAGCGAATCAAATTCTCTTTTCCATTGGTAAAAACGGGAAGTGTCCCGTACTTTTTCATCCCAGCTGGTGTAATAAGGACAAAAATGACCTTTCAGTACGGGAATATTTGCCTTGTAATCGTCGGCAAACTCGCCATAGGTACGGTACGATATGCCGGCCCGTTTGCAGTAATCCCAAATAAATCCACGGTCGGGGTTGGCCACTTCCCGGTTTCCTTCGGCATCATAACTGCCGCCACGGCCGCCATAATCGGTGGGCCATGTTTTTTCGAGATAATCATTTGCATTGGCTGCAGTGCTCCAGTTATGTCCGTCGGCACTCACTTCACCATCCACATAAAAATTATCAAGCAATACAAATTCAGCAGCCAGTTTATGCTGGTTGGGGGTTATATTTTTTCCAAACAACAGCAGGCTGGTATCGCCGTTTCCACCGGGCATATCGGCCAATACCTGGTCGTAGGTGCGGTTTTCCTTAATAACGTAAAATACGTATTTTACAGGAGAAGGATCACCAAGTTTGAGTGGAACAGGATTACCCGCTTCGCCGCCTGCATGTATCTCTTTTGTTTTTGTATAAGGTGTATTGCTGTACACCATGCGTGAATATTGCGCAAGTTTTTTAATACCGGGCTCATCAATAATACTGAGTGTACCTTTAAATAATCCGCCGATATATTCTATCTGGTTTTGGTTGCTGCGATAATCTCCATGCTGGTATTTCACTTCCTGTTTTTGGCTACTGGGGTCGGGGCCTTTGGCATTTGGCATCGATGAAAAGCCCTTACCATTGCTTACAAAGATCTTTTTACCGATCAGTTTTACATTGGTGGGATACCAGCCTGCAGGAATAAAGCCTTTTGAGCGGCTCTGGCCCGGCCTGCTTACATCAAAAACTGCCAGGCAATTATTATCTGCATTGGCAATGTACAAGGTTTGCTGGTTTTCGCTGAGTGCAAGGCCATTGGTTGCCGAACCGGTTGGGGCAGCGGGGTAAAGTGCGGCATTGAGCACTTCTGTTTCTTTTCGCTGCACAAGGTCTATTACAGAAACACTGTTATCGCCGGCATTGGCCACAAACAATCTTTTACCATTTTTAGAGAGCAGTAATTCATTGGGATTTTCTCCCACGGGTATTGAAGCAATTATTTTTTTTGATTCAATGTCGAACAGTAATACTTTTTTACCTCCCCAGAGAGAAATATACAATTGTTTTTTACTGGCCGAAAGCAGGCAACTATAAGCGGGTTCAGTGAGAGATTGGCTGTGAATGATTTTTTTGGTTAAAAGGTTTACCAGGTACAGCGAATTATTTTCTTTGGTTACAACATACAACCTGCTGGCCTCATCGTCTATGTCGATGCCTGCAGGCGAAATTTTTTCGGGCCAGGGTTTTCCCAGCAAAATAGAATCCTTCAGCACAAGGCGGTTTCGGATGATGGCATATTTTAAGATACGGTTATCGTTTCCGCCGCTCGCATATAAAAACCTTGCATCGGCACTGAATTTTAACCCATACCATGCACTTGGAACAATAACCCGATGCAGTTCTTTTTCTGTAACCGGGTTTATGAGCTGGATGCTTTGAATGCTTTGGCCATTATTGGTTACTGCAAGCAGTTTTTTGTTGTTACTGATGGCTATATTGAGGGGCAGGTCGCCCAGGGGAAGGCTTCTTCCTGCAGGTGAAAGCGACCAGCCATTTGGAAGGGTCACTTTTTGCTGGGCATTGATGCTAAGGCAAATGCTGAGCAGCAGTAAGCAGAAAATATACTTCATCTTTTAAAATATTTATGATCAAAGTTATATTAAATAATCCCCGGCTCCCGAATTTCTTTCCTGCAACCGTATCCCTATCATGGCATTTCTTTATAAGGCCGATTGTCTTAATTTTACATATCTGTCAGGGCTGTTTGTTTGAATAAAAAAACCAGAAAATGCAGGATCAAACAAAACTTACGCTTGTCAAAATTTTGCATACCATTATCTGGCTGTTTTTTAATATTGTTATCTTTTATATGCTCTATGCCGTAATTGTAAACAAGATCGACCACTGGTTGTGGATAGGTTACGGGTTGTTCGCTTTCGAAGGTATCATACTGCTTGCTTTCAAATTCTTTTGCCCGCTTACAGTACTGGCCCGAAAGTATTCAAACTCCACTAAAGCTAATTTCGATATCTATATCCCGGAGTGGCTGGCAAAATACAATAAGCTGATCTATACGGCTATTTTGGGAGTTGTAATGCTCATAACGGTTTACAGGCTTCTTTAAAGGAGTTTCTGGCTGAGGAAATATATTGGATTTTATTTTTGTACCCTATTCATATTTTCTCTATCTGAAATTATATACTAACTTGTTAAAAAATAAGCATGAAATATTTGATCCTTTTATTTGCCTTTTTTCTATTCTCCTGTGCTGATACCAAAAATAATCAAATGATCATTGGTCATTGGAAAGCTGCATCATGGTTTGTAGACGGAAAGCCAGCTGATCACAATATAGCAGCAACAAGTTTCAGTTTTGATGATAAGGGTAATTATAGTTTCAATTATGCCGGAACAGAAGAGAAAGGCAGTTACAAGGTAGAGAACGATATGTTGTTCACACATCCGTCCGGGCAAAACGAGATCATGGTTAAAATTGCAAAACTCACTGCAGACAGCCTTGTTTTTGAAATGAACAGGGGAGGAACGGCGGAGGTTTTAACACTGCTTCGAAATAAATAAGGCCGGGCAAGATAATTTATCGAGGTTCAATTGTGTATTCTTGCATGGTTCGTAAAGCAAAAATCCACTACAATTGTGTTGAATATAGTTTTGTTAATACCCGAACCCAGTCACGCTAATCTTTCTTTTTAGGTTTTGCAGCCGGGGGCTTTGCTGCAGGGATCTTATCTAAATCCTCAACAGCCGGATTGCTTAGCGGTGTGGGAACCGGGGGTTGGTTTTCGGGCGTAACCTGGCTAAATATCTTATTTACATAATTCCACCTGCCATTCGTCCACCTGAAGCCCTCATAGTCGCCATCGGGTATAAGGGTCCATTTTTTTTTGACATCCCCCGAATTGGAAACCAGGTGCTCCATAATGATCATATCCAGTTCGGGATCGTAGGTAAGCCTGGGACTGGCATCCTTACTGAACTCCATAATATATCTTGCCGCATTAACCGACTGCATATATTCTTTTGGAATAATGAAATTACGTCCGCCAAAAACAGGCCTGCCATCTGAAAAACTAAGGA
This sequence comes from Ferruginibacter sp., assembly GCA_049291115.1. Classification (GTDB taxonomy): domain Bacteria; phylum Bacteroidota; class Bacteroidia; order Chitinophagales; family Chitinophagaceae; genus Ferruginibacter. The sequence continues at coordinate 10,099 of JBATOU010000118.1, forward strand.
TCTCTATTACTTTTTTTGTACTGCGGATATTGTTTTCATCGAAACCCAGCAGGGTGTAATATTTTTTTCCATTACTTTCCTTTAAAACGATCTTATAATATACGGCGCCTATCCATCCTTTGTTATCGGCAATGGTATCAGTGGGGTTGATGCAAATGTCTGATTTATCAATAAGTGGAAAAAGTTTTAAAGATCCATTAGTTGTGCGCATTTGAATGGCGCCGTGCTGCCGGATCACATTGTCATTAATCACCATCTGCCAGGTAAGTATGCGGAAACTGCTGTCTGGTGCATATAGTTTAGAGATTGTTTGCAGCGAATCAAAAGGGTATTGAAAAGAGTTTTTTACCGCAAGTGCCCGAACAAAAATTTTGGTGAACTGGCTGTCGGCCAAAAACCTGTCGGTTGCCTGTTTGCCGCGTATGATCTCTGCTGCATGTTTTTTAAGTGAATCTTCCTTTTTTGACAAAATGGCAAGTTCTGCACCGCCCAATTGGGCCTGCGCAAAAGCAAAGGGAAAAGTTAAAAAAAAGGCAACAGCAAATTTTAATTTCAAGATTAAAAATATTTGGTTAAGATAAATTATAAACTCAACTCAGTTCAAAAATAATGAAAGAAACAGCAAAGATAAGTTTATAGTATCCGGCAGATGTGTTTTAACTAAAACTTATCAACTTATATCCTCAGCAAAGGCAATCAGGCTGGGGTAGTGGGTATCAATCGACGGGTCGTGCAGGTCGGTGGCCGGCCTGGTGCTGGTTAAAAAAACCGTGTACATGCCAAGCTTCCTCCCAAATCCCATATCGCTGAGTGTATTCCCCACCATTACTGCCTTTTTAAAATCAATATCAGGGTAATCTCTTTCTGCCTGCAGGCCCATGCCGGGATTGGGTTTACGGTTCGGGCTGCTGTTGTCAATATCGGTGCAAAAATAAACACGTTCAATTTTGCCCCCCGCTTTTTCAACTTCTTTCAGCATATTGCAGTGTATATTTACCAGGTCTTCCAGCTTTGTAACACCCTTGCCAACACCACGCTGGTTGGTAACCACCAGTACCCGGTCAAATTTTCCGGAAAATATTTTTATGGCATCAGGTACAGCATCATAAAATACAAACTCATCCCAGGTGTGTATATAATCATCTTCCTTCTCATGGTTGATCACCCCGTCCCTGTCGAGAAAAAGCGTATAGCCGTCGCCTGGTTTAATTGATTTTAATGCTTGTATTTTCATAGGCATCATAAGATTTCTTTTAATTCTGTTTGGGCCCGTTCATAATCTTCGGGTATGCCGATATCTATAAAATAATTATCAAAGGCCATCGCATATAATCCATGGCCGGTATTTTTTTCGAGGAACTCTTTTTCAAACGAAAAAACACCGGGCAAATCTTTTTCAAGCAGGCTTCTTTTTTTTAAAGCATAAATGCCGCCGTTTATGAGGCCTTCTTTGCAAAACTTTTTTTCATTGAACGCCATGATGCGGTTGTTGCCATCAATTTCTACAGAACCGTAACGGCTGAATTCCCTCATGGGCTTTAATGCAATGCTGCAGTTTGCTTTTTTATAATGGTGAAAGGAAGATAATTGCTGCAGGTCGATATCAAACAGGGTATCGCCATTAAGTATTAATACATCCCTGCTTTTTGCAGCATCACAGGCAAGTTTGATGGCGCCACCGGTTCCCAATGGCTCCTTTTCGGTTACGGTTTCTATATCAAGTCCTGTGTATTGCGTTTTTAAAAAATCAACAATGATCTCACTTTTGAAACCGAGTGAAAAAACAAAGCGTTCTACTCCCTGTTTTTGAAGATAAGACATGATGTATGCAAGAAAAGGCCTGCCATTAACAGGTGCCATACATTTGGGAACATCGTTTACAACGCTGCGGAGCCTGGTGCCAAGCCCGCCGGCTAATATGATGGCTTCCCGTATCATTGAAAATATGCTTCTTCCACGAGTTGGCAAATGATATGCCCGAGCAGGATATGGCTTTCCTGGATGCGTGGTGTATCTGCAGATGGTACATTGAGCAGGTAATCGGAACAGTCTTTTATTTTACCGCCTGTTTCACCTGTTAGGCCAATAGTGATCATGCCTTTTCTTTTTGCCTCTTCAAAGGCATTAATGATATTCTTACTGTTTCCCGAAGTGGAAAGTCCCACCAGCACATCGCCGGGGCGGCCGGTTCCTTTTATGATGCGGCTGTAAACAACATCATAGCCGTAATCGTTTCCCACTGCCGTAAGGTAAGAAGTATTACAGTGCAGTGCTTCGGCTGGCAACGCATCCCTGTCTATATAAAACCTGCCACTGAATTCTGCTGCCAAATGTTGTGCATCTGCTGCGCTTCCACCGTTTCCACAGAATAAGACCTTATTGCCGTTCTTAAATGCTTTTACTATTTCGGAAACGCAGTTGCCCACCGTATTCATCATGCTGTCATCCCGGAGCAGCTTATTTTTAACATCAATTGATGCCTGCACAATATTCTTTATTTTAGACTGCATGCTTTTTTATTGAATGGTCCAGGTTGTTAACCCGTACTTTGTGAATGAATAGTTTTTTACGTCGCCACCAAATTTATTTAAAATTTTTATTACCTCGTAACGGGTGTTTCCGGGGCAATAAAAGATCATAAAACCGCCGCCGCCTGCACCACTGATCTTACCGCCCGTGGCTCCGGCTTTTTTAACCGCATCATATACTTCTTCAATGGCACTGTTGCTGATATTATGCGCCATCAGCCTTTTTTGCGTGAAGCCGTAATCGAGTATTTCGCCCACCTGGTCAAGTTTTCCCCGCAGCAGGGCTTCCTTCATCATCTTTGCCTGCTCTTTAAGCTGGTGCATGGCTTCAATGCTTTTCTCATCTTTTTTATTTACGTTGCTTACCTGTTCTTTGATGATGGCGGCACTTTCACGGGAAGTACTGGTAAAATAAAGTACCAGGTTATGCTCCAGTTCGTGCATGTATTCGTTGTGGATGCGCAGCGGGTTTACGATCACTTTATCTCCTTCATAAAACTCCATGAAATTCACGCCTCCAAAAGTGGCGGCATACTGGTCCTGTTTTCCGCCTGCAAGCTGAAGGTCTTTTCGTTCGATATCGTAGGCATAATGGGCCGCATCATACTGGCTCATTGGTAATTTAAGCATTTCTATAAAAGCACCCAGTATGGCAACCACCAGCGTTGAAGAAGTGCCAAGGCCCGATCCTGCGGGGGCATCAACAAAAGTAGACAGCCTCAGGCCCCCGGCCGGCAATCCATAATCTTTTTGTATACGGTTATAAACACCTTTCAATAAATTCAGCGTGCCATCTACCGGTAACTCAACGCCCCTCTCAAAACTTTGCTCTTCTCCACGGTCGAGCGCCTGCACAATTATTTTATTGCCCGGTATTGTTTCTATGTTTGCATATGCCGAAAGTGAGATGGTTGTATTTAGGATAGCGCCACCATACAGATCACTGTAGGGACTCACATCTGTACCACCGCCAGCCAGGCCAATTCGTAATGGTGCCCTGCTCCTGAAAATCATAATTTATTGGGTTTGTGCCTGCAATATGCTAAAATTCTGCCAGTTTGCGGATTGTTTCCGTTAATTTATCCCAGCTGTATTTTTTCTTTTCTGTTTGAACAAAAGGAATGAAGTTTTGAGGCCCCTTCCTGTACATTTCAATGATCTTGTCTGCAATTGAAGCAGCAGTTGGTTCGGCTACCAGGCCAACTTTGCCATTTGGTACCATGGCAGCCAGCCCGCCTACATTTGTAACCACCATGGGTACTTCAAAATGGTAGGCCAGGGGGGTAACACCGCTCTGAGTGGCGTTACGGTATGGCTGAACCACTATATCGGCAGCAGAAAAATAATTTTTGATGCCGGTATTGGGAATGAAATCAGTATGAAGGATCAAATGGTTCTTTATGCCAAGCCGCTCAATTTGTTCTTCGTAATTTTTTTTGTCATCATAATATTCTCCTGCTACCAGCAATTTCACTGCAGGGATCTCTTTAATGATCTGGGGCATGGCATCGAGCAGGATATCCACTCCTTTGTATTTGCGTATAAAACCAAAAAAAAGGATGATGAAATCATTTTTGCTGGCACCAAGGCCCTTACGGGCGACCTGCTTATTTAAGATGTCTCCAAAATTATCGTAAAGTGGGTGGGGAACAAACTGTACCGGCTTGTTTGAAAATAGTTTAACATCGGCCATCACTTTCTCGCTCATCGTCACAAATGCATCTACCGGCGGAATAAAATATTTTGTAAAAGCCAGGTCTCCCGGACGTTTTTCATGCGGAATAATATTATCTGCAATGCAAATAACACGGCTGTGACCATTCTTTTTTGCAATACGCAAAATTGTGCCCAGGCAGGGGCCCATAAAGGGAAGCCAGTAGCGTACTACAATAATATCCGGCCGCTCTTTTTTTAAGAGTTTTCCGGTTTTGATCCAGTTAAGCGGATTAATGGAGTTGATCAGAACCTTTATTGCAATGCCGGCTGGTGCAGGTTCATTTGAATATTGAGATGTACCCGGAAAAAGAAAGGAAGGGTATTGGAGAGCAAATGTGTAAATAGTGGTATCATCACCTTCATCCATGAAAGCTTTCGCCAGCCGCTCATTAAATGTAGCCATACCGCCACCCCGCAGGGGATGAGCCGGGCCTATGATGATGATTTTCATAAACCTGAGCAAATGAATGGTGAATAGTGGTATGCAGTAAAAGAGAGTGACACAACGATGTTGAATAGCAGGCCTGATGCTGGTTTCATAAAGATCATACCCCCAATTTTTTTTCCACCAGGTAATTGTTCCGGTCAGCGGCATTTCTCGAAACCAGTTCGCCCAAAAAACCCGCCAGGAACATTTGTGTACCAATGATCATCAGCATCAGTGCAAAGAAAAAAAGCGGCCGCTGGGTAAGGCCTGTTACATCAAAGAAAAATTTACTGATGGTAAGCCATAAAAAAATGCCAAAACCCAGCATAAAACAAAGTGTACCCCACAGCCCAAAAAAATGCATGGGCCTTTTACCAAACTTACCCACAAACATGATGGATCCAAGGTCGAGAAAACCGTTTACAAAACGTTCCCATCCAAATTTGGTCACACCATACTTGCGTGCACGGTGTTCCACCACTTTTTCGCCAATTTTACGGAAGCCGGCCCATTTGGCCAATATGGGAATATAGCGGTGCATTTCGCCATATACTTCTATACTCTTCACCACTTTTTTCTTGTAAGACTTAAGCCCACAGTTAAAATCGTGCAGTTTGATCTTGCTGCTGCGCCGGGCTGCCGCATTGAATAATTTTGAAGGAATATTTTTTGTGAGCGTATTATCGAAGCGTTTCTTTTTCCATCCGCTCACCATATCATAGCCGTCCTCTGTGATCATGCGGCGGAGTTCGGGAATTTCATCAGGGCTGTCCTGCATATCTGCATCCATGGTGATCACCACTTCGCCCTGGGCGGCTTTGAACCCCTCGTTGAGAGCGGCGCTTTTGCCATAGTTACGCTGAAATTTTATTCCTTTGATATTGGGGTTGGCTGCTCTAAGTTCTTCTATCACATTCCATGAATCATCACTACTGCCATCATCTATCATGATGACCTCATAGCTCAGCTGGTTTTCATCCACCACACGTTTTATCCATGCCGCAAGCTCGGGCAGCGATTCATCTTCGTTGTATAGTGGTATTATGATTGAAAGGTCCATATTGTTGTATTAATCTTTTGGTAAGAACATGCCTCGAGTTGGAACATGTCTCAAGTTGGAACATGCCTCGAGGCATGTTCTTACACCTACTACGCCTCCCGGCACTTTTGTCGGAACACGCCTCCAGGCGTGTTTTTACCCTAATTTTTTCTGCTCAAACCTATGCTTCCCACAAGGGTTACAATTGCTCCAATAACCAAATATCCAAAAATTGCCATAGAAACCAGCATCGTTACAAAATAATCTTTTGCCTGCAAAACCATTTTGTCAATTTCCGGGGGCGTATAATTGCCCTTGCTTACAAGCCCGGCCCGGTAGGTTGCGGCCATTTGTTCTTTAAGTTCCGGATGCATTTTTGTAAAAATAAAGGTAAAGAGCACCATCACAAACACTATCACTATAAAGCATTTAAACCCTTCAGTAAAATAGTTTTTAAATGTTTTATTTTCAGAAGGGCCGTTTTTAAATGCAATCAACGCCCACAAAATACCTCCCACGTATAATGCATAGGTAATATACTGCAGGTTGTTTTCAAAACTGCCTTTTGCATAATAAATGCCAAGCGAAACGGCCAGCATCAGCAGGCCGGTGATCAAACCTTTATAGGTGGAACTGATTTTGTTCATAATGGGTTAAGTGCGATTATGCCGTTATTGATGGTACCCAGCACAAGGCCTTTCATTTTTTTGCCAATAAAAGCAGTGTTATGCGATTTCGACAGGATCATTTCTTTTTTAAATTCATATTCCGCTGCAGGGTCAAAAAGGGTGAGGCAGGCGGCTGAGCCTTCTTTTAATTCGGGAATGGCAAGTCCAAAAATTTTCCTGGGTGCCACACTGAGTTTTTCAATAAGCAGATCAATACCTGCTCCAAAACCATTGACCACGCCAAACATGGTTTGCAGCCCCAGCATGCCGTTTTTGGCATATTCAAATTCACAGGTCTTATTATCCCAATGCTGCGGTATATGATGCGAGGCAAGGCAGTCAGCATTGCCATTGACGATGGCATTCCTTACAGCTTCCATATCTTGGCGGGTGCGCAGTGCTGGGTTTACTTTTAAATTAGTATCGTACTCTTTAAGGTCTTCATCGCAGAAATAAGCATGGTAAGCTGTTACCGAATAACTGATGTTCATGCCTTCCTGTTTTGCCTTATCGATCAGCTCCATTCCTTTTTTAGTGGATACGCCTGTAATATGCAGCCTTGAGCCGGTATATTTCAGCAATTCTATATCCCGTGCAATCATCAGTTCTTCTGCAATGGCCGGTTTGCCGGGCAATCCAAGTTGTGTGCTTACAATACCTTCGTTCATGAGGCCGTGGGGGGCAATACTGCTGTCGCCGGGTAATTGGATGATGGTTTTACCGATTGCCATCACATACTGCATTGCTTTTAATAAAATGCCCGGGCTTTGCAGCGGGTTCTTTCCATCTCCAAAAGCGATAGCACCGCTTTGGGCCATATCATACATTTCCGAAAGCGCATTTCCTTCGGCATTTTGGGTAACCGATCCAATTGGATGAAGATTTACGGGCAGGCCAATGGCTTTTTTAATGATATATTCCACTTGTCCCTTACCCGATACAGCTGGGTTTGTATTGGGCAATAGCATTATGTCGGTAAAACCACCTGCGGCTGCCGCGGCGGCACCGGTTTCAATGGTTTCCCTTGCTTCCTGGCCGGGATCGGCAAAATCTGCAAAAACATCCATCCATCCAATGCTTGCATGCAGGTTTTGATGCTCAATTATTTGAGCATTTCCGGCTTCTATACTGCTGCCGATGCTTTTAATGATGCCATTTTCAATAAGAATATCCTGAACCTTGCCATGATGGCCAGAGTGGGGGCAAATGATGCGGGCCTGCTTTATTAAAACCTTCATTGATGATAGATTACGCAAATATCTGTAAAAAGAAGGTTTGGGGCAAAGATTTTTGGGGAAAGACGGTTAAACAGTTTTTGAAATAATCATTTTTGCCTTTACCTTTGCATCCCCAAATCGGGACGTAGCGCAGCCCGGTAGCGCACACGTCTGGGGGGCGTGTGGTCGCTGGTTCGAATCCAGTCGTCCCGACAAAAAAGCTTCACTAATTAGTGGAGCTTTTTTAATTTTGTGTATGTTTTTCGGGATGTAGCGCAGCCCGGTAGCGCACTACGTTCGGGACGTAGGGGCCGCTGGTTCGAATCCAGTCATCCCGACTGATTTTCTGTTGCACAAAAAAGCTCCGTCTTTACCGGAGCTCATATTAGTATTTTCTATTTCTGCCTGCTTATTTGGTTGTGGTCACTTCGATCCATTTCCTTTTATCGGGGCTTTCCCAGCGGTATTTAACCGTGTATTTTTTCTTATCGGTTTTCAGGCGGAAGGGGATCTTAACAGTAAAATTTACTACCGAACTTTCCATAGAACCACCCACTTTTTTGAGCAGCTTGTCGGCTATCTTCACTTCCTTCATTTTTTCATCGTACACCCAAAAAAGATTGTTACCACTCAACACTTCGGTCATGGTAGTGCCTGTAACTGTCGAAAATTCCATGCTCATATAGGCATTGGTTGGCTTTACCCTGATGCTGGTATCCACCATGATATCAACTTTTATGATCTTTACGCCGATGGCCGAAGCCGGGGAATTGTCGGAAGTTTTGATGCTGGTTGCGGCAAGTGTTTTTGTTTGCGCAGTGAGAGCCTGTACTAAGCAAAATAATGCACTGAGTACCAATGAAAGCCTTTTTAACATAGGAAATTGTTTGCGTGAAGTTAAGGGTTGACCGCATACAATAACGCTTCTTCACTAAAAATATTTCACAAAAAAAGCCCGCTCGTAAAGGCAGGCATATAATAAATGAATGCTTACGCTTATTGTTCTGTAATTATAAAAGTGATGGGTTGCTTTTTATAGGCATTTACCAGTTTACCATTTTGCTTTCCCGGAACCCATTTTGGGCCGTTTTTTATAAGTTCAATGCACATATTGGCCGTTTTGGTTCCTGCATAGTTTTCTGCCTGCACATCTGTAACTTCACCGGTCGATCTTACAATAAACCTTATAATGACCTTATAAACGCCGGCTTTCCAGCCTTCCTCTACAGGCATGGCGGCATTAAGGTTTTTTTGTAAAAAAACTGCCCAGGCGTTTTTCCCTCCCGGAAATTCAGGTTCCATTTCCAGTTTTACAAAAACCTTATCTGGCTTTTGATCACCGCTTGCCTTTTCCCATTGTTTTTGAGTGGGTAATCCTGTTTTTGTAATTATTTCAATCACGCCATTTTTTCCCCGCTCTCCATATTTGTCTTTGGCATTCTTGTCTTTTAAAACATTCATACGGTCGATCTGGCCCGGATCAATACCATCCATTTCTTTTTTGGATATTTCCTTACCATTTAAAATGTATAATGGCGATTTTGTTTCTGCCTGCATATTTGTCAATACATGATCTGTCTTACGCTGGCTTGCATCAATCATATATACAGAATCGGCACTTATGGTTGTATAAGTATTATTTTTTTTCTTATATCCCATTACCACTATTTCGTTTTCCGGACTTATCATGTCTTCAATAACCGCTTCTTCAAATATCATGGCGCCATCTGCAGCCCTGGAGCCAAATTTTTCAATGGCCAGCTTATCACCCTTCTGATAAAACCAGGCCGTTTTGGCGGTTATTGTTTTAAATTTCAGGTCCTTGCTTGGGTATTCTTTACCGTTAATGATAATGAGTGGTTCCTCTCTTAATGGTTCGTTGAATTCCATTTTAAGGTCAGACAGCTTGCCTGAGAAATTTTCTGTAGCAAAAGCCGGGGGTGGCGGCGGTGGTGGATAAGGCAAAATTTTTGCCTGCATGGCCTTGCCCTGGTCCATCGGCAGCCTGCTTCCGTCCGAAAAATGAACCAGGGCCGCATCGTCTTTTGTTAGGGTGATGCTGTCTATTGTTTTGCCGTTGAATTGATCTGTTAATTGCTGTTTGGGAAAATTTCCTGCGTCTCTTTTATGGCGGTAAACAAATTTTCGGGTAGTGTCATTTAACGCTGCCTGCAGAAACTGTTCGTTTAACCCGGGTATCGTGGCAGCATAGCCGGCAATGGCATCCAGGATGTTTTTCGCGATCTTTTGTTGTCCTTCTGAAGATTTTATATACCTGAGATCTTTATCATTGTTCATAAAACCGGTTTCAATAATTACGGCCGGGCATTTGCTGGCCTGCAGCAACCAGATGCCCTGGCTGCGTTTTTGCGGGTACGATTCAACCGGCAATGGAAAATCGGCCTGGAATTTTTGGATGATGGATGAAGCAAGATACTTGCTTGCATCGCTGTTAGCATATTCGCTCCTGGATATATAGGTGAATACGCCGCTTTTTGTGTTTTCTGTGCCTGCAGGACCTGTGCTCATATGGATTGATACCAGCAGATCTGCACCATACTTATTTACCAGGTCGGCTTTTTCTTTTGGCGACTGGTAAATATCTGTTTCCCTGGTAAGGATCAGTTCAATATTTGAATTGTTGTTCAGTTCTTTTACCCGTTTTGCAATAGCCAGTGCAATATCTTTTTCACGTGTGCCGTCTGCTGCAGTAGCGCCGGGATCTTTTTCGCCACCATGGCCTGCGTCAATTACAACAGTTATTTTTTCGGCACCAGCCAATATTGTTTTTTTGGTTTTAAGTGCAAATGCCGCAAACAAAATAAACATCAGTGGCAGTACGAGCAACCGGCTGATGTAACCGGCTTTTGGATTATTCATTTTAGATAACATGGCTATTCTTCTTTTAATGGGTGAATAAAAAAAATGGTTGGCCGCAGAAAACCGGTGCTGCGGGTAAGTTGCCTGCAGTATCATGGCCGAAAAGGCAGCAAGGTCGCCGTCTTCCACGGCTTTTTTATCGGCTATAAATTCGTGGATCATATTCAGCTCCCTGCGGATGATCCAAAAAACAGGGTTTAACCAGAATACAACCAGCAGGAGATTAAAAAATATCTTATCGTAACTGTGTTTTTCCTGCACATGCACCAGTTCATGCTTAAAAATGCGCTGACCGCCCTTGCTGCCGAGTTCGATTTGAGGGTTCCAGAAGATGAAATGCAGAAAAGAAAACGGCGCCCGCTTATCATTGGTATCCACCAGGCGGATGTTTTTATAATCAATATGACTGTTTGTTTTATAAATGCGGTAAATATTCACCACCGTACGTACAAATAGTAAAACCAATATAGTACTTATGCCAATATACAGGATGGCACCCGCCTGTGCTGCCGAAAAATGATGGCTGCGGCTGTTTACTATGATCTCATCCAGGTATTCATCGCTGCTGTCTACCACCTGCAGTAACTTTATTACTGCCGGCTTTGCAGTTGCAGCCCTTTCCCAAAAATTTATTTTCACCAATGGCAGCAATGGACTCAACCCGGCTATACCAAGCAGGTAAAACCGGTTATACGCATGAAAGACTTTGTTGCGCAAAAAGAACCAGTAATAAGCAAAAAGTACTGCGGAGCATATACTGATCTTAAGCAGGTAAAATAAGAATGAAAGCATATAATTATTTAAAAATGTTCAAAACTTGTTATTGAAAAATTCTGCACTTTGCACGCCCAATTCCAAAGCTTACGGCTCATTTCTTTTTAAGTTGTTTCAAAAGGGTTTCCAGTTCCTCAATACTCAGGTTGTTTTCCTTCACCATAAATGAAACCGCATTGCTGAAACTGCCTTCAAAATAACCCTTTACAAAATTCTTCATACTGTTTTTGCTGTAAGCTTCTTTGCTGATAAGCGGGTAGTAGCGGTGCATACGGCCAAAGACTTCCACGCCGATGAATTCTTTTTCAACGAGTATTTTTATTATGGTGGCCACGGTGTTATTATGGGGTTTGGGGTGGGGAAGTGCTTCTATGATCTCACGCAAAAAAGCTTTTTGAAGCTTCCATATCACCTGCATAAGTTGTTCTTCCGCCTTGGTTAATTGCTTATTCATATTTTCATTTGTGCAGTAAAACTAATTACTTAGTTATAAAACTAAAAATTTAGTTATCCACATTTTTAACAATACGGTTGAAATTTCTTTCTGTAGAAGCTGTTGATTGAACTAAATTTGCTGAAACTGAATTGATAAAAGAAAATGGCACGGATCAGCAGGAGTAGGGTAATAAATGACCAGGTGCCGGAAAAAATAATTTTATGTCTCAAGCAGTAATTGAATTAAAGAATGTAAATATTTACCAGGGCGGTGCCATGGTATTAAGCGACGTAAATATCACCATCAATAAAGGGGAGTTTGTATACCTGGTGGGCAAAACCGGTACAGGAAAGAGCAGTTTGCTCAAAACCCTCTATGGCGATCTTGAATTGAAAGAGGGGGAGGGAACCGTGGTTGGTCACCAGTTAAAAGGGCTTACCTGGAAAACGGTACCGTTCCTGCGGCGTAACCTTGGTGTTGTTTTCCAGGATTTTCAGCTGCTTACCGACCGTAATGTAAATGATAACCTGAAATTTGTTTTGAAAGCCACCGGCTGGAAGGATGAAAAACTGATGGACGAAAAAATAGCCGATGTGCTGGATAAGGTGAATCTTAAAACAAAAGGTTTTAAAATGCCCTACGAGTTAAGTGGTGGCGAACAACAGCGGGTAGATATTGCCCGTGCCCTGCTCAATTCCCCCAGGCTCATACTGGCAGATGAACCCACGGGTAACCTCGATCCCGAAACCAGTGATGAGATCATGCAACTGCTTTTCCAGATCAGCCGCGATTATGAGACCACTATTTTAATGGCCACACATGATTATATTGTGATCAATAAATTTCCTGCACGCACTATTAAAACCGAAAGAGGAAAAGTGTGGGACAATGCTACTGTATCAATGCTGTGATCTTTGCAGCGTTTATTTCATTGTTGTAAACTCCGTTCAATACAGCACCCCGGTGCTGTATTTCTTTTTGCGAAAACGGTTCAGTAAAAAGCCGGCGGATATGCTCCTGCATTTCTGCTGCCGTATTGCCAATGCTGCAGAGAGCTTCTGCTCCTGAACCTGCCACTGCAGTACTGTTGGCCACACAATGCCTTCCATTGTACAGGGCATTGAGCAATTTTAATTTTACGCCTGTATTGTTAAAAGAGGGGAGCAGGTTGATCTGTGCATTTTCAATCAACTCCTGCATGGCTGCATCCGGTGGATTGGAAACAAGCGATGCCTGCCTGGTTTTTGCAACCAGGGCTGCCAATTTTGGCGATGGATCTTTTCCGGCTATAACAATTGGTATCTCATTTGTGTGAAACAGTTCTGTAAGCAGCCATTCCACCGCCTTTTCATTTTCATTTACCGATAAATTACCATGATACAGGCAATAATCTCCCATTCCAGTTTTTGATAGCAGCTCCTGCCAGGGCAACAGTGCCGGAATGAAACTGGCGTTTCCACCCGGGGCAGAAAAATAAATGCGGTCATTTTCGCTCAGCGTCAAAACAGGGGCCTTAGCTGCCATGTTCTTTTCATATGGCTTCAGCAGCCGGCTCTCCCGCTTAAAGTAAATTTTTTTAAGTTTATTTTTTTCGTGTGTTGCTAAAAAATCATAGTAAACATGCTCCACATTAAAGCTGCGTATAAAGACTTTTCGCCCGGGCAATTTATTCCTGAACAAGGGCCAGGTACAGTGCATGCCCTGCATAAGCACCGGGTAATTATCTTTTTCAAGCTCATGGATCAGCTCATCACTGCTTCTCGATTTAACAATATAAGGAATGTTAACTGAGGCAATGCCGCTTTTCTTTCTTTTATAATAATGAACCGTTTCGCAATGCCTGTTGAGTTCCGCCGCAGGTTTCCGGCCCTTTGTAAAACAATGCAGGTGTATTTTTATGCCGGCCTTTTTAAGCCATACCAGGGTTTGGAATATATCCACCACTCCGCCATAATCGGCAGGCCAGGGCACATCGTGACTGATAATATGTAAATGCTTATCCAAAAATATTTTTATAAAAACTGATCAATTTTTTTTCTTCGTTTTGCCAGTTGAATGCCTCCCTTGCCTTTACGCAATTTTGTTTCAGTAAATGATACTGCCCGCTGTTGTTAAGCAACCCTGAAATGGAATTAATAAGGTTGGTTTCGCTGAGATCATCGATCAATACCGCAATTTCATATGCCTCATTGATCCGCCTGTATTCCGGAAAATTCATAGTTACCTGCGGTACGAGGGCATGCATATAGTCAAAAAATTTATTGGCAAGCGAATAATATTGGTTTAGTCCATTGTTTTCCACCAGGTTCAAACCAATATACGCCTGCCTGGTAATTGCTTCGAGTTCGCCGGGCAAAACTTTCTTGTGTATAAAAACTTTATGCATCAATTCATGTTCACGTACCAGTGTTTTGCATTGTTCCAGCAAATTTCCATCACCGTAAATATGCAGTTGGGCATCAATTTGTGCCATGGCCGGTATCAGAAATTCGAGCCCTCTTGCCTCGTTAACAGCTCCCTGGTACAGGATATTTTTTTCTTTATTTTCGGGCAGGCCTGTTACAGGCTTAAGCAGGCTGGCGTTCATGATCACCTCGTAGCTCACATGGTATTGCCTCCGGAATGTTTCTGCAATGGCATAACTTACTGTATACCCATGCCTGAACCCTGGCACAAATGTTTTTTCAATAAAATGCCAAACCCTGTATATGCCGGGCCTCGAAACGATCTCTTTTTGCTGGCTGAAGAATTCATGCGCATCATATACCAGCTTTTTTCCCCGCAGTTTTCCCGTAAAATAAACGGGCAGCATGGTATCAAGGTCTATACAACAAAACGCATCAGCTTTTGCAAAGAGCAAATAAAAAAATAAGCGGGTATTATACTCAGCATAAAACGCAAATCCTTTTTCAAAATAACAACCCAGTCTTTTTTGTTCAAACGATTGATGTACGAGCGCCGGGGAACTTTTTTTTGTGCGCCCCAGCAACTGCACACGGTAGCCGGCCGCGGCCAGGCTGCTGCAAATACGTATCATGCGCTGGTCGTAGTTCAGATCGTTGGTTACTGTGAATAGGATGCGTTTCAAACTCTTGCAATTTTAAATATCAAATGGCTAATATAAAATGATCTGCGGCAGTTCAGTAACGGTAATATCAACTTTGCTTCCCGAACCACTTATGATCTTTCCACCTGCTGTATTATTGGGCAGTATGACCCGATAATCTTTTTTATTTTTGAAGGGCTGGCTGTATTTCAAACTGGTTCCGTCCTGCGTGGCACTCCAGATGACCAGTGCATTTTTTTTCTCCGCATTTTCATACTGGTAGATCCTCATACTTCCTTTCCGTTCTTCCGAAACGAAATTATATCCGGCTAAATGTTTTTTAAAACACTGAACATAGTACCACGAAAGCCGGGGAATATAAAGCTGTTTCCAGCTGATAACGGTATCATGCTTCAAAAAACCAGTGGCATAAAATGGTCCGCAGGGTGTGCCTTCTTTGTGCTGATCGGCCAGCCAAAACTGGTAACAGTAGATATTTTTACGATGGTGAACCAGGTAGGTTCTCAACAACCATTCGCCCTGGATCTGCTCAGCGGTTTTGCCCCCAAAAGGCCTGATAGCCACAAAACTGTTTCCCCATCTTACTTTTTCGTCGCAATAAGGAGTGGGGTAGCGCATTCTTTCGTCGTATACATCATAACCGGTTTCTGTATTAATAACGGGGCGGTTCATGAGGGCCGCAAAATATTTTACGGTATCTAATTTTTTTTCCAGTTCATATACACTGCTTTCAGGCATCACGGCCTGTGCGTTCCTGAAATGATCGGTAATACCAAACGTGGAGCAATAGGTATGAAAATTAAAAATATCAAAAGGCGCATCGCCATTTTTCCTGTTAAACTTCCACCACCAATACATCGCTTTTATATAAGTAGGGTTTACATAAGTGAGCCCCGGAAAGATCAGTTTCATTTCGTTGCTGTTTAGGCCGCTGTTGCGCACACCCACCGGCTCGCCGCGGAATAAAATCGTATTATCATGCCCATCGAAAAGCGCAGATACATAGGCCGCCTGCTGGTAGGGCAGCATGAACCCCGCTTTTTTAAAATTGCCGTCTTTTTCATTATCGGGTTCAATCGACCGGTGCCCGATCTTGTAGAGCCCGGCTGCCAGCCTTTTTAAATTGTAAGCTGCCTGCGCATAACTTTTTGGATCGGTTGCAATTTCATTGAAAGTACAAATACCATCAATTTTATCTGCCTTACCCTCATCTACCAGGGCAGTTGGAATGGGTTTTTGATTGGCCCAGTCGCCGCCGCTGTTATTGGTTGCGCTAACCATACTGCTGTCTACCAAACTGCCAAAAGCATAGTGAAGCTTGCTGCCGCTTTTTATGATGCGCTCATTCCAGTTTGCTTCCAGGTCGCCGGCAGTTCCGGCAAAATATTTTAAGCTCAAATCTTTATTAAGTACATAACAGGCAGCCGCAAACCAGCGCAAACCGCCGCTCCAGCCCTCATCGTAGTTTTTACCATCGGCACTCTGGCCCATCTGCATCACTATGTTAGTGCCAATGCTGCTGTCGAAACTAACGGATTTAAAATTATAGGCAACCGTTTTTGCATCATCTTTTTTAACCAGTTCACCATAAAATACGATCTCCCGCACCGACCCGAAATTTTCACCATAAACCAGCTGAATGAATTTAGTTTCACTATTACAGTCAATATCCACCCAGGCCGGTTTTGAAACAGCTCCATCATCATTTATGGTTGATACCAGGTTGTTATAATGAAAAGGTGTGCCGCTTTTAATAAGGAGTTTGTTGCCGGGCTCATTTTTTTTCTGCGGATCAACAAACACACATATTTTTTTAAGTTTATAAATGCCGTCAAATTCAAAATCATAAGTTATTTCGCCGGGGTTCCCAACCCGGTTGGGGTGATAACTCAACTGGATGCAACTGCTGCGGGTTGATTCGGTAAAATCCCACCAGTTACCACAGCTTTTTGGCGTTACCGACTGGTCTGATGAACCATTTACCAGCGAATGGCTTGCGGGTTCATCTGTAAAAGCATCTTCACTGCCCGTAAGGCTGGGGTTGATGATATTGATAACCGGAATTTTAACGAGGCCGTCTTCCATTTTGCTGAATGTTTGGCCGCTCTTACCAGTGCTGAATTTCTGGCCAGAAAAAAAATGCCAGGCAGCCAATGCCAGAAGCAGGAGGTATAAGCCTGTAATAATTTTTTTCATCAGCACAAAGTTATGGGCTGGTGAAACTAATATAAAACTGCCGTATTCTTTATGAAGGATATTTTTTTTCTGCAAAAGATTTAAATTATAACGTGTTGTGCAATTAAAAGTATTGCAGCAATAGGAAAATTTTTGAAAAAACATTAGAAATTCAATCCTAAGAGTAGAATTACCGAAGTTGATGCTACCGAAGAACTGCTGTTGAGTAAAGCTGTTTCCCGAAATCGGGTTGTATATCCCTGCCAGACTGCGTAATGCAGGCAGGGATTTCGGGTGCCTCCCGATAGCTATCGGGATTGGGTACCTTTTTGGGCAAGCAAAAAGGTACAAAACAAAAATTTAAAAGAATTTACCAAAAAGTGTAAGAAATTCAATAGCACAAGACGTTTAAATTATAGTAGCTGTTATAATGATAATTTTCCGTCTTCCAAAAGCCGCATGCGGTAAGCATTCATGGCAGTAGTGCCAAGTTTTTGCAGCAATTTCCAGTTTGCAATAAGTCCAACTGCTGCACCGATCACGGGAATTAACTGGGCCATTTTGGCCAGGTCAATATAATCCCGGTATTCCTGCTGAAGTTTACGCCAGTCAAACTGGTTGATATCTGATGGTAATATTGCTGCTTTTTGCTTCCAGTCAACCATTTTATTGTAAACAAGGTTCCGGTGTTCATCACTGCAAAAGGCAATTTCAAAAATATGCAGCAGGTAAACCCGTTCCTTATAATCGCCCGTATCAAAACCATATTGTGCGGCTATATCAAAAAGCATTTTGATCTTAATGCTCAGCAGGAGCGGAAAATCGGCCAAGCCCCATAAAAATCCACCGGCGCCGGTCAATCCGCCTTCAACGGCACCTGTTTTTTTATAGACCTCAATTTTTTTCAGAACGGCTTTTTCAGTTGCAGCAAGGTTTTCAAACGGTTGTGGTTTGCCCGTAATGGCACCGGCTCCAAATAAAACCCCCTTGATCATTTCCTTCAATAGTTTGGTAATGGCCAGGTGCAGTTTTTCGGGAATTAATTTGTTCACACGGGTTTGCACCCGTTTTGACAGTTTATTGAAAAAACCAGGTTTTCGCTGCATCCGGGCCCTCCATACATTAAGCTCGGCCAAAGATCTATTAGTATCATGTACTTCCATTAGTTGATTTTCTATATGGTTTTTTAGAGCAATAATTTACGGTAATAGCCGTTTTAATATTCTAAAACGCTAACGAATGAAATTCAAATCCTTTATCCTGCTGGCTTTTGCCGGCATGCTTTTCTTAAGCTCCTGCACAAAAAATGATGTGCTTTCCCGTACTCCCGATAAAGACCGTATTGAAATTATGCCTGATATAAACGGTAATTTCATTATTTCCGGTCATATCAGTTCACCAGATCCGCTGGCAAAGGTAGAGCTGGTTAAGAACGACGATGTATCCCCATTTTTAATTGATGAAACCGATGCAAAATACAAAACTGAATACGACTATTCATATACAATAACTGATATCAACCAGAATACAAAGATCAAGCTAACTGCTCATGATGTAAATGGTGCCACCATGGTTCACTTTTACGAATTGATCAAAAACTAATGCTGATTTATTAAATATTGCGAAGGCTGTCTCCAACCAAGGGACAGCCTTCTGTATTATTGCTTTACCCGGTTCCGGTATTAAATCCTGCTTTGGCCTGGGCTTCATTCTACTGTGCTCATTTTCCGAAACCCGCCTTTTTCGGGCCTTGTAATTATCTATTTATTTGCAAATAATCGGCTAAAAATGCGCTCATTTCCACATTTTTACCCTACTTTTGCACCCGAATTAAGAAAAAATAAAACAATACCGTTTTTTAAAAAACTTCAAATGTCGCATTTAACACTCGAGAAAAAAGCAAAGATTTTTGCAGATTTTGGCGGAAAAGCCACCAACACAGGCTCTATCGAAGGGCAGGTTGCCATGCTTACAGAGCGTATCAATCACATCAGTAATCATCTGAAAACCAATAAAAAAGACTTCTCCTCACAAAGGGGTTTGATGATGATGGTTGGTCAGCGTAAGCGTTTACTCACTTACCTCAGCAAACATAACCTGACAGGCTACAGGGCATTGATTGAAAAATTAGGTCTCCGTAAATAATATTAAATATGTATCACTGAATTATTCCCAACGATTGTAACATCAGCGTTGGGAATTATTCGTTTTATACATCCTTATTACCCGTTCTGCCATATAGTGTGGAACACATAAAACAAACTACATGTCATTATTACAACCAAAATCAGTAACATTCGATATAAGTGCTGGCCGTTCGGTTACCATCGAAACGGGTAAACTTGCACGCCAGGCCGATGGTGCCGTTACCGTTCGCCAGGGCAATTGTATCATTTTAGCAACCGTTGTTGCTAATAAAGAACCAAAAGAAGGACAATCATTCTTCCCTTTATCTGTAGATTACCAGGAAAAATTTGCTTCTGCAGGCCGTATCCCGGGTTCTTTTTTCAAAAGGGAAGCACGCCTTAATGATTATGAAATTCTTACTTCAAGACTGATCGACCGTGCTTTGAGACCATTATTTCCGGAAGATTATTTTTGTGATGTTCAGGTACTTGTAACACTTGTCTCAAGTGATGATGAAGTTATGCCCGACTCATTGGCCTGCCTGGCTGCCTCTGCCGCCTTGGCCGTTTCCGATATACCCATCCAGGAAATTATTTCAGAAGCCCGTGTTGGCAGGATAGACGGCAATTGGATCGTAAACCCCACCCGTTCTGAACTGGCAAAAAGTGACCTCGAATTTTTAATAGCCGCCACCGACAAAAATATTATGATGGTGGAAGGTGAAGCAAACGAGTGCCAGGAAGAAGATCTCATTAAAGCACTTGAACTGGCCCACGAAGCCATCAAGGTTCAGATAAAGGCCCAGGCCGACCTGCGTAACACAGTTGGTGTAACCGCCAAAAGGGAATACACAAAGCCATACCGCAACGAAGAGTTGGAAAAGAAGATCAACGAATTTGCAAAAGATAAAATGCACGCCATTGCTGCATCTGCCTCTGCTAAACACGAGCGTTCCGATGCCTTTGATAAACTGAAAGAAGAAGTAAAGGGTTTCTTGGGCGAAGAATTACCCGATCAAGACAAGGCTTTAATAGGCCATTATTTTGGAGAATTGCAATATCATGTAGTACGTGATATGATCTTAACCGACCGCCGCAGGCTCGATGGCCGTGGTACAGAACAGGTGCGCCCGCTGGAGATGGAAACTGATCTGTTGCCAACGCCACATGGTTGCGCTTTGTTTACCAGAGGTGAAACACAATCACTTACAACTGTTACTTTAGGAACCCCTTTAGATGAATTATTGGCCGAAACGGCTCATAGCTCTAACTATGCTAAGTTCTTTCTGCATTATAATTTTCCCCCCTTCAGTACCGGCGAAGTAAAAATGATGCGTGGCGTTGGCCGACGGGAAGTAGGGCACGGAAACCTTGCCATGCGCTCCTTAAAGAAAATGATGCCCGGCAACGAATATCCTTATACCGTAAGAGTGGTGAGCGATATCCTGGAAAGTAACGGTTCCTCTTCTATGGCTACTGTTTGTGCCGGTTCACTGGCGCTGATGGATGCAGGCGTGCCTGTTAAAAAACACGTGAGCGGTGTGGCCATGGGACTTA
This sequence comes from Ferruginibacter sp., assembly GCA_049291115.1. Classification (GTDB taxonomy): domain Bacteria; phylum Bacteroidota; class Bacteroidia; order Chitinophagales; family Chitinophagaceae; genus Ferruginibacter. The sequence continues at coordinate 30,709 of JBATOU010000118.1, forward strand.
TAAAAAAGGGTGACCAGTTTGCTGTATTAACAGATATCCTTGGCGATGAAGATCACCTGGGCGATATGGACTTTAAAGTGACCGGAACAAAAGATGGTATCTGCGGCGTGCAGATGGATATTAAGGTAGATGGTCTTAGTATGGACATCATGCGCCAGGCACTTGCCCAGGCAAAAGCCGGCCGTATGCATATCCTCGATGCCATGTATGCCTGCGTACCTGAGCACAGGGATGATGTGAAGCCGCATGCACCACGCATGGTGAAGCTGATCATCGACAAGGAATATATTGGTGCGGTGATAGGGCCAGGTGGTAAAGTGATCCAGGAAATTCAGCGTGAAACCGGTACCACGGTTAATATTGAAGAAGTGGGCGATACAGGAGAAGTAAGCATCTTCTGTAAAGACAAAGCGGGCCTCGATAAAGCCGTTGCCTGGGTGCGTGGCATTACAGCTGTTCCGGTTGTGGGCGAAACCTACGAAGGAACCGTTAAAAGCATCAAGGATTTTGGCGCCTTTGTAGAGTTCCTGCCTAAGAAGGAAGGATTACTCCATATCAGCGAAATAAGCTGGAAGCGCCTCGAAACCATGGATGGCGTGTTTAAAGAAGGCGATAAGGTAAAAGTGAAACTGCTGGATGTTGACCAAAAAACCGGCAAGTTCAAACTCAGCCGCAAAGCCCTTATTCCAAAGCCCGAAGCACAACCAAGGCCACAGCAGGATTGACATGAAGCATAATTTAAATTTCTTTTAAGATACTAACTCTGCAGTTGAAAAGCTGCGGAGTTTTTTGTTTAATTTAATATTTAAAAAGTATAAAAAGGATTATTAGATGAAAAAGAGCTTGGAATAGGAACGTCATTAATTTTAAAGCGGTTTAACAAAACTAAATAATTTAGCAATTAAAATATTACTATCTTTGTTTAACCTATATATAATATGTCAGCTTCATTAACGCATCAACAAATCAACAAGATTGGCAATACTCTTTTGTATTTGGCCAAAAATGTTGGGGATCTTTCTAAAACAAAGATTTTGAAATTGCTTTTTCTTTTGGAAGAATCTTCTATAAAGAAATTTGCTGTTCCTTTTTTTGGCGCAGGGTTTCAATTATGGAAATTTGGTCCTGTTATTAAAGATGTTTATGTCGATTTATCTGAACAAAAGCTTAATCTTTTCAAAGATTTCATAAAGGTTGATAAATATGACTCTTTATTATATCAGGCAATTGGGGAATTTAATGATGACGAATTTAGTGATAATGATATTTTTTTACTAGAAAAAATAACTGAATTTGCCCGTCATAAAACCGCAAAAAACTTAGTCGATTTTACGCATGAAGAAACTTCTTTGTGGAGGCGTAGTGCTGCTAAATATGGCATTTTAAATGCTTTGGAGTCAGGTGCAATCAACACAAGTGACTATCATATTGATTTCAGTTTGCTTTTTGACGATAATGACGAACTAAAAAAATATTATCAGGAGGTATCTGATAACAGACAATTTATAAATTCATTAAAACCCTGATCATTGTTTGCGGAAGGTCAAGTTATTTATTTCTCACCGTTTTTTTTCAAGAATGGCAATACAAGTAAAAATAAGTATTTTATTGTCTTGAAATCGGTTGAAAGCAGGCTTATAATTGCTTCATTACCTACCAGAAGTTGCAAAGCACCTTCATTAATAACTGTTTCGCATGGCTGTAATAATGATAATGAACGTATGTTTAATTGCTACGCTTTCCAAGAAAATATTATAATAACTGATGCTGGTTTTTATTTTGAATTACCAACTTATATTTATGGAAATGAAGTTGAAGATTATCAAGTTTCTCTTTTAGACGAAGTGTATAAAATAGAAGGGATTGATTATGAATTGAAGGGTATTCTTCTTAAACAAGAATATGATGCTTTGCTGATTTGCTTAAAGCAAAGTAGGGCAGTAAAACGAGGTATTAAAAGAATGCTTTAGCTTGCCTCGCTAAATCTATTGGAATGAGTACTTACTTCCTGCATTATTTTATAGTAAATAACTTTTCGAATCAATAAAAAAAATATTTAACCTTTTGATATGAACAACCTCCACAACAAAACCGCATATATCACCGGCGGCAGCAAGGGCATCGGCCTCGGCATTGCAAAATGCTTGCTTGAAAAAGGAATGCGGGTGGCCATAACCGGCCGCAATTTGGCAGTTGTTGAAAAAGCAGCCGCTTCACTCACAAACGATCCCTCAAAAATACTGGCCCTGCAGAGCGAAGTAAGCAATTGGGACGATGAGCAGAAAGCCGTTGTTGCAACCCTCAAGCATTTTGGCCAGCTCGATGTGCTGGTGGCCAATGCAGGGGTAGGGCATTTTGCCCCTATCGATTCACTAAGCCCGCAGCAGTGGAAAGAAACCATCGATACCAATCTTACCGGTGTTTTCAACAGTGTAAAAGCCTGCATTGAGCCGCTTAAGCAATCGCAGGGATACATTATTACCATCGCCAGCCTGGCTGGGGCCAATTTTTTTGAAACCGCTTCGGCCTATAATGCAAGTAAATTTGGATTGGTGGGTTTTACCCAGGCAATTATGCTCGACCTGCGCAAATACGGTATTAAGGTAAGCACGATCATGCCGGGTTCTGTGGCCACTTATTTCAATAACCATACCCCCAACGATACCGATGCATGGAAGATACAACCCGAAGATATAGGCCAGTTGGTGCTCGACCTGCTGGAAATGAACCCACGCAGCCTGCCCAGCAAAATAGAACTTAGGCCTTCTATGCCTTCAAAGTAAAACCGGATCTAAAAATAATGGCGGCCTTATTGCTTTGTAACGCTAAAGTTTCCTGTAGTGGTATCAATTCCTGTGAAAGTGATTTGGCCACTCAAAATATTACCGCTCGAATTAATTGTTCCCGTTCCACTAAACAGGCCATTGCTGAAAAGGTTGCTGTAGTTAAAGTTCAGCACATTCCCCGATAAGGTATACGTGCCTTCGCCAATATTGGCGGCGGCACTGTCTGTTGTGAGTGCCATATCGTAAACCCTTACACTGTTATTGGCACGAAACAGCAGTCCGTAACCCTTATCCGGTGTGCTCAGTGTATCGCTGTACATGCCTTTCCAGTAACTGGCTCCCAAGGCTGTGAGAGCACTGTTCTCCTCTTTTTTGCAGGATAAAAGACCTGCCAGCATCGTGCTTAATAAAAATAAGACAAGGTATTGTTTCATAATTGTTCAGATAAATGTTTTAAAATGAGCCTGCGGCTTTGAATTATACTGGTTATATTTCAAACGCCGTGCCATCGTTTTATTTCGGCAGAATTTTTGCGTTCCATTAAAAATATTATGGTAAAGGTATAACAATGCCCCAAAGCAGCTTACATTAGCAGCATGCAAAAATTTACCTGCATTTCGTTTAACACGCCTGATAAAAATACACAGGAGCAGATACTGGCATTACTTGGCAATAAAGGTTACGATGCTTTTGAAGAAAAAGACGATTGCCTGCTGGCCTTTATTGAACAGCAAAGTTTTGATCCCCTTATCATAGAAGAAATCGCAGCGCATTTTAAGCCCGTTTCTTACGATATCTCTTTTATTGAAAATCAAAACTGGAACCAGCAGTGGGAGAGTAGTTTTGAACCCGTACTTGTGGGCAGTTTTGCGGCCATCAGGGCCAGTTTTCATCCTCCCATCAAAGATGTGCTGCATGAGATCATCATTACACCTAAAATGAGTTTTGGCACGGGGCACCACGCAACCACCTTCCTGGTAATGAAGCAAATGCAGCAAGTAGATTTTGCAGCTAAGCATGTGATAGATTTTGGTACAGGAACCGGCGTGCTGGCAATTTTGGCAGAAAAACTGGGAGCAGTCTCCATCCTGGCAATTGATAACGATGAGTGGAGTATCAATAACGCAAGAGAAAATATTGAGGCAAACCATGCTGTTAAAATTGAGTTGAAAAATGCAGGTTCTTTGCCGGCTTCTTATAAGGCAGATATCATATTGGCCAACATTAACCTCAATGTAATACTCGCTAACCTTGCTGCCATTGCGGGTTGCTGCAATACAAATGCCACGGTGATTTTCAGTGGATTGCTGGCGCAGGATGAAAAAATATTGCTTCCGGCTTTAGAAACACATGGCTTTCATTTGGAATGTATAACTCAAAAAGGAGATTGGATCGCATTGAGGACACATTATACCAAATCCTTATAATTGACGTTATTAGAGCCGGTTTTTGTATATTTGTATTTCTCAACTCGCTATTGAACAAAGATGAAAGAAGCAATACTGATCATTTTAGCATACCTGATAGGCTCTATTCCAACAGCACTTATCATCAGCAAAAAATTTTTCGGCATAGACATCAGGGACTATGGCAGCGGAAACATGGGCGCTACCAATACCTTCAGGGTATTGGGAAATAATTACGGCACCATGGTTATGGTAATTGATATACTCAAAGGTGCCGCAGCTGTTGGACTTTATAACCTGCTTCCGTTTTATATTCATAACGAAATGGAAAGGACCAATTTCATGCTTGGCCTGGGTATGGCGGCCGTTTTAGGGCATGTATTTCCCGTTTTTGCAAATTTTAAAGGCGGAAAAGGTGTGGCCACCCTGTTTGGTATGATACTGGCCATACAGCCGGGTATTGCATTAAGCTGTGTGTTGGTTTTCCTCCTGGTATTATTCCTTACAAGATATGTATCATTAAGCTCTATTCTGTCTGCCGCTATGTTGCCCGTTTTTGTACTGTGGATATGGAATGAGCATGAAGTATTTTACCGGGTATTTGCCCTCCTGGTGGCCATCATGGTAATAGTAACGCATCAAAAGAATATTGGCCGCATTTTACGCGGTGTGGAGAGCCGTGCACCACTGTTCAGAAACAGGCGTAAAAACCGCAACTGATTCAAATAGATTTATAAAATTAAATTGATAAAATCCCGGTTACCAGCTAACCGGGATTTTTTATACAGTTCCGGGTTCCCGGCGGGTAGTTCAGTAAAGGTTTTCATCATCTTCACAAAAATTGGTATGCCGCTTGTTTAACACAATACTAAGAACAGCCGGTTAAACATACGGACTGTTTGTTTGTCTTTACACAAATGTTTCTTAACCTGAAAAAGACCATCATGAAAAGTATACTGGTATTTGCGGGCATCTGTCTTGTGATCATTGGTTGCAGTACCAACGCCATTACAGGCCGTAAGCAGTTATCATTGTTTCCCGAATCAACCCTTCAGCAGGAGGCCGTTACACAATACCGCAGTTTTCTGAATGAAAATAAAGTAATGAACAATGCCGATGCTGCTATGGTAAAAAAACTGGGCAGCAGGGTGGCTGCCGCAATCAGGTCTTATTATACAAAACAGGGAAAAACTGGTTTGTTGAACGGGTATAACTGGGAGTTCAACCTCGTGGATGATAAGCAGGTAAACGCCTGGTGCATGCCCGGGGGCAAAGTTGTGGTGTACAGCGGACTGTTGGCTGTAACAAAAAATGAGGCAGCACTGGCCATTGTTTTGGGTCACGAAATTACCCACGCAATTGCCGGCCATAGCAATGAAAGGATGAGCCAGGTAGCCCTGGCACAGGGCCTTGGCACCGTGGGCAACGCATTTACCCAAAATAGGGCAAAAGCAAATGCTGTTTTCAATAATGTATATGCCCCGGCTGCCAGCGTAGGGGTACTGCTGCCAAACAGCCGGAAGCAGGAATATGAGGCCGACCGATTTGGGCTGATTTTTGCCGCTATAGCCGGCTATAATCCAAAGGAAGCCATTCCGTTCTGGCAAAGGATGATCGCTGCTTCGGATGGCAATAAACCGCCCGAATTTTTAAGCAGCCACCCCGGGGATGAGAGCAGGATCACCCAATTAAAAAAATACATGCCCGAGGCGATGAAATATTATAAACCATCTAAGTGACGTATTAAAAATAATTATCATAATTCAGTAATACTCCACATTTGGTGGAGTTTTATTTTAGATTTTCGCTGCAAATCCAGTAAAACTCACTATCTTTGCACTTCAGAAATTGAAGGTTTATCCACATTTTTCTGCATTTTCCACAATCGCAAACGAATAAGTGTTTTATGGCATTACCAACAGTGTTCGAAAAATTGCAATTAGCCGACGAAAAAAATCTACTGATACAGGGTCTCCCTTCTTCCATCGAAAAGCAATTCAGCAAACTCTCTTTTGCAAAGAGTGTTACGCCGTTATTGCGCAGCCGGAAGATCGATTTTGCCCTTGTTTTTGCAATCAACAAAAAACAATTAGGCGAAATCCTGAATGATGTGATCCCTGCCTTAAGCACCAACGCAAAATTCTGGGTTTCTTATCCTAAAGTTGCTTCAAAAATCGTGAGTGACCTTTCTAAAGAGTGCCAGTGGGATTGCCTTTGTAAATACGGTTTTGATACTGTAGAGCAGGTAGACCTTGACAGTGTTTGGACTGCCATGAGCTTTCAACCGACCATTAAAAACGGCAATGCCTCAAAAACCAAGATTAACGGGGTAAAGGTAGCCGCCCCGGTTACCAAGGTTAAGCCTGCAGTGGCAGCTGTTTGATCACAGATTATCTATAAATGACTGTACCTGCCTTTTTGGTCAGTTCAATTTCCATTTGCTTTAAATGCTGGTGTGTTTGAAGGTAAACGAGTTGCTCTTCGGGGTTGCTGCTGTGTTCCAGTTCACGCTGGTTCTCCGAAATGAGTTTCTTTATTTTCCGGAGTTTCAAATAAGATAGGGTAGATATCACTTCTTCCCTGAACAGGTCTTCCCGGCTGTTGATATGCCCTTCAAAGATCTCCTTCCAGCGGGGGCTTATTTCAGTATTATAATCCATCACGTTAATAACAAGCAGGTTGAGCTCCCTGTCTTCGTGGTATAAAAAGTTTTTAGCAGTGGGACTTAACCCTTCTTCGTACCATTTTTTAAAGATGTTATAGATGTTTACCAAACCCTTATTGTCCATCATATGGTGGAGTTCGTTGGTTTCTATTTCTGCAAAAAGAAAGTCGGCTACTTTTTGCTCCTCGTTCCATTGCTTATTGCCAAATTCGAGCAGGCTCCGTATCAGGGCACGCTCATTCATTTCATCTGTACTAAAAAATTCACCGATCTCATCTGCCGGATCCTGGCCCGCGGGTAAAGGATGGGGGAGTTCCTGTTTAAAAGCATTACGGCTTTCCTCTTTCGAAATTTTATCCCGTATAAGTTTATTTACCAGGGCATTAAGGCCGGCCTCCTCAATTTTTAATATCTCCGAAACCTGTTTTATATAATCCTGCCTCCGGCTAAATTCTTCGGTTTTATTTATTTTAGAAAGGGTTTCTGCTACCTGGTTCACTACTGCCGAGCGTTTGGCGGCGTCGGCCCCGGCATCTTTGAGCGCAATATCCAGTTGGAATAGTACAAAATCTTTTTTGTGGGCCGCTACAAAATTCCTGAAAGCCTCCGGGCCAACCTTATTTACATAACTGTCGGGGTCTTCGCCGTCGGGGATCAGTACCAATTTTACGTTCAGGCCTTCTTCCAGCGCAAGGTCAAGTCCCCTGAGCGCAGCTTTAATACCGGCATTATCTCCGTCATAAACAATTGTAAGGTTGTTGCTGTATTTTTTGATCAGCCGCAGTTGGTCGGGTGTAAGTGAAGTACCACCGCTGGCCACTACATTTTCCACACCCGCCTGGTGAAGACTGATCACATCTGTGTATCCCTCCACCAACAGGCATTCATTGGCTTTATCAATTGCCATCCGGGCAAAATAAGACCCATAAAGGATCTTACTTTTTATGTATATCTCATTTTCCGGCGTATTGATATACTTGGGCGCCTTATCATTGCTTTTGATGAGCCTTGCACCAAAACCCAGCACTTTACCGCTTTGGTTATGAATTGGAAAAATGATACGCCCTCGGTAATTATCGGCCGGCTTTTCATCTCTCAGTACAACCAGCCCGCTTTTCTGCAGCAGGTCGGTATTGTATTGGGCAGCCAACGCCGCCTGGGCAAATGCATCCCGTGCAGATGGGTTAAAGCCTAACTGGAATTTTTTGATGATTTCATCCCTGAAGCCCCGTTCTTTAAGGTAAGAGAGCGCCACATCTGTGCCTTCTTCTGAATGGTAAAGGGCATCGCTGAAGAATTTTTGAGCAAAACCGTTAATGATATAAAGGCTGTCTGCCGCCTGCTGCTGCATTTTAACTTCAGCACTTACTTCGGTTTCTTCAAGCTCCACATTGTATTTGGTGGCCAACCAGCGCAGGGCTTCCACATAGCTGTATTTTTCAAGCTCCATCAAAAAACCGATGGTATTACCGCTTTTACCACAGCCGAAACATTTATAAATTTCCTTGGAGGGGGAAACGGTAAAGGAGGGGGTTTTTTCGTTATGAAAAGGGCAAAGACCCAGGTAATTTGCACCACGCTTCTTGAGCTTAATAAAGCTGCCTACAATTTCCACAATATCTATGCGGCTTAAAATCTGCTGTATGCTGTGCTGGCTGATCAAAATGCTGTTTATAAGATAAATTTAACAACATTCACGCCCCTGGTTTGCCTTAAAAAGAGTCTAAGAATCCGGTTGGCATGATTTGTGAAAAATCTGCTGCAATATACCATTTACTTAATATCTTTAACGCCTAAAACAGACACAAAAATGAAACGGATTTTTATTTTGTCATTGTTTGCCATCAGTTCTCTTTATACAGGTGCGCAAGACATTGATGCCATTGCAGAAATGTATAATAAAAAGCAGTATAAGGAAGCAAAAACCGCAGTGGATAAAATGCTTGCCGATGCAAAAAATGCAAACAACAGCGACGCATGGTATTTTAAAGGACGTATTTACAATGCTCTTTCGCAGGATGCTGCTGTTCCAAAATCAGAGGCTATTTCTTTAAAAACAGCCGCTTTTGAAGCTTTTCAAAATGCGCAGAAGTTCGATCCAAAAGACATGCGAATGAAGCTCGAAACCTATACTTCTTACCTTGATCTATACCTTGGCCTGTACGACCTGGGTGCAAACCTTTTTAATGATAAAGATTTTGCATCAGCTTATACTTCTTTTACGAAGGCCATGGATGTGGAAAATTTCATTCTTGCAAAAAAATATGAATACCCACAGGTTAAACTTTACCAGCTTGATACGGCACTGGTGTTGAATACCGCCATAGCTGCCAGCCAGGCAAAAAGAGAAGAGGATGCAATGAGGTATTACCGCAAACTAGCCGATGCCAACGTAAGCGGAAAATCTTACCTGGATGTTTACCAGCTCCTGGCAGATTATTACAACAGGAGAAAAGAAACCGATAACCTGAATGTAATTCTCGATAAAGGAAGGAAATTATACCCCGAAGACGGGTTTTGGAATGAACTCGAACTTAAAAATATTACCGATAAACCCGCCCTTTTTGCACGTTACGAAGAATTAATTGCAAAATCGCCTTCCGATTTTACATTGAATTATAATTATGCCATTGAGCTTTATAATTACATTTATACATCTGAGAAAAGGCCCGACAACCAGGAGCAACTCAAAGAAAAGCTTACATCAGTTTTAAAGGCCGCCATAGCTGCCGATAAGGAAATTGATGCCGCAATTTTAATGTGCAACCACAGTTTCAATGTGGCAGCAGATATCAGTTCAGCTTCAAACCTCGCAAAGGATCCAAAGAAAAAAGCCGAACTTAAAAAGGCTTCCAACGCAAAAATGGATGAATGCATAACTTATTGCAACACCGTAGCTGCATTTTATGATGCAAAACCAAGTTTAAAACAAACCGAAAAAGCCCTTTACAGAAATGTGCTGGGATATGTACAGGATATTTACGGGTTTAAAAATGACCAGAAAAAAGTTGCCGAAATAACCAAAAAGAGGGCCACTTTACAATAATCAAAAGATCACTTAGAAAGGGCTGCCACGGCAGCCCTTTTTTTTGCCTGAAAAAATCATTTTTGTGAAGTTGCAAATGCAGTTCCCTTGCGATGGAATGTGATTTTCAGCAGGGATGAATAAAAATATTAATGCGATTCCCGGTGGCTGATAATTTAGTTTAAAAAAACGGGTTATGATTTTATAGAGTACGATTATTTTACAGATAAAATACACAAAAAAAGCTTTGTGTACAACCTGTGAATAATTAACAAGTTTTACGCCTCAATTCAACTTTTTTTTCCTCTTAATCCGGCTATATTTGCCGTCTTACTTAAAAACAGAAAACCGTGCGATTAAAGAGTTTAGAAATCAAAGGATTTAAAAGTTTTGCCGATAAAACCGTATTGAATTTTGATGAAGGTATTACCGGCGTTATTGGCCCCAATGGTTGCGGAAAAAGCAATATCATCGACAGTATCCGCTGGGTGATAGGGGAGCATAAGATCAGTAACCTGCGCAGCGAAAACCTCGAAAGCCTTGTATTCAACGGGAGCAAAACAAGAAGTGCCAGCGGGCTTGCCGAGGTTAGCCTTACTTTCGAAAATACCAAGAACCTGTTGCCAACAGAATTTAACACCGTAACGGTTACCCGTAAATACTATAAAAGCGGCGAAAGCGAATACCGCCTTAACGATGTGGCCTGCCGTCTCAAAGACATTCATAATCTTTTTATGGATACGGGTGTAAGTACCGACAGCTATGCGATCATTGAACTGGGTATGGTGGATGATATCATTAAGGATAAAGAGAACAGCCGCCGAAAAATGCTTGAACAGGCAGCCGGAATCACCATCTATAAAACACGTAAAAAAGAGGCCAAACTAAAACTGGATGCCACCGAACAGGACCTGGCCCGTATTGAAGACCTTTTGTTTGAAATAAACAACCAGCTTAAAACACTGGAAAGCCAGGCAAAAAAGGCAGAGAAGTATTTCGAAATTAAAAAAGATTATAAAGAGGTCAGCATCGAGCTGGCAAAGGCTGCCCTCGAAGGATTTAACCTCACGTACAAAGACCTTAACGAACAGCAGCAACAGGAAGTGGATAAACGCATTGAGCTGGAGACAGCCATTGCAAAAGAAGAAGCTGCGCTGGAACAGGAAAAACTCGGATTTATTGAAAAAGAAAAAGCATTGCAGCAGATGCAGCATGCTTTTAACGACCTGCTCGATAAAGTGCGTAACAAAGAAAATGAGAAGAACCTTACCACGCAGCGCCTGCAATATTTAAAGGAACGCAAACTCGGGCTCGATGAATTTTTGCAAAAAGCAAGCGGCCAGTTAAAGGGCCTCGAAGAGAGTATTGGTTTTACCGGCACACAAATAAACGATGAAGAACTAAAGCTGAATGAACTCGAAGAAAAGCTGGATACGCTTAAAGAAGCGGTAGAAGAAAAACGCAGGGTCTTTGATGAAAAGCGCAGCAGCATTGACGCCACCCGCCGCGATAACCAGGCCATACAACGCAACCAGTTTGATGCCGAAAAGAAGGTAGCCGTGGCCGATACATCTATCCAGAACCTGCAGCGTGCCATTGCACAAATACAGGAAGAAAAAAGCCATCGCCAGGCCCAGATCAAACAACTGGAAGAAGACAAGAAGCAAAAAGAGGCCGAACTGGAAAGTAAAAAAACCGACCTGGAGCAATTGCAGCAACAACATGAAAATACAAAAGAGCAGATATTAGCCACGCAAAGCATGATGGAAGGCCTGCGCAACAGCCTGGCCGAAGAAAACCGTAAACTCGATGCCAGAACAAATGAACACGACCTGCTGAAAAGCCTCGTTGATTCAATGGAAGGATATCCCGAAAGTGTGAAATTCCTCCATAAGAATGAAGGCTGGAACCATACAGCCCCGCTGCTTTCTGATATCATTTATGTAAAAGAAGAATTTCGTGCCGCGGTTGAAAATGTACTGGAACCTTACCTCAACTATTATATCGTAAATAACCTGGAAGAGGGTTTGCAGGCAGTTCATTTGCTCGATGATAATAAGAAGGGAAAGGCTAATTTCTTTTTGCTTAACAAATTTGCTGAGGTGGAAAAGCATCATCAGCCCGATGGTACTATACCCGCACTGAGCGTGGTGGAAATTGATGCCAAATATGCAAAACTGGCGGAAAGTCTTTTGGGCAATGTATTCATTGCCGAAAATGAAGAGGCTTTACGCAACAGCAATGGGGCCGTGGTACTTGAAAAAAGCGGTAAATATGTAAAAGGAAAATACTCACTCTCCGGCGGCAGCGTGGGATTGTTTGAAGGTAAAAAAATTGGCCGGGTCAAAAACCTTGAAAAACTGCAGGAAGAAATTGCAGCACAAAGCGCTGTTGTTAATAACCTCAAAGCGGGCATTCAGCAAAAGCACAATGAGGTGATCTCTTACAACGAGCAGTTGAAAGAAAATGCCATCCGCCAAACGCAGCAGGATATTAACCAGCTGACCAATCTTGTTTTTTCACTGCAGAATAAACTGGAAAACCTGCATCACCAGGAAACCAGCAGCAGCAGCAGGGTGGGAGAACTTCAGCATCAGCTCGACGATAACCACAATGCCATTTCCGAAACAAGGAACGATCTTGAAAAGTTCAATTTTCAGCTGGCCGAACTGGCCGATAAGCTGCAGCTGATCGAACAGGATTATGCCAATGCAGAGCAGGAATATAATTTTGCCACGGTTACATTTAACGACAGCAACCTGCAGGTAACCCGCCAGCAAAGCAAGGTTACATCACTGAAGCAGGAACTGGAATTTAAAACAAACCAGCTCAACGAACTCAACGTGCAGGTGGAAAACAGCAATGCCCAGCTTTCAGAAGCGGCCACCAATATTGACGAGACCGCAGTACTGCTTGCAGAGCTCGAAAAATTGGTGCTGGAAATGCTTCATGGTAAAGAAAGTGAAGAGAAGAAATTGAATGAGGCCGACCAGGAATATTATAACCTGCGCAACGCATTACAGGAAAAGGAAAGCGAACTGCGCCTTAAGCAGCGTTCAAAAGAAGGCATCGATCATTTGCTCAACGAAATAAAAGATAAACTCACCGATCTTAAACTGCAGCTGGCCGGAATGAAAGAAAGGCTGAGCGTGGAATTTAAGGTAGACCTCGACAGCATTATAGATGAACCGCGTACAACCGATACGCCGCTTGAAGAACTGCAGGAAAAGAATGAACGCATGAAAAAGCGTTTGGAGAATATGGGAGAGGTGAACCCAACGGCCATCGAAGCCTATACCGAAATGAAAAAAAGGTATGAGTTCATTCTCGAACAAAAGAATGACCTGGTAACGGCAAAAGACAGCCTGCTGCAAACCATACAGGAAGTGGAAGCAACCGCCAACCAGCAGTTCCTCGACACTTTTAACAAAGTGCGGGAAAATTTCCAAAAGGTATTTAAAGCGCTTTTTACAGAAGAGGATACGGCAGATATGGTGTTGGTTGACCCCGAAAACCTTGCAGAGACCGGAATTGATATTGTGGCCAAACCAAAAGGAAAACGACCCAGCAGCATTGGCCAGCTCAGCGGGGGAGAAAAAACACTCACCGCCACGGCACTGTTGTTTGCCATTTATCTCATTAAACCTGCGCCTTTCTGTATACTCGATGAGGTGGATGCGCCGCTTGATGATGCCAATGTGGGGAAATTTACAAACATGATAAAACAGTTCAGCGAAAACTCACAGTTTATCATTGTAACCCACAACAAAATGACCATGAATGCAGTGGATGTGATTTACGGGGTTACCATGCAGGAAGCGGGTGTAAGCAAACTGGTGCCGGTTGATTTCAGAAGCCTGAATTAATACTTTTACCGCCGGAAGGACCCGGTCAACATAATTTTAAAAGAAGAGATACATTTTAACCGGTGTATCTCTTTTTTTTGAATACAGGGTTATTGGGTGTTTTTAAATGCCCTTTGTGTATGTTTGAGAAGTGTTAGTACAATCTATTGAAAGGCTGTACGTTTGTATTAATTATAATTCAGTAAAATGAACTACATTAGTATATTTTAGAGCAATTTTTAATTCAATGAAAGAAGATTATAAATTCAGTTTTGAGGTGTTTGAGTCAAGTGAGGATCTTTCGCAGGCAGATAAAGACCTGGTAGAAGCCGCCAAAAAGGCCACAGAAACCGCCTATGCGCCGTACAGTAACTTTTTGGTGGGAGCGGCCGCTATACTTCAAAACGGGCAATTGGTAAGCGGCAGCAACCAGGAGAACGCATCTTACCCGGTTGGAACCTGCGCCGAAAGGGTTTTATTGGGCGCAGCGGGGGTTTTGCACCCCGATATACCCATTACAACCATGGCCATTTCTTACAACAATATTCATGGCGAAAGTAACCGCCCGATCTCTCCATGTGGCATGTGCCGCCAGGCTTTAAAAGAATTTGAAGACCGTACAAAAAAACCTATACGTTTAATTTTAACCGGCAAAGAAGGTAAAGTATATGTGCTGGATGCCGCCAGCCAGTTATTACCATTATCATTTGGCAGTACTGATATGAAATAAGCGGGGGAAGCCCAAACCTGTTTGTTTTGTTTTAAATTTATCTACTTAACATAATATTAATTATAGGATAATTCATTAGTTATTGCCGCACCAGGAATTTAATAACCGGGCATCAGTACTGATCTTTCCAACTATATGGCAACCAGAGCCTTTTAATATCCAGCTATCAGATACTTTTTCTTGCTGAACAGATTTAGGGCCTGCAAAATTTGAATGGATAAAGTAAATGTCTTTGCCATTATGATAAATGAAACCCGTGTGATTATCCAGGCCAATAATATAAAGCCCAAAACCATTTGATGCAATAAATTCATAAAAAGCTTCAAAGGATCTGTAGTAAAACGAATGGATATTTTTAACTGCCACCAGCGAACGGATCATTTCTGAAGAAGCACATTGAGCCAGTTTAACCCGGTTTAACTTTACACCTGCATCCCTTAAAACCGTTGTTACAAAATAACCACAGGCGATCTTTCCTTTTCCGGGTTCTTCTGTGATCCCGTTAAAATCCCAGCCGGTACCCAACCATGGCGGAATGATGGTTTGGGTAACAGATTTTACAAAAATTCGTTCCTTCTCTGCCAAAGGCATTTTACCCCAGTTGCTCTTTAAGCTTTTACGTAGTTGGGCAATACTGTCTTTGCATTTAACATAATCTATCAGAGCTGGATCCTTTGATAAAATGATCTTTTGCAGTGCTGGTTTGGCTTTTTGCTCATTTTTGCAGGTATTAAAGTAACATGCAATTAAAAACAGCACAAATATTTTCCGCATATGCAGGCTTTAGCCACAACAGATGCGTTTGGGTTTGCATTCCATATATATAAGGCTTAAAAGAATGAAAAAAGATCAGCCTGCTTGTACACTATAAAAACTGTTGATGAATTTTATGACCAGTTCTTCAAACTTCTGCCCTTCATAAAAAAGAAAATGATGTTTAATAGGCAATACATATACCGGGTAACCGGCAAGCTCTTTTTCGAATTTTTTTAAACGCACCCCGTCTTTTTCGGTGGTGAGAATGATTTTGTTTTCGGTTTTTAATTCATCAAATTGTTTGATGATCTGCCTGAGGTCATCGGTGGAAAAAATATGGTGATCTGCAAAACGCATCATTTCAACACCCCCCATATTTTTTTTCAGAAATTCCTGCAGGTGAGCCGGGTTGGCTATTCCGCTGATGAGCACTGCTATTGTTTCAGGGCTGATATTGGCCTCCGACCTGTTAAAAAGATGGTAAGGCCGGCTGTAAACTGTTTCTGCAAAAAAAACTTCCTGCTGCGGCAGCGGCCGGATGCTTTTTATTATTTTTTCTTTTTCTGTAATATCCAGGTCGGACCTGCATTTGGTAACAATTATTACCTGCGCCCTTTTGGCTGCCGATGGTACATCACGCAGGTTGCCGGCCGGTAATAATAGATCTTTTGTATAAATGTTTTTATGATCGGTGAGCAGTATATTGAGGCCGGCCCTTACCTGCCGGTGCTGAAAGGCATCATCCAGTATGATGAGTTCTGTTGCTGGCTTTGCGTGCAGCAATTGCGGAATGGCAGCCAATCTTTCTTCTCCCACGGCCACGGCCAGCTCCGGGTATTTTTCATGAAACTGCATTGGCTCATCGCCTATATCTAAGGCCGTGGTGTGCTCATTTGCAATGGCAAAGCCGGTAGTTTTTCGTTTATAGCCGCGGCTGAGCGTGGCAATTTTATAATGATCTTTCAGCATATCCACCAGGTATTCCACCATGGGTGTTTTGCCGGTGCCGCCCGTGGCAAGATTGCCCACGCAAATAATGGGAAAATTGAAGGAAGAACTTTTCAGGTATTCTCTGTCAAAAAGCCAATGCCTCAGCCTGAGCACGCCTCCGTATAAAAAAGAAAGCGGGTACAAGAAGGTTCGTAATTGCTTCACTGCTTATTTTTTTTGCTGAATGAATAGGTTTTTTCAGGTGTAATGCAGTAATCGAGCCTTACATCATCTTTATGAATATCGTTGATCTTTTTTTCGGCTTCAAAAAACGAAAAGCCGATCTTCAATACATCTTTTCTGCAGGTTTGCAAAAACCTGTCGTAATAGCCTTTCCCATAGCCAACCCTGTAGCCCAGTTCATCAAAACAAAGCAGCGGTACCAGCACCATATCAATTTCTTCGGCAAACATAGGCATCCCGTTGGCAGGTTCATCAATTCCAAAACGGCTGGTTTCAAAAAGAGTATCATCATTTACCAATATGGCCTGCATGGGTGCTTCTTTTCCGGGTATTAAGGGATAAAAAAGCGATTGCCCGGGATTTTTAAAAAAGCAGTAGTCGGTTATATGGATGGGATTGAACTCATTGAATTTTTCAATGGGTGCATAGGTCATGATATGTGCAGGTATTTCTATGGCAAGTTTTTGAAACCGGATGAGCATAAGGTCTTCCAGCTTCTCCTTTTGTAAAGGGCTGATAGCTGCTCTTTTTTCCCGGTATTGCATTCGCAACGAAGCTTTGTCCATAAAAAAAGGATTTACTCCTGTATAAAGATAGAAAATATGGTGCTGCCGTAATTCCTTTCCGAACGGTAATGCGCAAAGTTTTTATAATCGTTCCTGGGTGTATGTTCCAGTATGAACCACCCGTTTTTTTTAAGCAGTTTTTTCTGAAAAACAAGCCGTGGCAGTTCGTCAATATTGGTAAGTGCATAAGGCGGACCCGCAAAAATGAAATCAAAGGATTGGTTACAGGTTTCAATAAATTTAAACACGTCGGCCTTTACCACTTTAAAATTTTCAAATTGGAGTAAAGCGGCCGTTTTTTTAATGAAATCATACATGGCAGTATCTTTTTCCACAATTGTAAGATCTGCCGCTCCCCTGCTGGCCAGTTCGTAACTGATGCAGCCTGTTCCGCCAAAAAGATCGAGTGTTACCAGTTCCTCTATATTGAGATTATTCTGGATGATGTTAAATAAGCCTTCTTTGGCAATATCGGTGGTGGGCCTGGTATAAGGCATTTTTGCCGGTGGGTTTATTCTCCTTCCGCCGTGTATGCCGCTTATGATCCGCATGTTGCCGCAATAACCAGGTGAGAAAAAAATTGCGGGGGGTACTGTATGATCTCCTGCGATAATTGTGTACCCGCCGGAACTGCGGCAAACTGCACATGCGCAAAATATTTATAGATCTCGCCATACAGGTTCGATTTTTCATCTATGAGGCCGTATAGCTGGAGGCTAACTACCGGGGCAGGAATACCGTGATGGCCACAAACACCCAGCAGGTGATAAACGGCATCATCAGGTGTGCCATAAGAAAAATATTGCGCCAGTTGAAATTTTCCGTTCTTAAATAAAATGATTTTGAGTTTATGCGGGTAAACAATGCAATGTAGTGTATTATCATTTGCGGTAAAGCAATTGAGCTGAACCGTGGTACTGTGCCTGGTGGGTGCAGCAGTAAACTGCCGGCTGAGCATACCGGCAAGTTTATGGTGTGTACGGTAAATATTTACCGCCCCAAGCCCGTTGAGTTCATCTTTAAAAACAGAGGTATTTTTATCCTCGCCAAAAACAAGGCCCAGCATTTCTTCGGCTGATGATTCATTGAAATATTCCCGTGGTACAAGTATTGTTTCTTTTACATTGAGCATTACACTCACAGATAATGCATTTTCAAAAAACTTCCGGTTATCATTCATGATCTTTTCAAAATTTCCCTGCAATGATAATGGCGACACATCATTGCTGAAATCATACACAGATGCCCCGTTGATACAAAAAGGGTCGCGGGTGAAAAAAATACAGGCAAAGCCATCGGTGCCGGCTTCCAGCAGCACATGCTGCTTCTCCCCTTCTGGCAGAATAAAAAATGCGGTTTTCACAAATAATAAAATTGAGGCGGCAAAATAAGATATTTTTGCTGACTTTATGGAAAGTGCAACCACAATACCAGATCTGAAAGTGCGGCTAACCAACAGGCAGGTACTTTCTATTGCCCTGCCCATAACGCTTTCTATCCTGATACCCCAGATCAATATGCTTACCAACAGCATCTTCCTGGGCCATTTGGGAACCGATGCGCTGGGCAACGCCGGTATTACAGGTGTGTTTTACCTGATCTTTGCCGTGGCAGGTAATGGCCTCAACAATGCCATGCAATCGGTTTTCTCCAAATATGCAGGTGCCGATAAAACAGGGGTATTCACGATCATTTTTTCGCAGGGCTTTCGTATTGCAATGGTTTTTGCCCTGGGGGGTATCCTTTTTACCTGGCTTATTGCGCCTTTTATTATGCAGCAAGTGGCCGATGCCGGCGCTTACCCGCAGGAAATGAGTTTTTTAAGGATTCGCATCCTGGGCCTCCCCTTTCTTTATATTTTCCAGTTGTGTAATGCTTTTTTGGTAGCATCGCTCAACAGCCGTTATCTTATGATCGGGTTCATTTGCGAAGCAGGTATGAATATCCTGTTCGACTACCTGCTCATATTTGGTAAAGTGGGTTTTCCGCAGATGGGCTTTAACGGTGCTGCAGTGGCATCCGTATTGGCAGAGTTAGTGGCCATGGTAACCGTGCTGCTGGTGCTGTTGTATACCCGGCTCAAACATAAATACAGGTTGTTTCACAGTTTTAAGTTTGATGCGGCCATTAATGCCGAGGTGTTAAAAGTATCGCTTCCGCTTGTGCTGCAGTATTTCATCAGTGTTACCACCTGGCTGGTGTTTTTCCTGCTCATAGAACGCCAGGGCGAAATGGCCAAGGCCATCAGCAACACCATGCGCAATGTATTTGGTTTAGCCGGTGTTTTTGTATGGGCATTTGCTGCCACCAGCAATACCATGGTGAGCAATCTCCTGGGTCAAAAAAGGCCCGAACTGGTGCTGCCCGCCATTAACCGGATCATGCAGTGGAGCCTAGGTTTTTGCCTGCTCATGTGCGGCCTGCTCAATTTATTTCCGGAGCTGTTTTTTAGTGTATTTGGCCAGGGCCCCGAATTTGTAAAAGAAGGCATACCCGTAATAAGGGTCGTGAGCCTGGGTATCATTTTTATGAGCATCGCCAATATATGGCTCAACGGAGTTACCGGCACCGGAAAAACAAAAACAAACCTTGCCATAGAGCTCATTGCCATTACACTTTACCTTGTGTATACCTGGTATTTTATGAATGTAAACTATGTTTCGCTTGCAGTAGCCTGGAGCAATGAATTTATTTACTGGTCATCTATTTTCTTTATGGCATTTTGGTACCTGCGCAGCGGGCGTTGGAAAAACAAATAAGGGCAGCCATGCAGTTTAGCACAGTTGCCCTTACACTTTTTGCCCAATCAAAGATTAAAAACGCATTTCTTCAATGACCACCGGTGCATGATATTCTGCAAAACGCACCCATTTTGGTTTTACCCGGAAGTAAACAATATTATCGAGCCTTTTATGGCGCTCAAATCCTTCGGGGAAGGTATCGAAATAAGTTTCAAAAAGCTCCGGCGCATCTTCTTTGGTAACCAGTTCGGCCGTGCCTTCGTACTGCAGTGTTTGCTCAAAATCCCATCCAATTACCACAGAAATATGCGGGTTTTCAAGTAAATATTTATACTTTCTGGATGTGTTCAATGTGTCGAAAAGCAGTTCCAATTCTGTATTGGCTACAAAGCCCACAACAGCTGATGCCGGTGTTTTATCGGGCTTTACGGTAGAAACCACGGCAAGTGTGTGCTTGGCTATAAAAGCATGTAAATTTTGCTTAACCATATATTATTAAAATTTTATAGGTAAAAGTAATACTTTGCCAGGCATCAAAAGCTGATGAAACTCATGTTAGAGCTAGATTTTAATCAGAAGCGGTAAGCAAAAAATTTCAGGGATAATTGAAATACAGGCGGATCATCTCTTTTGCTTCATCTTGGGTAAGCACTGCAAAATTCTTATACCGTTCATGCACTTCAATGATCTCATCAAGCGATTTACACACTACTACCTGATTTTCCCAAAAACGGAGATGCTCCAGTACGGTTTTCAGGCAGTTTTTCTTGTAAGCAATTTGACCAATCACATGCACCAGCGTATTGCGTACCCTGGCTGTTTTGTCCCATTCAAGTTCTTTAAGGAGTGGTAAAATATCCTGCGGATGTGTTCGGCCCCTAAGTTCTATACCATGACAAATTTCACGGCGTATTTCCTTATCAGGATGTTTAAGGTATTTTCGGGCAAAAGCAAGTACGGGTTCTGGATTTTTTTCTCCGATCTTTTTTATGGAACCAATTACGGCATTGCGAACACTGTGGTGGGTATCAAACAATCCTGTATGCATCAGCGACTCCACTTTTTCAAAACTGTGTATACCTATTTCCCCTGCAGCATTTATGCAGGTTTGCCTTATTTTTTCGTTCTTATTTTCCTGTAAATTGTTGAGCAGTTCAATGATGTAAGCTTGTTTACCGGGTATTTTCTTGCAGATACGGCCAATGGCCAGGTAGGCTGCCTTACGTATATAAGTATCTTCATCAGCCGCATATTTGAGCAGATGAGTAGTTTGTTGACGGGCAATATCTTTTTCAATTTCGGACTGTATTTTTTCCGAAAATAAGCGCCGTTGTTCTTTGTCTAAGTCGTAATAAGCCATCGGGGTTTAGAAAATAAGTTGATGATCAGCAGAAAAAATGAAATAACCATCGTTAATGGGAAAATGAAAATCTTTAACTGCAATAACGTTGTTTGCTGAAATGCTCCATAACTAACCAACAAACCGGTAGAAAAAGGAAGGTCCGGAAGTACCAGTTCCTATTTTTATTCCATTTCAAATTTATGTGATTATTTACCCGAAAATAATGGCTAAGATCGACATCAACTCCATTTTTTTATGAATTTCTGGGCTTCGGCTTTAATACGGGGATCGTCTTCAGTGGTATTGGGCAGGGTGAGCAGGAATCTTAATTGCTCAAGTGCCTTATTGGTTTGGTCATTTTTTTCATAGGCCTTGGCCAGTTCCAGGTAGTTGAGCATAAAGCCGGGTTTAAGGGCTTTTGCTTTTTCGTAATATTCTATTGCTTTTTTAAAAGAAGCTTCGGGCAGGCCACCATAAAACATTTTTATGGCAGTACGTTCCACAAAATTAAGGTTACTTACTTCGTAATGCCATTTTCCGAGTACGTGCCAGGCTTTAAAATTTTGTTTGTTATATTTTATGGCAAAATCTGTATAATGCTTGATGTCTTTTACCAGCGCCACTTTTTCTTTACCGCTTTTGGTGAGGGCGCTCCGGCCAATGGCAATGGCCATCACTATATTGGCCTCATCGCTTTGAGGCGTGCTGGCCAGCGCCTGTTTTGCATAATACAATGCAGCGGTATAATAATTGTCGCGGACGCTGCTGGTTTTTTCCCTGTTGCCAATGCGGCTGCACAGTTCACTGCATTTGCAAAGTATATATGAATTTGAGGGCGCCAGTACCAGCGCCTGTTTGAATTTGTCGAAGGCAGCTTTTTCATTTGGCAATGCCTCCAGCCGCTCCGCTTCTTTTATATACGAATTCGCATCCTGCCCAAAAACAAAAAGGCAGAGAAGCAAAGCCCAGATGGAACCTATCAGAATTTTCATTGTACGCCTGTTTATTTAGAGGTTGGCTTAGGAACAACAATTTGCCTAAAAACTTTTGGAAACACTTACACCTACTGTTCCGGTAAAGTTATTGATTGGCGGATTCAGTTTATTAATACTTATGTTAATTGTTTTTATCCTTTGATCGGCATCGTGTAATGCCTGGCAAATATCGAGTGCCAGTGTTTCGAGTAATTTGACCGGTTTTTGAAACATATTTTTGATAATACGGTGCAGCTCAACATAATTAACCGTGTCTGCAAGGCCTTTTATCTCCCCTGCCGCCTTAAAGCTAACGGCTACAGATACCTCAAAATTGTTTCCCACAATGGTTTCTTCATCGTGCATGCCATGATGGCCATGAAACCTGAGTTTATTTAAATGTATTGTAAACATACTCATCTGACAACTAAACGAAGCAAAGGGCTGCAGCAATTGTTTGTAAGCCAATCATTTCGCCATAATAAAGTCTTTAATGCAGGCCTTTTTCCCCTAAATATCTTTCTGCATCCAGTGCGGCCATGCAACCGCTTCCTGCAGCAGTAACTGCCTGCCTGTAAACCTTATCCTGCAC
>JBATOU010000119.1:0-2208 GCA_049291115.1 Ferruginibacter sp.
AGGCCGCCAGGTGTGTTACCGGTATTAGCCCCCGGCTCCTGCAACAAGGCCGCGCGGTGCCTGCAAACCGCGCACTATTTTTTATTAAACCAATTTTCATCACAAACATTCACGCTTATGAATTATCAAAAAAACTACAGCGTGGCTATCGATGAAGTGGTGCAAAACACCATCATCACCAGCCTTAAAATGGCCCTTGACACCCTCAACGGTGTGGCCACCATTACCCTAACGCCCGAGCAGCGCAAAACCATCCCGAATGTGGAGGCCAACCGCTATGCCTATGTGCACAAGGCTATTCACGACTTTGGCCCCGAGTTTACCAATCTGGTGAGCCGTGCCGTAAGCACCGATAAGGCCGCTGAAGCTCTGGAGAGTTACGATTTTTTAACCGAAGTGCAGGGTCTCTTGCTCGAGTTTAACGACCGCGCCACCGACCTGCGCCACAACCTGGGCAACACCACGTATAATTATACGCTGGATATGTATCATGAGGCGCAGCGCTACGTGGCCGACCTGCCTGGTGCCGATACTATTGTGCAGGAATTAAAACCCCTCTTCGAAGATCAGGGGCCGCAGAATCCTGATACGCCCACTCCTTAGTTTCGTTTATTAAAAAAATCCGGTAACACAGCCCCGGTGCTTCGGCATCGGGGTTTTTTGTTTATTAAAATGCGCCCACCGCTACATTGTCTGACCAAGGTCAGACAGCGATAGCTGAACATTACCTGCGGTCTGACCTTGGTCAGACCTGTCTGCCGGTATGCAGGCCCTGCACAATAGCTTTGACTGGCATACTTCCTTCCACTCAAAATAGCCGGCTGATTTTGCAGGGTGAGGTGACACCACCAACAGGTGAAACGCGGTCAGGCGACCGCTTAAATGCTATATTTTGCTCAAAAAAACAGCAAAAAACCGCTTTTTGCCTCTTTTCTTTTTCTCATTTAGTAGATATTTAGAGTGTTTTAGTAGTTGGTTGTAGTATTCTACTAAATTGGCTTAGTGTTTTTCAAGACTATTCTTGTATTCTTCTAAATTAATTTCGTTTTCTTCAAGTATTTAATAGTTATTTAGTAGATTTGTTTCGTTTTATTCAAGACTATCTGTGTATTCTTCAAGACTTTCGTAGTTGTTTACTCAGTTAACCTTGCAAATCACGCAGTTGGTCGCGTATTTTTCTAAATAAAAAACAATACATAAAGCACCATGCAAAAGCTAAACAAAGAAGAAGCCGACAAAATTTTGCCCGTGGGCAAAGGGCGCAATACTTTAGTAAGCGCAGCCGTCAAAAATCTGCAAGTGGGCGAGGGGCTCATCATTACCCGGCAGGACTGGGTCACCAAACTGCCACCGTACAACACTATTAGCTACATCAGCCGCACCACCGGCAGGCAGTTTCGCAAAGGCCGCATGCCCGATGGCTCGGGCTGGTTTGTGCAAAGGGTGGCGTAGGGATTGTGCTGCTCCATCCACAAAAAAAATGCCCCGCCATAGCCGGCAGGGCATTTTCTTGAAGCATAAAACACTTACGCGTACTGGCAAATGATAGCACCCATCAAAGCGCAGCTCACGGTCCAGTAGCCTGCCTGAATAAGTATGTATTTCCAACCGCGAAACTCAAACATGCTGCCAATGGCTATAATCGGAGTCACAAAAAACAAGCCCGTGATAGTGCCATGTATAGCTCCGTGACGAAGGGTTCTGAAACTGGTGGTAAAAGGCTCCAGCAGCGCATTGGCTGCGGTAAGGGTTTCGGGTGCTAAGGGATGATTCATTTCAGGAACCAACAACGCAGTGAAACCAAACTGGTGTATAACCGAAAAGTGGAGGGAGATGGAAATGAAAAACCCGAAAACATAAGTGAGGCCGAAGACCAGCGGCATATTCAGTTTGGTTTTTGCATCTTCTTCGGTGAGGCCGGCAGCGGCCATCCAGGGTTTTCCGAATACTTTGCTGCTGTACCAAATCATGCCCAATGCCAATGGAATAAGCGCAGTGAGCGCTGCGAGTAAAAAGTTGATTTTTGCCATGGTGTGTGTTTTTGTTTCATCGAATATAAACCGATTGGGCAGAATTGGCTCACCGGTTGCTGGCCTCTGGCAGCACCAGCGAAATATGCTCCCGGGTCAATGGCTTTTCAAACACCCGGCACACCACACCGGCTTCGCCTATTTTCTCCAGTATAGTGTAATCTACAATGGTGGTAAG
>JBATOU010000120.1:0-5279 GCA_049291115.1 Ferruginibacter sp.
GATCAGCATATCAACCCCTGAGCTGCTGCTGCTGGTACCCCAGGATCCGGTTACGGTGTTTGCTCCATTAACAGCAGTTACCACGTTACCGGAAGTAAAAGTAAAATTGTACCCGGTAAAATGGTTTGTTTCATCTGTACCCGAATCGTTAAAAAGGGCAATACGCCAGGTGCCGGAAGAAGCTGTGCTGGCTACATTGCTTGCCGTAATGGAATTATCAGAACTTGAATTACTGTCTTTTTTGCAGGAACTTAACCCGCCAATAATTACAAAAGAAAGGACAAGGAGCTTTTTCATGTTTTTTGATTTTTTTGTGCAGGTCGAATATAAACGTTCAATTTTAAAGCAGGAAAAAAGCCTGGCTGAAGCTGCATTTTTTATGGTTGAACTTGAAGGATCATCCTCAAAAGCAAGGAAAGGGATTTTTTGAGCGGGCATTTTAATGACGAAAACCCTGTTGCGCTAATATTTATAATATAACTTCAAAAAAACATCTGTATCAGCGTACCGCTCCCAATCGCCCGTATAAAACTGTTTTGCATAATAAGTGCCGGGTTCGGTGCCAATGAAACAAAAGGAGCAGTTTTGTGCCAGGTTAGTACTGCCGCAGCCTAAAACTTCCATAGTGATGAAAATTTCATTTTCCCGCAATACCAGGTTGTATTTTTCAAGATCAATTTCAAATGCCTTACTGTCGAAAGACGATTTGCGCAGCGTGGCCCCGATGCTATCCCTGAAAAGTTCCTCACCGGGCAACCCCCGCTCATCTTTTTCCCTGACCCGCACCCTTACATTACAACTATCGCACATATTGTTGACCTTAAAACGCACCCTGCTGAGTTTATATTTATCATGATTGATATACATATATCTGCCAATTTCACTGCCGGTATTACGCGTTTTCCAGGCAATAAAATACCCGGCCACTTCTTTTGAGGCGCCTTCACTTGCATCCCTTGAAAAAATAGTCACATTTTCGAGTGTTTTGGAAACAGGTTCCAGGTAAAACTTGTATTGCAGCAGCGCCTGCTTCAAACTCAGCTTAAAAGAACGGTAGCTGGCCGATGAAATTTCAAGTGTATCGGCAATATTCGTATACTTTGCCTGCATCTGGAAGAGGCCGTTTGCATCAGCAATAAAAGTAACATTCTGCTTCAACAACCTTACCGTGGCATTTCCCACCGGGGCTTCAACGGCGTTTTTTATGGTAAGTACCTGGCCCGAAAGTTGTGAAAACCCCTCTGTAACAGTTGTGAACTGGAAAAGAATAATGATAAACAGGTAGCGTGATATGAATTTCAAGACCAAAATTTTATATATAAAGGTATGGAAAATAACCTTTTTTTGAAACAAAAGCATTTTAAATTGACCATTTGAAATGGACTTCTTAGCGGGGGAAAAACTCGTTTTTTAAAGTGATTTCTCTTTCAAAATTCCCGGCATGTCTGCCCAAAACTGTATTAAAAAACATTATCTTTAGTGGGTAATCGATCCTTAACCATTAAACCGTTTCAGCAATGAAAAAAATATTTTTTGCCGTTTCCATTTCTCTGTTTAGCACTGTTATTTGCCATGCACAAACAGATTGCAAGGTTTCGCCAGATGATCTTAAAGGTACTTATAGTGGGGACTGTTCAGGTGGTAAGGCCAATGGCAAAGGGGTGGCAGTAGGTACAGACAGATACGAAGGCGATTTTGTTAACGGCTACCCCGAAGGTACGGGTACCTACAAGTGGCAGGACAGTTCTTTTTATACCGGGTCCTGGAAAAAAGGAAGAAGGGAAGGAAAAGGAGAGATGCATTATAAAAGAAAATACCAGGCAGATTCTGTTTTGACCGGTTATTGGAAAAAAGATAAATATAATGGTGAATACGAAGTACAATATAAGATCAACGGTTACTCAAGCAGGGTAAACAGGGTTTCTTGTTCTGTTGTTAAATTAAGGGGAAATGATATACAAATTAAAACCACGCAGCTTACAAACACAGCGGGTGGTTTGGCCGGGGCCGTTGTATTGCCTTCCCTCAATAATGTAGTTACACTTAGCGGCAATTTTGTTACCAAGAATGAGCAAAAACTCACCAACTCACAAATAATAACACTTAAAAATGTGGATTTCCCCTACAAGGCCATTTTTTATTACAGCAATGGGGAACAGGTTGAAATAATATTTTATGAACATGCAGAGTACTCTGTTGATGTAGTGCTATTATAAATACCGATCCTTCATATTCCTGTTTATTTTCATTAGGAAGATTTGCATTTTCCGGGTATTTTTGCACGCCACACAAACTGGCAATCTTCCATGCCAAAAAATAATTCCATCCAATCTGTTTTGATTATCGGCAGCGGCCCTATTATCATCGGCCAGGCCTGCGAATTTGATTACAGCGGCACCCAGGCTGCCCGGAGCCTGCGGGAAGAAGGGGTAAAAGTGATCCTCATAAACAGCAACCCGGCCACCATTATGACCGATCCCATGATGGCCGACAGGGTTTACCTGCTCCCTTTAACCGTGGAAAGCATTGAAATGATACTGGACGAAAATCAAATTGACGCAGTGTTGCCAACCATGGGCGGACAAACGGCACTTAATCTTTGCAAAGATGTGGATGAGATGGGCATTTGGGAAAAGTATAATGTAAAACTGATAGGAGTAGATATAAAAGCCATCGACAAAGCCGAAGACCGTGAAAAATTCCGGCAATGGATGATAGAAATGGGCATCAGTGTATGCCCTGCAAAAATTGCCAACAGCTTTTTGGAAGGAAAGGAGTTTGCCCAGGAGATCGGCTTTCCGCTGGTGCTGCGCCCTTCATTTACCCTGGGCGGAACGGGCGGAAGTATTGTTTTTAAAAAAGAGAACCTGGATGAGGCGCTCAACCAGGCTCTTACGGCAAGCCCTATTCATGAAGTGCTGGTAGAAAAAGCCGTGCTTGGCTGGAAGGAATTTGAACTGGAATTGCTCAGGGATAATGCAGATAATGTTGCCATCATTTGCACGGTGGAAAATTTTGATCCCATGGGCGTGCACACCGGCGACAGCATAACTGTGGCGCCTGCCATGACCCTGAGCGATACAGCATTTCAAAAAATGCGCAACACAGCCATCAGCATGATGCGCAACCTCGGAAATTTTGCCGGGGGCTGTAATGTGCAGTTTGCCATGAACCCCCAAACAGAGGAGATCATCGTGGTGGAGATCAATCCCCGTGTAAGCCGCTCTTCTGCTTTAGCAAGTAAGGCCACCGGGTATCCAATTGCAAAAATTGCGGCTAAACTTGCCATTGGTTATAATCTTGATGAACTCAAAAACCAGATCACCCAGTCCACCTCTGCTTATTTTGAACCGGCACTCGATTATGTAATAGTAAAGATCCCCCGCTGGAATTTTGATAAGTTCAAAGGTGCCGATGATACACTTGGTTTTCAGATGAAAAGCGTTGGCGAAGTAATGGGCATTGGCCGCAGCTTTGCCGAAGCAATACAAAAGGCCTGCCAGAGCCTCGAAAATGAAGCCGTGGGCCTGGGTTATTATGGCAAAAGCCTCATGCACAGTGAGGACCTGATCAATTATATTAAAATACCAAAATGGGACCGCATTTTTCGCATTAAAGATGCACTCATGGCCGGTGCAAGTGTAAAACGCATCTGCGAAAGCACGCTGATCGACCGCTGGTTCATTTACCAGATACAAAAGATCTGCGATTGCGAAAGGGAAATTGAAAAGTACGATCTTAAATCACTGCCCGATGAGGTACTCACCGAGGCAAAAATGCTTGGTTTCAGCGATGAACAGATCGTGCGCATCATGAAGGAAGAAGATGCCGAAGCATTGTATGAACGGCGCAAAAAAATGGGGCTTACCCGTGTGTATAAAATGGTGGATACCTGCAGCGCCGAGTTTGAAGCGAAGACGCCGTATTTCTATTCAAGTTTTGAACGCAGGTCCGATAATACTGCATTGCTTTCCAACGAATCGGTAAAAACCTCCAAAAAGAAGATCATCGTGCTTGGCAGTGGCCCCAACCGCATTGGCCAGGGCATCGAATTTGATTATTGCTGCGTGCATGGCCTGCTGGCTGTAAAAGAATGCGGCTATGAAGCCATCATGGTAAACTGTAACCCCGAAACCGTAAGTACCGATTTTGATATTGCCGACAAACTTTATTTTGAACCGGTGTTTTGGGAACATATCCGCGAAATTGTTGATCATGAACAACCGGAAGGTGTGATCGTGCAGCTTGGCGGACAAACGGCGCTAAAACTTGCCAAACTGCTGCACGAAAAAGGGGTAAAGATCATTGGCACTTCTTTCGATAATATGGATATAGCAGAAGACCGGGGCCGCTTCAGCGATATGCTAAAGGAGCTCCATATTCCTTATCCAAAATACGGAACGGCTTATAATACCGATGATGCCATTGAAGTGGCAAAACAAGTAGGTTATCCAGTACTCGTTCGGCCCAGTTATGTACTGGGCGGCCAGCGCATGCGTATTGTGCTCAATGACGAGGAATTGGAAAAAGGGGTGCTGAGTTTATTGAAACATTTGCCGGGCAATAAAATACTGATCGACCATTTCCTTGATCGCTGCCAGGAAGCCGAAATAGACGCCATTTTCGACGGGGATGATTTTCATGTAATGGGCGTGATGGAACATATTGAACCTGCGGGCATACACAGTGGCGACAGCAATGCCGTTTTGCCGCAGTTTAATCTTACACCGCTGGTGGTACAAACCATGGAAGAGTATGCCGAAAAAATAGCCCGTGCACTTAATATTAAGGGGCTCATCAATATCCAGTTTGCCATTAAAAACGGAAATGTATTTGTAATTGAAGCAAACCCCCGGGCCAGCCGCACCACACCGTTTATAGCCAAGGCCTACGAAATACCTTATTTAAATGTGGCCACTAAGGTAATGCTGGGAGCAGCCAAACTTAAAGAATTTAGTTTTGAGAAAAAACTGCAGGGGTTCGCTATCAAGGAGCCTGTATTCAGTTTCAATAAATTTCCTGGCGTAAACAAGGAGCTTGGTCCCGAAATGAAGAGTACCGGCGAGGCCATCCGTTTCATTAAAGACCTGAGAGACCCATATTTCAGGCAATTATATAAAGAACGGAGCATGCACCTGAGTA
The DNA here is from genome assembly GCA_049291115.1 of Ferruginibacter sp. GTDB lineage: Bacteria > Bacteroidota > Bacteroidia > Chitinophagales > Chitinophagaceae > Ferruginibacter. The sequence continues at coordinate 5,143 of JBATOU010000120.1, forward strand.
AATAGCTATTAAAAGAGGCTGTCTCAAAAGGGCAGCCTCTTTTTATTTAGGTAATTCACATTTGTAGATAAGTAAAGTTTATTTTAGAAGATGTGTGCATGAAAGTTGCTGTTTAATGGTCATGGCAAAAGGCCCCG
>JBATOU010000121.1:0-121160 GCA_049291115.1 Ferruginibacter sp.
TTCCATCTGTTGCTGCTACGGTAACGGCAAATCCCTTGCCACCCACTCCTGTTATAACAGCCAACGGCCCGCTCAGTTTTTGTGAAGGAGGCTCTGTACAATTAAGCTCCACTTCTGCTAATGGATATTTATGGAGCAATGGGGCTACCACCCAAACTATCACCGCAACAACAACTGGTAATTATTCCGTTGTTACTTCAAATGGTGCAGGATGCAATTCTGCCACATCCAATATTTTATCGGTAACTGTAAATCAAAACCCGCCTGTTCCGTTAATAACACAGAGCGGCAATACCTTAAGCTCAAACGCCCCCACCGGCAATCAATGGTATTTTAATGGTACCATTATAAGCGGCGCTACCAACCAAATCTATAATTATGTAACCCCGGGCCAGTATACGGTTACGGTTACCGATGCCAATGGCTGCAGCAGTTCATCTTTGCCCCATACCGGAAATTTTGTGAATGGCAGCATTACCATTTTAAGCAACGGCGAAGAATTCAGGCACGCCATTGCACCGAACCCGGTTAATAACCAGGCCAGTATTAATTATCACCTGCAATCACCTGCAGATATTTCTATTCAAATAATAGCCATCAACGGGTCAAGAGCCATTCAACTGCTGCCACCTATACGCCAGGCAGCAGGTTATTACCGGGCGGAAATAAACCGCCAGCTGGCCGCACTCACACCCGGCATGTATATCGTTCAGTACCTGGTAAACGGCCAAACTGTAACAGAGAAATTTATTGTAAACAGGTAAACTATAAAATAAAACGGAAACCAACTGCAAGAGAATTTACAAAACTTCTATTCATGCTTGAACTGACGTAATACCTGTTTGAAGTATACGAATAATTCTTTTCATGCGTATATCCCATGGTTAATAAACCCGGCAAACTAATTTCTGTAAAAAGTTTTTTGCAAAGATTGTAAGAAAGACCCGGGGTAAAATTGAGAGAAACAGCGTTTGTTTTCATAATATCAACAACAGCAGCTTGCGGATCGGTTGTGGTTTGTTTTCCAAACGAATAATCTGCGCCCGCTTCCCCAAATAAATAAAACCCATGCTTAAGCTGTTGGTAGTTGCGAAAAAATGCACCGGCAGTAATTCTGTGCTGCTTTTGGTCGAAAAGAACAGAACCATTGTTGTAAATGCCTTTGTTAAATCCTGCGGAAGCTGTTATGCCGGCAATTTTATTCTTCCTATACGCTTTTCCGGCTGATACCGATAAAATACCATACCTGTTTATTTGGGCCGATGGGCTGCTGACCGAACTGTTTTTGACTTCCTGAAAATTAACATCTCCACCCAGCAATAAAGATCCTTTGTTAATTTGTGCATTGCTAATAAATGCGCCAAAGCCGAACACGGCTGCAAGTAATAGTTTTCTCATAATGTTTTAGTTTTTCTTAAAGAGAGACCAAAACATTCATGCGTGTTGTTAAAGCTTTTAGAAAGCGGACCGAAAAATAATTCTTTCACTTTTCTTTAAGAGAAAGCATTAGCTCCGTTTACGGTAACTGTACACCGCAAAAATATTTACTGTTATGGCAAAAAAGCTGATGGTTTTTATCTGTGGTAAAATATCGGAGAGGGAGCTTCCTTTTAAAACCACCATACGCATTACCTCTATAAAATAAGAAACCGGGTTTAGTTTTGTGATCCATTTGGCCCACTCAGGCATACTATCAATAGAAGTGTAGAGGCCACTCATTAATACAAAGATCATCATGATAAAAAATGATACCAGCATCGCCTGCTGCTGGGTGGCAGAATATGATGATACCAGCAGCCCAAGACCAAGCACGGCCGATAAATATATAGCGGCAAAAACATAAATGGTAATAAAACTGCCCACCGGAATGATGCCGTAGAAAATGCGTGCAATGATGAACCCTATACCGAGTACCAACAGGCCAATGATCCAGAATGGAATTAATTTACCCAGTATGAGATGCGCCTTTTTAATAGGTGTTACATTCAGCTGTTCGATGGTGCCGATCTCTTTTTCTCTTACAATATTAATGGCAGTAAGATTGGCGCCGATCATGGTGAGCAATAAGGCAAGAATACCCGGAACCATGAAAAGCTTATAGTTCATATGCGGGTTATAACGGTTGCACGAAACCACTTCAATCACCGGCTCGGGATTGAACCTGGGGAACTGTATCCATTCTGTGCGAACCTGCCTGTTATAATCTTTTATAATACTGTTAAGGTAGGCGCCGCCCAGGTTTGCTTTTACGCCATTGATGGCGTTAATGGCCATGAGTAGTTTTGCCTCATCTTCTTTTACCAATTGCTTTTCAAAACCGGCCGGTATTTCCAGCACCAGGTCGGCTTCATCATGCTCAACCCTTTGCAATGCCTGGCCGTAAGACGAAGAATAATCTGTAAGCCTGAAATACCCGGATGCTGTTATCTTATTCAGCAACTGCCTCGAATATTCAGAGTGGTCATGATCGGCCACCGCCAGGTTCACATTTTTTATTTCATAATCGGCGGCCATGGGTAAAATAATAAGCTGTATGATGGGCATTACAAAAATGAGCCGCAGGATAGCGGGGTCGCGGAAGATTTGCCGGAATTCTTTTTGTAATATGAAACGGAGTGTTCTCATGCCAGCCTGGTTTTAAATTTTTTGACAGCCATGCTTAAAAAGAAAACGAACATGCCTGAAAGAACAAGCGTTGGTTTCCAAACCGCCGCAATACCCACCCCTTTGATCATAACAGATTTTACAATGATGAAAAACCATTTTGCCGGTACTATATTCGACATTACCTGCAAGGGCTTTGGCATATTTTCAATCGGGAACATGAAGCCGCTCAATATAATGGTGGGCAAAAACATTCCTACCAACGAAATAAACATCGCTGCCTGCTGGCTATTAGTGGCTGTTGAAATGAGCAGGCCAAGTGCAAGTGATACCAGCGTGAACAAAATACTTTCTGCCATCAGCAAACCAAGGCTGCCATTGATTGGAACATCCAGCACATATACGCTAAGCAATAAAATGCTGATGATATTAATGACCGACAACAATAAATATGGAATCACTTTGGCCAGTATGATCTTAAATGGCCGCAGGGGCGATACCAGCATGATCTCCATGGTGCCGGTTTCTTTTTCTTTAACAATGGTGATGCTTGTCATCATGGTGCAAACCAATAACAATACCATGGCCATTACACCCGGCACAAAATTGTAGGCGCCCTTCATCTGCGGGTTATACAGCATTCTTATTTCTGTGTTAATGGTATAAGGCAGTTTTTTTCCCTCTAAAATCCTGTTTTGATAATCGAGGATGATGGCCGATGCATAGTTGGTAACGGTACTGGCAAGATTGGGGTCGCTGGCATCGGCAATGAGTTGTATTTGCGCCTTGTGCTGGTGCTCCAGTTCTTCTCCAAAATTTTTCGGGAAAACCACTACCAGTTTTATATTGTCTTTTTTGAACTCCTGTTCTATTTCTGCCTGGCTGTACAGGTTTTTTACCAGGTCAAAATACCGGCTCGACGATAATTGCTGCGTAATGGCCCGGGTGCTTTCATCGCGGCTCATATCAAGCACGGCAAACTTTGCATTTTTTACTTCATTGGTAAGCGCAAATCCAAAAATGATGATCTGTATAACCGGCATGCCCAGCAAAATAAAAAGTGTACGTCGGTCTCTCCATATATGGAAGAACTCTTTCTTTACGAAAGCTAAAAATTGAGAATGGAGAATTTTCATTTTATAATACGTTAAAAATGCACACTTGCGTTCTTTATATTTACTATCATAATAATCCGCTTAATCTGTGTCATCCGTGTTCCTTCCGAACAGCCTTACGTGCCAGTTTCAAAAAAACTTCATCCATACTGCCTGCTTCAAATGTTTTTTTGAGGCCTGCCGGAGTATCCAATGCTTCAATGCGGCCATCCACCATAATGGACACCCGGTTGCAGTATTCTGCTTCGTCCATGTAATGCGTAGTTACAAATACCGTGATCCCTTTTTCTGCAGCCTCATAGATCATTTGCCAGAACTCACGCCGGGTCACAGGGTCCACACCGCCAGTGGGTTCATCTAAAAAAACAATTTCAGGCTCATGAAAAATAGCTACAGAAAAAGCCAGCTTTTGTTTCCAGCCGAGCGGCAGCGCCTTTACCAGCGTATTGCCTTCATGCTGCATGTGGAGTTGATGAAGGAGGACGTCTGTTTTTTCTTTAATGAACGCATTGTTTTTACCATAGATGCCTGCATAAAAACGGATGTTTTCCTTCACCGTAAGATCGTCATACAAAGAAAACTTCTGGCTCATGTAGCCAATACCTTTCTTTATTTTTTCATTTTGCTTGTATACATCAAAACCTGCTACAGTTGCCTGCCCGGAGGTAGGCATCGAAAGTCCGCAAAGCATACGCATGGCCGTAGTTTTTCCTGCACCATTGGCCCCTAAAAATCCAAAGATGTCTCCCTTTTCCACTTCAAAGGAAATTTCATCCACAGCGGTAAAATTGCCAAAACGCTTGGTAAGTTTATGTGCAGTAATGGCCTTATTGCTTTGCATGTGCTTTCATTAAATCCATAAAACAATCTTCAATATTGGCTTCCGCAGTAATGGTTACCGCCCCGGCCGGAATATTTATTTCATTGGTTCCTTTATTCAGTACAGCATGATGATATTCTCCAAACGGGTAGGCATCATATACGCCGGCGGTTTGCCTGAGTTCTTTTAGCAGCTGCAGCATATTGCTGCTTTTTGCCGCAATAATTTTTTTATCAAAATCACTCACAATATTAGCCGGTGAATCTATTTTCATGATATGTCCTTCCTGCATCAACGCCACCCGGTCGCAGCGGCCGGCTTCATCCATATACGGCGTGCTTACAAGAATACTGATGCCCTGCTCTTTCAGGTTTTTAAGCATATCCCAAAACTCTTTTCTTGAAACGGCATCCACGCCGGTGGTGGGCTCATCTAAGAATAAAACAGAAGGCTTATGAATAAGTGCGCAGCTAAGAGCCAGCTTTTGTTTCATGCCGCCCGATAATTTTCCGGCCCGGCGGTGCTTAAAGGGTTCTATCTGCTGGTAAATATCTTTTATGAGATGATAATTTTCTTTGATGCTGGTATTAAAAATGGTGGCAAAAAAATTAAGGTTCTCTTCTACGGTCAAATCGGGGTACAAAGAAAATCTTCCCGGCATATAACCTACCTGCCTGCGGATGAGCTTATAATCTTTTACCACATCAAGCCCGTTAACGGAAGCGCTCCCGCTGTTGGCAAGCAATAAGGTGGTAAGTATCCTGAACAGGGTTGTTTTGCCTGCCCCATCGGGACCAATGATGCCGAACAACTCACCGGGAGGCACATCAAAACTTACTTCCTTTAGAGCGCTTACGATGTTTTTTTTTGCACCGTAGGTTTTTACAATATTTTTTACAGAAACGGAGCTCATTTTTTATCTAATAAAAAAATTCATTTTTTACAGTTCAGTTTTATTCCCTTATCAACCTTTAAAAGCCTAGCCAAATTTCAACTCGCCATACATGCCAATTTTTAACAAGCCATCATTTTTCACTTTTACTTTGATAGCATAAACAAGGTTGGCACGCTCATCTTTTGTTTGAATGGTTTTTGGGGTAAACTCTGCCTTATCGCTTACCCAACTGATATTTCCGGGATATATGATATAACCGCCTTTGCCATTATCGATATAGACTTTTACCGGCTGACCGATTTTAATAAGTGGAATTTGGGCGCCGGTAATATAGGCCCTCAGGTTTACCGTACTTAAATCTGCAATCTTATACAGGGCTTTTCCTGCTGTGGCCATTTCGCCGGGCTCCGCATATTTTGTAAGTACGGTTCCGGTAATGGGATTAATAATGTTTGCACGGTTCATTTGATCTGCCAGTTGCGCCGCTCTTTTTTGCAGGGGTTTGCTTTCGCTGAGGATACTGCGGTTTTGAGTACTGATATTGTTTTGTAAAACTGCTACCTGCTGTTGTGTTACCAGCATCTGTTTGCGCACCGTTTCTGCCTGGTAGTTGATATCATCGAGCTGCTTGCCCGTGGCGGCATCCTGTGCCAGTAATTTTTGCACACGTTTTTTTTCCTGCTCCAGGTTTTTTAACTGTGTTTGCTGTACCTGCAACTGGTTTTGCAGTAACTGAACCTGGGGGCCGGCATCGGCCGTTTTTTGACTGAGTGCGCCAATACTTGCTTCCACCTGTTCTTTTTGCAGCGCAATGCCCAATGCGTCTACCTGTCCTACTACAGTTCCTGCGGCAATTGAGTCACCTTCGCTTACCGTAAACCTGGTTATTTTTCCGGGTAGTTCAGATGATACGATGACCTCATCGGCTTCAAATGTTCCCTGTGCATCAAATTCATTTGTTGTTGATTTGCACGAAAATAATATCCCTGTTAATAAAAGAATGGATAACGATTTTACCCAAACTTTTCTCCAACAAAAAGAGAAGGAATAGTTGAACATATTATTTTTCATATTTTACTTATTGTCCTTTTAATAATGTTAAATTAACGATTGCCTGAACCAGTTGAAGTTCGTGCAGTGCCATCAGCTCACGTGCCTGGTCTTCTGCATTCACTTCCCGCAGGTAATCGCTTGATGTGATGACGCCGTTTTCCAGTTGTGCATTGGCAGCCTGCTTGATACTTGTTCTCAGTTCAATGATCTCTTTATCGGCTGTAATTAATTGTTTTAGTTTATCAATTTCACCCTGCTGTTGTTTTTGCTGTGCACTGTTGTTGAGTAAAAAAGTTTCTTTTTGCAACTGTACGTTTTTTGTATTCAGTTCTGCCAGGCGTTTTTCGTTTTTTGCCGTGTAAAGGTTGCCCAGGTTCCAGTTTAAACGAAGGCCGGCAATGGCAAAGGGTTCAAAGGAATTTTTAAGCATATTTAATCCCGGCTTTCCGTACCCGCCCTGTACAAATGCGCTGGCTTTTGGCAGGTTTTTACTGCCGATCAGCCCTTTTTGCTGCCGAAACAGTATTGCCTGCTTATCATATAAAGCAATCTCCGGCCTTTGAATTAATGCGGCAGTAGAGGCTTCCTCGGATGGTTTTTGTAATTGAACATTTTCATCAAGGGCTTCATTGGTAAGTATGCCTAAAACCTCCAGCAGCGATTTGCGGTTTGCTTTCAGCTCAATCACCCGCTGTTCGTTTTTGAGCAGTTCTGCTTTAAGCATATTAAGGTTACTGCGAAAAGCCACACCGTTGTTTACCTGTGCCTCCACTTTTTTTATACCATTATTAATATCGGCTTTCACCAGGGCGGTTTGCTTCAGCTGTTCATCGGTAAGCAAAATACCCAGGTAAACCTGGCTGATGCGTTCTTTCAGTTTATAGAGTTCCACTTCTGTTTTTTGCGCTTCCACGGCCGCATTTAGTTTTTGTACCTGTTGTTGTTTTTTTATCGTTCCGCCATCGTATACCAGCTGGCTGATATCGGCCGTGAGCCTGTACTGGTCTTTGCTCATGGGATCAATTTTGATACCCGGCAACGGAATATTTACCCTAGTAACATCGCTTTGGTAACTGGCCTGCGCATTAAGGTTTACTTGCGGCAGATAACCCTTGTGGAGGTTTTCAATATTGATATTGGCTGCTTCATTGGCCAATTGTGTTTGGCCGGTTAATGGATAGGCTGTTCGTGCTTTTGCAAATGCGTCCCTGAGGGTAAATACCTGTGCATTCGAAATAAAAGCAGCTAATGATCCAAACAACAACAGTATTTTTTTATTTTTCATGATACTACTATGAACATTTTAAAGAATCGATAATTAGCCGGGGAACCATTTTTTTCCGTTCTTCCATGAGTGCCCTGTATTTTTTTTCATCTATATTGAGTAATCCGCTGAAGAGTGGTTTGGCAATGAAGGGAAATACACAAAGGCTCCAGATATGCATCACCAGTTGCTCGGTGCTTATTTTTTTGATATTTCCTTTTTTTATTTCTTGCTGGAGTTGTTTTGCCAGCGGAGCCAGGTTGGGGAGGTGGCCGCCAAACATTTTTTTTATGAATGTGCCGGGCTGCCGGTTCACTTCACTTAAAACAAAAATGGGCATAAAGGGGTTTTCGGTGGCCATATTAATATAAGCTTCGCAAACCCTTTCAATCTTTTGGTAAAAATCAAGCCCCGATGCCAGCAACTCTTCGAGCTGCGAAATAAACCTGCCCGAAACTGCTTTAAAAATGGTTTCAAACAATTGTTCCTTGCTGCGGAAATAATAATGCAGCATGGCTTTGTTGATACCGGCTTCGTCTGCAATATCCTGCATGCGGGCACCATCCATTCCGCGGGCTATAAAAACTTTTTTGGCAGCGGCCAGTATCTTTTCTTCTGTACTGTTATCTTTTTCTTTTTTGACCATATAGTTTAACCAAATGGTTAATAAAGGTATGTTTATTAACAAGTCTGCCCAAACATTTTTACAAACAAAAAAACCGGCGATCGCCGGTTTAAGTTTTCATAGTGCTTATTATTTATTGTTTTACAAACCTGATCGAATGCCCATTGGCCAGGCGGAAAGAATAAACTCCCCCTGGTAAACCGCTGATATTGACCCTGCTTTGCCCGCTGTTTAAATATCCAACGGCCACTTTATTGCCAAGCATATCGAATAGCTGGAACGAAATGTTTTCGGGAACAACCAGCATAACATGCGTTTTTGCGGGATTTGGGTAAAGACGGATGACTGATTCCTGCGCCAATTTTACCAGCCCGGTGCTGGAAAAATTATATTCCCCGTTTAAATCGACCTGCTTGATCCTGTAAAAATTGTTTCCTTTTTCGGGTGCCGTATGAATAAACTCATAGTTCCCCCTGTTTACCTGGTTATAGTTAATGCTGGAGATGGTTTTCCAGTTTCCGTTCACGGTTTTCCATTCCACTTCATAATGCGAAACATTTGTTTCATTGGTAACCCTCCAGTTAAGAACAGATTGTTTGCTGCTGTTTAAAGAGGCTGTAAAACCCAACCATCTTGCCGGAACTGCGCTCGCACTCTTTTCAAGAATGTATTCCGTGTTTTCACCGGTGCAGGTAATGGTATTAAGTGCCATATCTAAGTTCAAATTAGCCGGCGCCGTCCAGCTGCCAATGGCATTGTGGTCACGCTTTTTGAGTTTTAAATAAAGCTCATTGGTTGCGTTCACGTAAGGGTTGTTTGTATAATCATATACCAGTGTATACTGGGCATTGTTTCCATTTGCTACAAAAACACCTGCATAACGGTGGCTGCCATTAAGCGTATCAGCAATGCCATTTATAGTATTGGGCCATTTGTCTTCCCCATATACATGAATGCCATCAGCTGTTCCGGAATTGAGCGTGGCCGTTACCAGGTCGGCATTGGCGGCAGAAGCTGCATTGCCTACATATAAGGAGCTGGCAGAATTGTTGCCTGCATATTGATAACTGCTGTACAAACCAATTGGAGCCGATGAAGTGGGCATAGGATACCAGCTTGTAAAACTTTGCTGCTGGTAAACCATTCCATGAACGGTTCCTTTAAAATCGTGTACAACCGGGTAAAGTTGTGTGTTGGCAAAATTGTTATCAAACCTGTAATAGTGCAACACATTGTTCCAGTTGCTTTGGGTGGATTTTATTTTGCTGGCAAGCTGCTGCCTGATTTCTGCGGGTGATAAGATTTTATCCCACTCACTCAGTTCATCAATGCTTCCCGCCCATGAATAGGTGGCATCAGGCCGGAAGCCGATGCCTGCTTTAAAGCTTTCAAACTGTACGGGCCAGAAATTTGTGCTGCCCGCTGCAGTTTGTATGCCATTTATATAGGTTGTATAGGTTTTTGCTGTAGTATCCCAGCTAAGGGTAAAATGATACCATTTGTTCGCCGCAAATGTAGTCAGTACGGTAACCGTATCCTGAAATCCTGCAACGGTAGTATCGGTTCCAAAAGCGAGTTGTAATCTTCCGTCTGCCCTGCTAAACAATTTGATGCCTTTATATCCACCCGCAACATCCCTTAAATGCGAGGTGCTGAATACAACGGCTTTGTCTTTTAATGTGGCAGCGTTCAACCAAACCATTAATGATCCCTGTACAGGAATATTACCCAGGTTGCCCAGTTCTGCAAATTCAATTCCGGAATTATTATGCGTATACATGATGCCGCTTCCGGGAAGGGTATCGCGGTTCACATTAACTGTATTGGCACAAGTAAAAATGGGTGTGGCATTGGAGCCGGTGGTTGTGTAAATGTTTGTTGTGCCCATGGAGCCTGTTCCGGCGATGGTTTGATTGGGGCCATTGTTTCCGTTGCTGTTGAATTTATACAGGCCCACCAGGTTGGCTTCTGCGCCAGATAGGTTTGCATTTAAGTTTGTTCTTACCTGGTCGGATGTTAATGCAGCATTCCATATTCTTACTTCACCAACATAACCGGCAAATTTTCCATAATAACCACCTATATGCGCACTCGGGTGCAAAGTATAGCCGCTGGAATTTGCACTGCCGATCAATACGCCGTTTTCATATAATTTTAAAACACCGTTGCTGCTCACAAGGGTTAAATGCACCCAATCGTTTACCGGATGGTTGTTTAAGATGATCCTCGCAGGAATATAGTTTGTGGCATGCTCATAAACAGCCATGCCGTTTGTGCCCAGGCTGATGCCAACGCCTGCGTGACCCGGGGCAAAACTACCTTCTCCCTGGTCGGGGAAGAATACATAATTGGGTGCGGCAAACAATCCATCGAACTGAGCACCGCTGGCGGCAGAAGTGGGCAGCAATGGTTTTGCCTTTACCTCCATCGTAAAGTTATTGCTGATGGTTGGATAACTCATGCCGCCATTGTTCATATAAGCCGCATCATTTTTTCCATTAAGCATGATGGAGCAGGAGGGAGGCGTTACCGGCAAGGCAGAACAGGTGAATGCAGGTGTGCTTGCAGTTCCAATACTAGTGCCATTTAGTAAGGCTCCTGTTGATGCACATGAATTTATAATTACCTGTCCCGTCCCGTCTTTGTTATTTGCTGTAAAATTGTAATATGTTGCTAACCCGGCTTCAGTTCCGGTTAATCCCTGCCCGATAAGATTTTGAACCTGCGTTAAACTTAAAGGGATATTCCAAATACTTATTTCATCCAGGCTTCCATTAAATTTAATGGCGCCGTTTAATGAACCTGCATACAAGGGACTGCTGCCAGTCATGGGAATGGCCGATGTGGCCACTGTATTTTCCAACACACCATCTACATAGATTTTTAAACCTGTTCCATCATATGTTCCCACCACATAATGCCAGTTTCCATCGGTAACCGTACTGGTGCCCACACATTGAACGGCATTTCCTGTTCCGTTATCAGTAAACGATATCATGGCCCTGTTTGCAGCGTTAATGTCAAGCGCATAATTTAAATTGGTTCCGGTTGCCACTTTCCCTAAAATAGATTTCGACGAGCCAGCAACAGTTGTTTTAATATAAGCGCCCGCCGAAAAATTGCTTAAGTTCAAAGCGGCATTATTGGGTACAAAAATATAATCAGTTGTTCCGTTTAACTGGATATTACATTCAGGCGATGTAAAAGGAGGTGGCGCACATTCAAATACCGGCGTTGTTTGCGAACCAACCGTAGTGCCATTTAATGCAGCGCCGGTGGCAGAACAAAAATTAGTAATTGTTCGGTTTTGGCCGCTGCGGTTGTTGTCGTTAAAATGATAATAGGCAACAAGATTTGCTTCATTACCAATAAGTGATGAGCTCATGGCTGTATAGATTTCGCCAGCCGTTCTTTTTGCATTCCAAAAGCTTATCTCATCCATTTTCCCCGGGAAGAAGGCATTTGCCGCTGGCGATGTATAAGCATATCCACCCATATTCAAGGACTCGTTGCTGTTGATGCTGGCAACAGTACCACCAATTTTTGTGGTAGATACCGCAGCTCCGTTGAGATAGAATGTACCCGTGTGCGTTGTTTTATCGTATACAAATGCAATATTTGTCCAGTCATTTAATACAATATTATCCCCTGCATTGGCAGGATAAAACTGTTCATAATTGGTTCCATCTCCCAAACTTACCAATGGCTTATAAGCTCCAATGGAATGGCCGCTATACGAAACAATCATGGTATAACCGGGGTCAGCATCTGCACTGCTTGCCGAATTTTTCTTTAAAAACAATACCCTGTTTCTGTCTGTGAAGTTGGCCGTACGTTTTACATATGCCTGTATGGTAAAATTGTTGGCGAAATTTAAAGCGGCATTATCTGGTACGGTAACCTTATCGCTGGTTCCATTTAAAGTAATGCTGCAAGTGGGCAATGCGATACCGCAGGGAAATTTTGGGTAGCTGTTGGCAGAAACCGTTGTGCCATTTAATGCTGCTCCGGTGGCTGTGCATTTGTTCAAAACTGTTTGCCCGTTGCCACCAATGGTATTTTCATTAAAATGATAATACGCAAGCAGGCCGCTTTCGTTTCCGCTAATGGTTTGTGCTCCGGCAATAATCTCTGCCTGTGTTCTTTCAATATTCCACAACCTCACTTCATCCAGTGTACCATTGTAATAGCGCCCATTATCAAAACCACCGCCCAGCGTAAGCTTTGGAAGCGTGGTGGGGAATGTGGTGGTTAGTGTTTTTACAAAAATCAGATTCCCGTCTACATACCCTTTTATTTTTTGTGCTGCAAGGTCCCAGCTAAGCGCTATATGATAATTGCGGTTTGCGGTGAGCGTGCCGAGGAGTTCAATACCATACACAGAAAAACTGCTCGCATAGATGAAGTACAAATTTCCATTGGCATAGGTTTGGAAATACATGCCGTCTGTAAAACTGCCTGCATTCAGCAATGGACTGAAAGTGGAAATGGGTATCTGCCAATCACTGAACGAAGGTTGGTTCATCCAGAATTCAATGGTTCCGGTAGTTGGCATGGTAGCCGGGGTATTATTGATGTTTACATAACTGCCGGCTCCATCGAAGCTGATATTGCAGGTTGGCGGAGTCAGCGTTGGAATGGCTGTACCCAGAATATATTCAGTATTCTGACCGGTTGCAGTAATAATATTTGTATTGGTATTTACAGATTGATTCGGAGCAGCTGTCCACGATAAATTGCTGATTGCGGCATTGTCTGTTCGTTTGTAAAGTTTAAGGCTTGCTTCCGCTGCCGGTGTTACTGAAGGGTTGTTGCTGTAATTGTAATTTACATCATACCTGGCCGCAGCATCACCGTTTACCACAAAAACACCCGCATACTGATTGTTGTTTGTTAATGAAGGATAGTAAATATTGTTGGGTAATTCATTTACCCCGTAAACATGTACTGCAGCACTGGTACCGGCGTTCATGCTGACAGAAAGATTGTCTGATGCCGAACCGAAATTCACATTGGCTGTTGCAGTATTAGCAGTATAATCATAAGAACTTGCATCGCCTAGAGGAGCACCACTTACGGCCGTTGCACCACCATTGCTGTACAATTCTGTAGTGCAATTATTTTGCCGGTTGCTCCAAATGTTTAAACCGGCTGGTTCATCAAAGCGGTAATAACGTTCCAGACTTAGATGATTTGGGTGGAGTGAAGTTTCTTTTTTACACATCCAGTCGCGGATGGTTGTTTGAGACAAAGCGGTGTTCCAGATGCGTAACTCATCCAGATCAGAGTTATTACCAAACCCTCCGGGATAATATCCTAAAGCCATATAAGTTCTTGCCGCCACATTGTTCACGGAAGAACCGGGAGGTATCGCAGTAGTGCCTTCTAAAATTCCGTTCACATATATTTTAATATTGTTGCCTTCTCTTACTGCTGCTATGTGATACCATTTATTGGCAACAAGCGATGTGCTGGCGTTGGCCTGATAATAAATTGACCCCGTTTCAAAAAAGAAAGCAGGAATGTTATTGCTTCCATCAGTACTGGTGGCAACAGCCCATTCATTGGTGCCCGGCGAAGTACTGGTATTCCATTTATTGACGCAGGCTGAATTAGCACCTCCTGCAGATAAAGCCCGCTTCATTGTCCAGAATTCAACGGTAAAATCATTGCTGCCAAAATCAATGTCGGATCCCTCCTGTGCATAAGCGCCGTATGTTCCCATGCGCAGACAATTGCCGCTGCCAGGCGCCGGATTATTTACAGCACACTGAATTCCATATTTTGAATTGAGATAAGTTTCAATCGTCGTTTTTTCTGCCAGGGTAAGTTTACGGTTATACAAAATGATTTCTGCAATATCGCCCAGCAGCGGATAGCTGTTAACCGCATTACCACGGTTACCTATATACAATGGAACGTTACTGTAATTTCCCGTATTGTCATTGGCAAAATTTTGATTGAGCAGGGAACAATCAACCCCGTTGATCCTTAAGTTAACTTCATTGGCAGCAGTGGCAGCACGGTCGAAACTGCTGTTTACCACTTTAAACGTGTTTGCCTTGAAAGGATAATTTTTAGCGTTGAAGCCACCACCCGAATGACCCGCATATATACCATTATAAGTTACAGTTTGGGCATTATCGAAAAAAGTAAACCCCTTAACAGTATTAAAATCAGGGCCTTCTTCCACTATACATTCCCAGGTTCCGGAGAGATTGACAGAATTATACACGATATACATATCCACTTTGTCAATGCCAGACAGATCAATATTAGGCGTAACCAGCATACGGCTGCTGAAACGAACCACCGGCTGCCCATTCAAAACATTGCTAACAAATGTTGGCTTTAATGTATTTAATGTTTGTGTGGCGTGATTGGCATTGCCGCTCTGGTCGTTCCATTGCTGCACAGTTTGCCCATTGGTGGCCAGCGTGGTGCCCGCATCGTTAAAAGTGCCTGCATCTGCTTTTAGCCATAAAACATTGCCGGGAGCAGGGATTTGGCTGAATGCAAAAAAGGAACAAAAGGAAAGAAGGAAGACAAGAGGGAGGTTTTTGATGACCATGGTTTTAACGGTTTTATAAGTATCACAAAACTGTTAAATACACTCGGGAGCACCAATACCCTCTGTGCGGCATTTTAGGTTTAAATGCAGTAGCTCAGATCCACTTGTTTTTAAGGCTGATCTGCAATGCCTCCACCTTACTGCTTACATGTAATTTGCTGTAAATATTTTTCATGTGCTGGCGTACAGTATGCTTGCTTAAAAAAAGCTGCTCGGCTATTTGTGCATACTCTTTGCCTTCCATACTGCATTTGAGTATTTCTTTTTCACGTTCACTCAGGGGCTCAATATTGGTGAGGACTGTATTTTTTTCAGCAGCCGGCCGGGCAGAAAGCCCTGTTAACCATTTCCATGCTTTTCGGGCAATGCCCGGGCTCATCGGCGCCCCCTCGTCCTGGTAGACCTGGTACAGGGCATCAATGATATTTTGTGCTGTTTCTTCTTTGAGCAAATATCCGTGGGCGCCGGCTTTTATGGCGCTGAATATCCGTTCATCATCATCAAACACAGTAAGCATGATGTATTTTACAGAAGGATAAAGCGGTGCTGCACGCAATACGGTTTCAATGCCATTGAGTTCATTCATTTCAATATCCATAAGTACCACATCGGGCTTGGGAGATGCGGTCTTCATGAATTTTAAAAACGCAGATCCATCCCCGGCCTCCATGATTACTTCTATATCATTTTCAATGGATGCCAGTTTTTCTTTGAGCGAATTTCTTAAATAAGGTTTATCGTCTACGATCCCAATTAACATGATACAAAAATAAATTTGGTATAAAATTCATCAATACCCTCTGTGCGGTATTTTATAGATCATACTGTTATGGTTACAGAAGATCCAATGCCGGGCGCTGATTCAATTCTTATATCAGCTTTTACAGAGGCAGCCCTTTGTTGCATATTCTTTAAACCATAATGCGCTCCTTCAGCAAGAATACCGGTGTCAAATCCTTTCCCGTAATCCCTGACGCCGATCGTCAAATCTTCCCCTGCACATTGGGCATGAAGCATCAGTATTTCCGACTGCGCATATTTACAGGCATTGTTAATGGCCTCCTGGCAGATGCGGAATACCTGCAGCGCCTCATTTGAATTCAGGGTTTTACTACAGCTAAAATGTTCTTGCACATTTAACTGAATGCCCGGGTAAGATTGCAGGTAACGGTGTGCGTAATCAACCAGTTTATCGAAAAATTCCTGTGCCGGAACCTGTTCTTTGTTAAGTATCCAGATGGTTTCACGGAGCGTTTGTAAAAGCTGCCTCGAAGTATCCTTTACCCGGTCAATATTGTCACTGATACCAAGCTGTTTTTTAAAGTTTGTGTCAAGGGTTTCAATATTGTTCGATAAAAGGGCCATTTGCGAACCCAGGTTATCATGCAGGTCCCTGCTGAGCCTTTCTTTTTCTTCCTGCACCTGCTGCTGCAAACTGAGCCGCTGTTGCAGGTTTCTTTTTTGATAGAAGTAGGTAAAAAGAATAGCGGTTATTATGAACAAACTTACAGCGCTGAGTAAATAAACCTGCTTTTCTTTTTTTGCATTTATAACAGCCATTTCTTTTTCATGCTGAATCTCCGCATTTTTAAACCTTGCTTCTGCATCACTTATTTTTGTGTTCAGGTCAGTATTAAAACGTTCTTTAAATGACATGTTAGCCTGCTTTTGGTAATTCAGCGCCTCGGCATAACTGCCTGCAGCGGCATAGCCATCGGCCAATATGTCAAGCGCTGTTTGTTCCATATCCAGCTTGTTGAATTTTTGAGAAATAAGCAGCGCTTCCTTCCCGGTTTCAATCGCTTTTTCAAATTTCATTTCTTTTGCTAAAACTTTTGAGTAAAACATCAGTGCTTCTGCTATGCGCAGGCTGTCGTTCAGTTGCCTGGCCCTTGCAATCACTGTTTGATAAAGCGCACCGGCTTTAGCAAGCCTGCCACTTACTTCATAAAGTGTTGCAAGCAGGCGATAATGAAGGTTTCCCAACTGCGTGGTGTCTGTTTTATTGGCAACGCTTAACCGGATGGCTTTTTGAAAATTTTCCTCAGCTTCGTTCAGGTTTGTATTTGATTCAAGTATAACCGCACCTACATTGTGGTAACACTGCTCCAGTAGCAGGTTGTGATGGTTTGCTTCACTGATGGCAATGCATTTTTTCCAATAGTTCAGTGCCCGGCCCGCATCAGAAATATGATAATACGTATTGCCAATCAGTTTATAAAAAGAGGCTTCTGACAGACTGTTTTTTTCCTGCCTTGCCACCGCCACTTGCTGCTGGCAGTAATTTAAACAGGTATCCCATTTTTTTGCTTCATGAAACTGGTGTACCAATGCGTTTTGCACCGCCAGTTTATCTACGGCCCCAAGCTTCCGGGTATTCAGCATTTTACTTAAATCCTCAATGGCACTTGTGGCATTGGCAGTGTTTTCGAGCAGGGCCAACTCTTTTGCCAGTTCAGCATTTTGCGCAAAAACTGCTTGGTTTACAATAAAAATGAAGAATAACAGAAGGTTCCTGAATGTCATTTTAAGCCCTGTTTTGCAATAAAACTACAGATTGTAGCTGAAAACGGGAAGTTTAACGCCAGAATACCGCTGTATAATACTCCCATTTTCAACACAATACGAAACAGATTCAAAAATGACTAATTATCATTGTGTTATATCATGTTTCCTTGCATAATTCTCAATAATTAATCGTACCTTTGCGCCCTCAAATTTTATTATGAACATCCGCAACATTGCTATAATAGCGCACGTAGATCACGGTAAAACCACCCTGGTAGACAAAATACTCCATACCACCAAGGTTTTCCGCGATAACCAGGAAACCGGCGAACTGATCATGGACAGCAACGATCTTGAAAAAGAACGCGGCATTACTATCTTCAGCAAAAACGCTGCGGTTGTGTACAAGGATGTAAAAATAAACGTAATAGATACACCGGGGCACAGCGATTTTGGCGGAGAAGTGGAAAGGGTGCTTAAAATGGCCGATGGCGTTATCTTACTGGTGGATGCTTTTGAAGGGCCCATGCCCCAAACAAGGTTTGTGCTGCAAAAAGCCCTGCATCTTAATTTAAAGCCAATTGTGGTGATCAATAAGGTGGATAAACCAAACTGCCGCCCCGACGAAGTACATGATGCAGTGTTTGAACTTTTCTTTAACCTGGATGCCACCGAAGAACAACTCGATTTTCCTACCTATTACGGGTCAGGCAAAAACGGCTGGTTCAATGATTCATTAACAGAAATAGATAATATCAACCCGCTGCTCGATGGCATTATTAAGTATGTGCCTGAGCCAAAAATTTCCGAAGGCCCGCTGCAGATGCAGATCACTTCACTCGATTACAGCTCATTCCTGGGGCGTATAGCCGTAGGCAAAGTAGCCCGTGGTGTTATTAAAGAAAATCAACCCATTGCATTATTGCAGGCCGATGGCAGTAATAAAAAAATGCGTGTAAAAGAATTATATGTGTTTGAAGGGATGGGCAAAAAAAGGGTAACCGAAGTAAAGGCAGGCGATATTTGCGCAGTAGTTGGTCTCGAAGAGTTTAATATTGGCGATACCATTGCAGACCAGGAAAACCCCGAAGCATTGCCCGTGATAAGTGTAGACGAACCAACCATGAGCATGCAGTTCAGTATTAACAATTCTCCATTCTTTGGCAGGGAAGGAAAATTTGTTACAAGCCGTCACCTGCGTGACAGGCTGATGAAAGAAACTGAAAAAAACCTTGCCCTGCGTGTGGAAGATACCGACAGTGCCGACAGCTTTGCTGTGTTTGGCCGTGGCATTTTGCACCTGGGTATTTTAATAGAAACCATGAGGCGTGAAGGGTTTGAACTGACCGTGGGTCAACCTCAGGTATTGGTTAAAACCATCAACGGTATCAAGTGCGAGCCTTTTGAAATATTAGTAGTGGATGTACCTGCCGAATACAGCGGTAAAGTGATAGACCTGGTAACACAGCGCAAGGGTGAAATGCATGTAATGGAAAGCAAGGGCGAAATGCAGCACCTCGAATTTGAAATTCCCAGCCGCGGTTTGATCGGGTTAAGGAGCAATATGCTTACCAATACTGCGGGCGAAGCCGTAATGGCACACCGGTTTCATGAGTACAAACCATGGAAAGGCCCCATTCCCGGGCGCAACAATGGTGTGCTGCTGAGCAAAACCACCGAAAAAACAACCGGCTATTCTATTGATAAACTGCAGGACCGCGGGCGATTTTTTGTAGATCCGGGAGAAGATGTATATGCCGGGCAGATCATTGCCGAACACATTAAACCGGGCGACCTGGTGGTAAATGCCACTGAGCCCAAAAAACTCACCAACCACCGGGCCAGCGGATCTGATGATGCATCCCGCATTGCACCCAAAATTCTGATGACCCTGGAAGAATGTATGGAATACATTGAGTTCGACGAGTGCATTGAGTGTACGCCCAAAAGCGTGCGCCTGCGCAAAGTGATACTCAACGAAGAAGACCGCAAGCGTGCCAGCAAGCAAATGGCACAGGAAGCGGTGTAAAGCATTTGCATTAAATAATTAAAAAGCTGAACTAATTTTTGATTGGTTCAGCTTTTTTAATTTACAGGGTATATGTCTTTTACTTTTACCGCTGCAAGTTCCAAATTAGTTCGTAGTCGTTGTTAGCCTGCTCTTTTGCCTTTAGTTCGGCCAATGCACTCTTAAATTGATCGGCGAGACTTTTTACCTGGAACATTTTATCATAATCAATCAGCATCTTCTTCTTTAGTTCATAACCGGCACCTTTAATATCCATGCTGAAATATTTGGTACTGCCGGTGTAAGAACGGAAGTCGCCATTACTTTCGCCCACAAGTTCTATATGCAGGTAGGGTGTTATCATCGGCTTTTCATCCCAGCTTAACCTGAAGATCAGTGCAGTTTTTAAAAGCGCATCTGCCCTGGTATCTTTGATCAACGCATTTTCTCCATAGTAGCGGTTACTCACAGAGCTTAATCCCTTTATTGGACTTAATCCTTCATAAGCCCTTAAAAATTCGCTGCTGTTATTTAAATCGTCTGACATAAATTTCATGGTGTTGACATAGCTGGGAGCGGTAGGTACGGTGCCTACAGGCATCATTTTGCTGCCGAGTACTTCTGTTAAAGCTATAGTGAGGTTGTTATATAAGGCTTTTAGCCCTGCATCTAAAACCTCGTTCGGCACATCCGGGAAGTCAATGGTTTTAGTGGTCCTGGTATTTTGAAGCCTGTTTTCTGTTGTTCCAGAAGTGTAGGTTTCTCCATACACATAAAAAGAGCTGGCGGCAATGTTTTTTGCAAAAGACAAAGGCATGGCACGTGATGCATTCTTTTTTTCTACCGTTGCATTTCCATTTTCAAATTTGATACCCTTGTTGTTATCGCTACTGTTGGTAACTTCTATCCATAAGCCGTCATTACTGCCGGTAGATACCATTTGAGCATCGGGAATTTTTCCTTTAATATTACCAGCCTTCACCATAACCTGGTCGGCAATGGCCAGGTAACAATTTTTAAAATTATATTTATTATCGTTTTCAATGTTCCTGAAAGCCGCTGCAGGTATGATTACTTTGGCCGCAGGCTTTACATAGGCAACTAAGCTTAAGGTTCTGATGCCAATTTGCGTGGTAACCACATCCACTCTTATCAGCGATTCAGGACTGGTAGTATAGTTGGCCATTTCAATTACCACATCTTTTGTAAAATCTACTTTTATGTTTTTGGTTTGACCATTAACAGAAATGAGCTTTACATTTTTTGCGGGTACCGGTACTTCAAAGCTTCCTTCTACCGATCCGGCTTTTTCAAATACAATTTTTTTAACGCCGCTATTGGGGTTTTCTGTTGCACTATGAATTCCCATAGCAAAATGTTTTAGCTCTTTATCATTGACTTTTATTGTTCCGCTGTATTTGTACATCTTAAATGCATCTTTACTCGCCAGTTGCAGCATGGTAAAATCGCCATTATTGACCCATTCTTTTCCGATAAAATCCGGAAGCATCAGGCCCAGATCTTTTGAATAAATATTGGTTCCTACGGCCACCACTACATCTGCATCTTCAAGATTATCCACAGTGCCTATTGCACCTGTGCCGGTGGCTACCAAACCTCCTGCAGTTTTAGCAATTTTGCCTACCACCTTTTGAAAAAATCCTCCCCCTTTTTTCTTTTCTGATTTTTCTTCCTCTTCACCTGCAGCTCTTGATGTGCTGTCGGCAGGTTGTTCTGTTTTGTCTTTTTTCTTTTTTAACAGTCCGCCCAACTGTGCATTGGCCATTCCGGAAAATAGTATACTGCAAAGCAGGAACAGGAATAATTTGTACTTCATGATTTTACTGGTTTAGTGTTAAGTTTTTGACTATTGGTGTTTGGGTTAAAGTTTTATTATTTTATTGGTTAGCGTGTTACCTCCAATTAATTTCATTCTGATGAAATATACACCGGGCGCAATGTTGTTTGCACTCAACGAAGGTGAGCTGAGGTTTTGCCAATGTTTTACGGTTTTGCCTGCAACATCTGTTAATTGAACCAGCTGAACTTCTTTCCAGTTAACGATGTTGATTACATCTTTTACCGGGTTGGGATAAATGCTTATTTGACCGCTGTTTGAAAGTTTAATTGTTTCAACAGTGCTGAAGCCGGATTTACCGTTTGTATCCACCTGTTTTAACCGGTAATACAAGCTTGATTTTCCTGCGGGAAGCCGGTTGTCAATTGTGCTGTAATTATTTACAGATTTGTTCTTGGCCGGTTCATTATTAATTCTGGTAAAATTAATTCCATCTTCGCTTCTTTCTATTTCAAAGTGCGATACGTTTTGCTCATGGGCCGTTTCCCATTGTAAACAAACATTGTTATTGCATTTTTGAGCACTGAAGGAGATAAAGTGAAGAGGCAGTGTTACCAGGTTATTGGCAACCCATAATTCGTCGCCGTTGGCAATGGTTGTAATTACTGCATATAATTTATCACCAGCAATAGTATAGCGTCCCGGGTAACTATCATTTATACCGGGTTCAACATCTTGCAACATAAACGTACCAGCAGAAGTTCCGTCGCTTATCCACGGTTCCTCACCATTTGCGGCTGTATATGCAGTAAATATAATTTTGCCACCGCCAATGGGAGTAAGGGAGTGCATGTAAGAATCAGCCGTACCCGGTGTAATATCTTTTACCAGGGTGCAACCGGCGGCAGTTCCATCCGTTTTCCAAAGCTCTGTACCATTCGTTGCATTTTTTGCTATATAAAATAACGTGTTGCCTGAAGCCACAACAGCAGAATTGAATGGGGTTAACCCAATATTAAAAATTGAAATAGTACCTGCTGCGGTTCCGTCGGTTTTCCAGAGCTTATACCCGGTACCATCGGTAGCAATGAAGAATGCTTCATTGTTTAGTGTTGCAAACTTCGACGGGCCGCTGCCCCCGGCATCAGGGTTCAGGTCTTTCAGCATTACTGTACCCGCTTCTGTACCATCAGAAAGGCACAATTCTGATCCAAACCCGGCTACCGTACCCGCATAAAGAACGTTTCCATCAAAAGGATGCACCCACCCGTTCACAGATGAGCCTGTGCCGGGCAGCATATCTTTGGTTATCATTGTGCCCGATTCTGAACCATCTGTACGATAAAGTTCGTTACCAAAGCCGCTTACAGCTCCTACGAAATAGGTGAGGCCTCCTGAACTAACAAAATAAAGCGGGTTACAACTTCCGCTTCCAGGTTGCAGGTCTTTTGTGAGTTGGGTGCCTCCACTTGTTCCATCGGTTTTCCACACCTCCCAACCATTGACAGGTTCATATAAATCAAAAATTTTAATACTGCCTAAGTTTGCAAAATGGCCCGGGCTTTGTGTAACCCCGCCGCTTCCTGGATTAATATCTTTTACCAAAGCGGTTCCGGCTGCGGTACCGTCGCTGCCATACAGTTCATAACCATTAACGCCATCATTTGCAAAAAAACTCAGCCTGTTATTTAGTACAGACAGGCTTCCCACCCCGGAGCTTCCTGCACCGGGATTGATATCCTTTACTATCAGCGTATTTGCCGTAGTTCCATCTGTACTCCACAGTTCACTGCCCATCGCATCACCTGCTCTGAAATAAAGTTTGTTATTCCAATAACAAAATTCTGTCGTGCTGCTTCCAGCAGGTCCTGGTGCAATATCTTTTAACAAAGTGAAGTACTGTGCTTCTGCTTCAAAACAGAAAAATGCCGCTGTAGTGAGCAAATATTTTTTCATTTCATTTAAAGCTTTGCGCATTGTTTTATTTTTTTATAACTGATACACGAAGTGTGTATCAAAATATCATTACGAATAGTTTTTTAATCAATATTTCACCAGCCTTCCGTACGTTGTTTCATCATGTGGTTTTTGCAGTATAGAAATACACTCCCTTGCGCATGCTTTCCGTAATGATGAGGTTGTTTCCGGGGCTTAACCGCTATTGGCATACCAGTTTACCACTGGCATCGGCAGAAAGCCGGCTGCAAAATGTAAAATAAGTATGGAGTTGCTATACCGTTGATTGGGTATATTTACAGGAATGGGCAGGGTAACAGGGATGCAGGGGGTTTAGTCTGCAATAATTTTATGGGTTTTAGCCCATTTGATAAGACTAAGCAGGTTGTTTGTATCGGTTTTTTTGAGGATATTTTTGCGGTGTGTTTCTACTGTTCTTACCGAAATACTTAAAGCGGATGCTATTTCTTTGCTGGAAAGGTTTTTTTCCAGCAGGATAATCACTTCTTTTTCGCGGATGGTAAGGTGGGCCGAGTCGGTTTCCGTTCTTACAATGGCCTGCTTTTCCAGTTCATCCAGTATTTGTGAGTGAAAGTAAATGCCGCCCCTGTGCACTTTTTTTATGGCATCCACCAATTCCTGCTTGCCGGTCTGTTTTAATAAATAACCCGAAATATCGGCATCGTTTATCATTTCCTCTACAATTTCTCCCACTCTGCTCATACTGAGTGCTATTATTTTTACTGATGGAAAAAGTTTTCTGACCTCTTTTGCCAATTGCTGACCGCCCATGCCTTCCATTACCACATCTGTGAGCAAAATGTCAACCTCGTTTTCATTTAGTAATTTTAACATACCGGTTGCAGAGTTGGCAGTGGCAACGATCTCAAGGTCTTCATATTCTCTTAAAAGGGCGGAAATACCATCTATAACAATTTGATGGTCGTCTACCATGGCTAATTTTATTTTTGGCAAATTGCTCATTGTTTTATCTGGGGTATATGTATGGCTACCAAAGTTCCTTTGTTTTCAGCGGTATTCCACTCTACCGTACCGTTGAGGTATTCTATCCTGCTTTTAATGCTTTGTAAACCTATACCATCTTTTTGTGAAGACTGGTCGAAATTAAAGCCTTTGCCATTATCTTCTATCATTACGTCTATTCCTTCAGTATCCTGGTTTATACTTATATCCAGCCTGGTGGCGGCTGCATGTTTTATTACATTGTTTACACTTTCCTGTATTACCCTGTAGAGAACCGTTTCAACATGACCGGGCAGGGCGGTATGTAAATTTTCTGTTTGTAGATTTATTTGAGTGGTTTTTGCGTTTATCTGGCTGAGAAATTCTTTTACGGCATTTATCAAACCTTTTTTCAGCAGGGCATTGGGCATCATATTGTGGCTTACAGCCCTTACTTCCTTGCAGCTCTCATCCACCAGGTGCATGGTTTTCTTTATGAGCTCGGCCGTTTCGGTATCTGCATTTTGTGTTTTGGCATTTATGGCCTGCATGTTGAGCCAGGCTGCCGTCATCAGTTGGCCAACCCCATCATGCAAATCGCCGGCTATGCGCTTTCGTTCTTTTTCCTCAGCAGTTAAAATATTTATGGTTGCCATTTTCTGCTGGTCAAAAAGCTGTGTTTGCAACTCATGCTTGAGGCGCTGCTGTTTGTTCTTATAAAAAAGTACGCTTCCGAATATCAACAGCGGCACCAGTATACCCAACCCTAAAAGCATATTGTTTTTCTGGCTAAGCTCCAGGTCACGAATCTTTTTTTCCTGTGCCAGGCCCGCAATATGCTGCTGCTGTTCTTTGTCTTTTGTTTCCTTATCTTTTATAATTTCATTTTTATTGACCAGAAGAAGGTTGTTTTCTGCGAGCAGTAAACTGTCTTTAACTATTTGCAGGTTCGATTCAGAAATAGCCAATTGCTGGCTGGCCAGTGTAAACTGCTGCCTGTTTATCTGATTGGCCTGGTTTTCTATACGCAAACTGTTTATAGAATCTGCTTTTGCAAGCAGATTTATTCTGAATTCTTTTTTCGCTGTTTCGTATTTGGTTTGAAGCTCCAGGATTTCTTTATTGGTTTTTTCGCTGATGCTGGCATCTTTATAAATTATCTGGGAGTCCTGCAGCATAAAGGCTTTATCATAGTTTCCAAGCAGTTTATTTGCATAGGCTGCAGTTTCAAAAATATGATGCTTGTACTTTTCGAGCCCCTGGTAATTATTCAGGTAATAGAAACCTTTGTCGCAATATTCCAGACATTGCTGGTATTTTTTTTGCTTGCCGGCCAGTGAAGCCTGGTTGATGCAATTTACAAGTAAGGCCTCGTAATTATCACCCTTCAGCAGCTGACTTTCTGCAGCTTTATAAAACATTTCTGCCTTGCTGTATTCATTTAAGCTTTCGTAACAGGTGCCCAGGTTAGTGGTGGCCTGAAGGTACAGGTTGCTGTTTTTTGTGCTTTGTGAAAGTTGTTGCGTTTTTTCGAAATAGGGTATAGCCTGCCCATACTTTTTTTGGTCGAAATAGGTAACGCCGATATTGTTTTCTGCTAACGCCAGGGATTGTGGGTTGTCTGTTCTTGTTGCAATGTCTTTTGCCCTCAGGAAAAAATCAAGCGCTATGCTATAGTTTTTTTGCTGCAGATGTATTTGCCCTATATTAAGCACCGTGTTGGCTTTTTTCTTTTCCTGCCCCAGTTTTTCATAGAGGTCCAGGGCTTTTTGATAATTGGTCATTGCCATTTCATTTTTATTTAAATGATGGTAGCGCAGACCCTGGTTGTTGAGTGCATTTGCTTTTTCAACTAGAATGCCCGCACTTGCATATACTGCTATGGTGGAGTCATCATAAACCACAGCCGTGCTGAGCTTACCCATATTTCCATATGCAAAAGCGGTATTCCTGTATGCTTTCCCCAATTCAGGGAGCAGCCTGTATTGTTTTGAATAGTTGATCGCCAGCTTGTAAAAGGTAAGAGCCTGCAGGTTTTCATTCATCAATTCAT
The DNA here is from genome assembly GCA_049291115.1 of Ferruginibacter sp. Classification (GTDB taxonomy): domain Bacteria; phylum Bacteroidota; class Bacteroidia; order Chitinophagales; family Chitinophagaceae; genus Ferruginibacter. Next base: position 26,234 of record JBATOU010000121.1, read on the forward strand.
ACAAAAAACCAACTTCGTTATAACCATAAGCAACCAGTTTGTGTAATTTTTTTGTCCTGGCTATTTCTATTCCTTCAAAATAATTATTTACTGCATTAGCAGAATCCTGAGCATCTGTATAAAGTTTGGCAAGCGAATAGTGCGTTTTGATTCTAAGGCTGTCGGGAATATTTCCTGCAAGCGATTTTTTCAGGCCTTCAATATTATTGCCGGGCTGGGCCATGACAGAAGCATACAACAACAGCAAAATTCCCGAAGCAACTATATTTTTTATCATGAACTATTGGTAATGACGGAAATAAACTGAACAATTAAATCAACCAGTAAAAAAACAGCACATGGATTGAGATCCGGCTCATGTACCCATTTTTCCGGGTTTTGTACAGCCAAATATAAAGGATTTATGTACAAAAAAAACCAGGTTTTGGTTGATGTTATGCGGTGAGTTAAAAAATGATCTGGCTATTTTTACGGCATAAAACCAACTGATGGCTAAACTGTATATCTTAATCTTTTTTTTGCAGGCTCCACACAAGCTAAGAACAAACAGCCTGTAGCTAAAACAGAAAGCGTCCCGGTAAAAGATACCGTTGTAAAAAAACCAAGTGCAGAAACCCTCAGCGACGACATGATGGAGCAGTCGATTAGGGGAAAGAAAAATAATATTGGCCGAGTTTGAAAAACTGCTGGCCAGTATACAAAGTAAGAAATAGATTTTTTTTAATTCGTACTAAGCATAACCAATAAAAAAGAGCGCCACCAATGCACGAATGATTACAACTAAACATATTCATGCATTCGTGGCAAAGTAATATTCTGATACCTTGGCGATTATTTTCTTACAATTTTTTCGCATTCTTCTCTGCCATCCTCACCAGCTGCCAGTAAGGAGGCCGGTATTTTTTTTCGTTCATAAATTTTTCAGCATCGTTTAATGTGGCAGATTTCACCTGCTGAAACATCTCCACAAAACGCTGGTTTTTTAAGGCCTGCGTGGCGCTCATGCCTTCGGGTATTTTGCCATGCCTGCCAAAGAGGTTCAATATCATGCAATAGCCTTTAAGGATCCTTACCACCGGCAGCATCCAGCGGTTATAACCAATTTCTTTTCCCTGGTCGGCAGTGGCAATCAGGGCGTCCATTACGGCATTGTCTGCATGATCCTTAAATAATGTTTCAGGGTCTTTCCATTCACCAGCCACCATCAGTTGTGGATCATATTCCAGGTCGGCAGGCATTTGTGTTACAAAATATTCCACGCCAAAATCATTCAGCCAGCGGCTTACGCCGGTAGAAGAAATGGTAGAAACGGGTTTCCAGAGTTGCAATCCATTTTTTTGGTAGGCATACGACCCAACTTCTGAGCAAAACATGGCAGAAGAATCGAAATAATTCATCTTAAAATCGTAAGGAATATGGTGCTTACCTGCTTCTTCAAATGCAAGTTTGGCTGCTTTTTGCGGCAGCAGGCTGTCGGCTTGCAATTCGGGCAGATCAAACCTTGGGCGCAAAACCATAAAGCGCAGTTTTTTGTCTTTTATATATTCTTCCACCGATGCAATTGCCACACCCTTTTCAATATGTGCTTCTATCAAATATGGCTTATTGGTTTTTTCTTCAATATAAATAAGCGCCACGTGTGAAAAATTTCCCGGATAATCGTTTCCCCTTGAAATAAATGCCGATACTTCTGCGCCTCCACGGGAAACAAGCAGGTCGCCGCTGTGCACCTTCAATCCAAGAATATTAGTAAACGGAGTGGCTGCATGTTCGCCTTTACCTGCAATAATATCGTAAGCCCCGCTGCTGTCCTGCAGGGCCGCCTCTTCCACTGCGGCACGCATCCCGTAAAGTGTTTTGTATAATTGGTTGCGGGCGTTTGTATTATTAATATCCCAGTCTTGCGACTGTTGTTTAACCGCAGCCCTTATCCTGGCATATAGATCATTTAGCCGCAGCATGTGTTTGGGCTGCGATGCAACAGCTGATGCAAGTAAAAAGAAATGCTGCAAAGTTTTACCCGGCAGGCTGTCGGAAAACCCTACAGGAGCTGTTTCAAGGCTTATGCAATTGTTTTCGGTAATTGTAAAAAGAGAATCAACCAGCCGTTCAATATTTTCGGGCGCAGCATTTTTATTATTGATAAACGTGGTTTCGAGGGTATTCCATAAAGAATCGGCCTGCCAGGCAAATGGCTGGGTGCCTGCCTTTTCAATTTTCCGGGTACCATTATCGGGAATAAGCAACAATAAATAAAGACCGGCTGCAACTAAAAACGATGTAAATATTTTTCTGGTCCCCGGGCGCATATTTAAAATTTTGATAAAGATGTATAATATATGTGACAATCAGTACGATTGCCTGCGCAGCGGTCATAACAAAAAAAAGATTATATTTGATATACCAACCAAAATCCTTTTAAAAATGAAAGTAAGTGATATACTGGGAAAAAAGGGAAATGCAGTATTTGCTGCCAGTTCTGATCTCACCGTATATGAGGCCCTGCGTATTATGGGCGAAAAAAATATCGGTGCCCTGCCTGTTATCGATAATGGCCTTTTAAAAGGAATCTTTTCCGAAAGGGATTATGCCCGGAAAGTAGTACTCCAAAACCGATCTTCAAAAGAAATGAAAGTAAGTGAGATCATGACAACGAATGTGATTACTGTTACGGCCGATCATACATTGGAACAATGCATGCAGTTAATGAGCGATAAGCATATCAGGCACCTTCCTGTAATGACCAACGACCAGGTGAGCGGCATCCTTTCTATCAGCGATATTGTAACAGCCGTAATAGAAAATCAAAAACAAACAATAGAGCACCTGAAGAATTATATCTCTTCCACCTGATCACACAGCTTCCAGTGCCAGCTTCATCATAGGAAGCAGGGCTTTTTCCCTTTCTTCGGCAGAAATAAATTGATGCGTGGGGATCACGTCGCTTACAGTAAGCAGTGTACCGGCTGTTTTGCCTAAATGTTTTGCATTGGCAAAAAGAGAGAAGGCTTCCATTTCCACGGCCAGGCAATTATTTTCCACGGCTACGGCTGGCGTATCTGAATCTTTTCTGTAAAAAATATCGCTGCTGTGCACATTGCAGGCTTTTAATGACTGGTTGAGGTTTTTTGCAGTTTCATTTATCCTGTCAAATGCATTGCCCTGGTGTTTTATTACGGAACCTTCAATACCCCATGCAAATTTTGCAAAAGTAGATTCGCTTGCAGCCGCATCCACATTAATGAGATCAAACAGGTCAAGTTCAGTTGTATAAGCACCGCAGGTACCGATGCGGATGATCGTATCCACTTCATATTCTGTGTAGAGTTCATAAGAGTAAATACCAATAGAAGGGCAGCCCATTCCGCTGGCCCCCACCGTTACCGGTTTGTTGTTATAGGTGCCGGTAAAATAAAAAGCATTGCGGGTTTGGTTTACCAGTTTTACATTTTGCAGAAACCGGTCGGCAATATATTTGGCCCTTAACGGGTCGCCGGGCATTAAAACAGTTTTGGCAATCTCTCCTTTGCCGGCAGAAATATGTATACTCATAAACAGGAATTAAAAATGTAAGATATTAAATTCCCGGCAAAAACAAATTATACTAATGCCAAAGATGACATCTTATGCAATCTTCAGAAAATTAAAATGGGATTAATTTCGGTTGTTGAGGAAAACAAAAGGCTTTTCATCTGGGCGGCGTACATAACTGCGGATAATAGAATCTTTGCGGATGATCTTATATTTGTTGAGGTCTATAATTTCGTGCGCTTTTACAAAATGGTCCATTTGTTCTACCGAATACAAAAGCTCATGCAACTGCGATACTTCATGCTCCATAGCTTTTGGAGTCATGAGTTCCTGTTTAAACAAAACCAATAAATCACGATTACTCTTGTTCATGGTTTAAACAAAATATACTGCTTAATAACCCACCATTCCCTGTTTATTAGGGCACCCGCACTGTCCTTTTTTAGAAGAAGAACAGCCGGCGGCAACCAGTGTAATGGCAATTAGTAACAGCGATATAATTTTTACTGAATTTTTCATAAATAATTCGTTACAAATTAAACTAATTTCACGGATAATTATTGCTTTGTGAAGCAAAACGAAGAAAATATTAACAAAATCGTAAAAAAACCGGTGGTTTTAGTGGCCCCGCTCGACTGGGGCCTGGGTCATGCTACCCGTTGTATTCCAATAATTCATGCCCTTACCAGGAATGGTGCACAGGTGTTACTTGCAGGAGAGGGCCCTGTGGAAATTTTGCTGAAAAATGAATTCCCGAAACTCCCCTTGCTTCCGCTCAAAGGCTACCAGGTAAGTTACAGTAAAAGCAAAGCCGGCTTTTTTCCAAAACTGGTCATGCAGTCGCCCCGCCTGCTTGGCATGGTGGAGTACGAACACAAATGGCTGATAAGAACTATAAAAAGCCGGCAACTGGATGCTGTTATTTCCGACAATCGATTTGGTTTATGGACAAGAAATATTCCCTGTGTTTACCTTACCCACCAGTTGCACATACATAGCCCCAATATGGCGCTGAGCCTGCTTGCGCAGAAAGTGCATTATAAATTCATTAACCGTTTCAGCGAATGCTGGGTACCCGACCTGGAGATTAACGGCCTTGCCGGAAAATTGTCGCACCCGGCCCAGTTGCCCGAAACAGCGGTAAAGTATGTAGGACCCTTATCAAGGCTCCAAAAAATTGAAACAAAAAAAACCATTGATGTTTTTGCATCTCTTTCTGGCCCCGAACCGCAACGCAGCATTTTTGAAAAAATACTTGTACCACAACTTAAAAGATCAGGAAAAAAAGTTGTTTTTCTCCGTGGATTGCCCGGTGAAACAAAAACCAGTTATGCCGATACAGATGATTTTAAAATTTATAATCACTTACCGGCAAAAAAGTTCAACGAAATGCTGCAAAAAGCAAAACTGGTGATCGCCAGGGCAGGCTATTCCACGGTTATGGACCTGGCAGCGGTTGCGCAAAAAGCAATATTGGTGCCCACCCCCGGCCAGTCGGAGCAGGAATACCTGGCAAAATACCTGCAGGAACAAAATCTGTTTATGGCTGCCGGCCAGGACAATTTTATTTTGGAAGAGGAGTTGAGAAAAATGGAACAATTTTCTTTTGCAGAACCGTTAAAAACTGATGACGGTTTGCTGGATGCCGTTGTAAAGGATTTTGTGGAAAGGCTAAGGTGATTTTAGTATCGTGTATGTGCGGTAAGCTTAAGCAGGTAACAGGATCATGGTTTTGCAATAAAAACACCCCGCTCATTTTTTTCATTGCTCCCTACAATACTGCTGCTGCCCGACGCATGAAACATAAAAAGCGGTTTCATTTTTATTTGCTGAATTTCTTTGATGATATCAGCAAAGCTCAGGCTGCCTTCACAAAAAACAACCTGCTTTATGTTTTTTTCCCGTACAGTTTCATTTATATGCTGGAGTTCCCCGATCTTCATTTCTGTATCATTTTTAGCAAAACCGATGCGGCCAACGATCAGTACGGGGCTTGCAGCATGCTTCAAAATGTTCAGCAGCCCGTTAAACTCAGGCTGGCTGCCTGCAATGGCCGTGCTGCCTGTATTGTGTTCGGTTTTTTTAGAGGAGAATATTTTTTTTAGGCCTGTTTTAAGCCGTGCTGCTGTTTTTCCGGCACTTACAGAAACATGCATGAACCGCCTGCGCCAGTTTTCGGCCGAATAGTGTTTATTGATGAACAGGTGCATGGCGCCGTAAAAATGCCGGGTGTAGGCAGCCGAATGTTTTTGTGTGCTTTCTCCTTTGAAATGTATGATACTGGTACCAGGGAAATAATAATTACTGTATCCTTCTTTTTGAATACGGTAACTCAGGTCTACATCTTCGGCATACATAAAATAGTCTTCATCAAACCCGCCGGTTTTAATTAATACCTCTTTCTTCATCATCATAAATGCCCCGGCTATCACCGCTGTTTTATTGGTTTCATGTTCGGGCAGGTGACCTGCGTAATAAGCCGCAAATGATTTTGATTTTGGCAACAGGGCACTTAACCCCGCCATTTTATAAAAAGAAGCCCGCAGGCCCGGCAGGCTGCGTTTGCTTTCTTTTAAAAAACGCCCGCTTCCATCCAGCATACGAACGCCCAGTGCACCGCAACCACTGGTTGTTTCAAAAAAATGAAGGCATTTTTGGAAACAATCTTCGGGCAAAATGGTATCGGGGTTCAGGAATAAAACATGATCGCCGCTTAACTCCTTTATCACAAGGTTATTTGCCTTTCCAAAACCCAGGTTTTCATTTAGCCATTTAAAATGTACAGAAGGAAATTTTGGCTCCAGGTAGGTCCTGCTGCCATCGGTAGAATTATTATCCACCACCCATATTTCTGCATCAATATTTTTACATGCCTTCAGAACAGAACAGAGGCATTGCTCCAAAAAATATTTTACATTGTAGTTTACTATGACAACCGAGAGTTTCAGTGGGTTTTTTCTTACGAAGAAACGCAATTTACAAGGCTTTTCAAAACCTGTTTTTTCTGCATCGGGATATTCATGCGTGCAGGCCTCATCAATTGCCTGCAGAATAATGATACTGAGCGCCAGAGTTGTTATATTTGCCGCATGATAAAATCTACACTTATAGAAGCGGCGCAGGCAGGTGCAAAGCAAATGCAACAGTTTTTTAACCAGAGCTTTACCATCTCCAATAAAGAAGGGATCAACAACCTGGTTACAGAGGCCGACCATGCTTCGGAAAAGGCCATCATGGATGTTATCAAAAGGGATTTCCCCGACCATTTTATTTTAAGCGAGGAGACCGGGGAGGTAAAAAGCAGCAGCGAGTACAAATGGATAATAGACCCTATAGACGGAACGGTAAATTTTGCAAACGGCATTCCCATCTGCTGTGTAAGCATTGGTGTGGAGAAAGATGGAAAAATGATCCTGGCTGCCGTATACAGTCCTTTTTTAAATGAATTTTACTTTGCCGAAAAAGGGAACGGTGCATTTTTGAATGACAGAAAAATTTCTGTAAGCAGCAAAACAGAAGTTATTCAGAGTTGCCTGGTTACCGGTTTTCCTTATACCTATCTCGATATGCCAAACGGCCCGCTACAGGTTTTTGAAAAACTGATCCGCAAAGGAGTCCCGGTTCGCAGGCTTGGCAGCGCTGCCATAGATCTTTGCTGGGTGGCGGCAGGCCGTTTCGACGGGTTTTATGAACATAAGCTGCAGGCCTGGGACAGTGCAGCAGGTTTTTTGCTGGTGGAAGAAGCCGGGGGAAAAGTGACCGATTTTGAAGGCAACTATTTTTCGCCCTATCAACCGCATGTGCTGGCCACCAATGGAAAAATTCATGATGAATTACTGAAAGTAGTACAGGGCGGGCCGTTTTAAAAATGGCCGCAATGATATCATTCATTTCAATACTAACTTAAGCGACAAAATAAATGTCACGTACAGAAATAGCTTCACTTGGTGAGTTTGGGTTAATTGATCATCTTACCCGAAATAATGAAACAAAAAATGCATCCACCATCTTAAGCGTAGGTGATGATGCTGCGGTAATAGACCATTTTGGAAAACAAACGGTCATTAGTACAGACCTGTTGCTCGAAGGGATTCATTTCGACCTTTCTTATACGCCATTGAAACACCTGGGGTATAAAAGCGTGGTGGTGAACCTGAGCGATATTTATGCCATGAATGCCACACCCACTCAAATGGTGATCAGCATCGGCTTCAGCAACCGGTTCAGCCTGGAGGCACTGGATGAGTTTTACGATGGGGTTTACGCTGCCTGCGAAAAATATGGGGTCGACCTGGTGGGAGGCGATACCACTTCTTCTCAAAAAGGATTCATCATCAGCATTACCGCCATAGGCGAAGTGGTACCCGGTAATTTTGTAAAAAGAAGTGGCGCCAAAGCAAACGATCTTATTTGTGTAAGCGGCGAACTGGGCGCTGCCTTCCTGGGCCTCACGCTCCTTGAAAGGGAAAAAAAGATATTTGAAGAAACCGGCGCACAGCCCGACCTGGAAAACCAGGCTTATATTGTTGGCCGCCTGCTTAAACCCGAAGCCCGGAAAGATATTATTGAATTCTTTGAGCAGCAGGAAATTTTACCCACCGCCATGATGGACATCAGCGATGGGCTGAGCAGCGAAATCCTGCATATCTGTAAACAAAGCAATACCGGCTGTGTATTGTATGAAGATAAAATTCCGGTGAATGAAGAAGCAAGGGGATTTGCTTATAAGCTTCAGCTCGATCCCACCGCCTGCGCACTCAGTGGCGGAGAAGATTATGAGCTGCTGTTCACGGTTGCTCAAACTGATTACGAAAAAATAAAGTTAAACCCCGCTATCAGCGTACTGGGATATATAACAGAGGCAGGCGAAGGAAAACATATCATAACCCGTGCAGGAAGCAGGCACGCCCTGGTGGCACAAGGCTGGAACCACCTGGAAAAATAATTGCCGTACAGGAATAACTTATTTAAGGGCAGGCATAATTTCATCGCCCACCGAAACAATGCCTGTTGACGCGGGAATTACATTTTGACCGAACATGATTTTATTACTGAAGTTTCGGTAGGTTGCCAGTGTTTTTAATGGCTCTTTGCCAACTTCGGCCGTTTGCTGGTTTGTACAGGTAATAATGCAACGGCTGCAAGGCTTTACTCCATAGAAATCCATTTCGTTTATGGTAAAATGGTTCATTTCATCTTCAGCAAAAGCTTTTGCGCCCGAAAAAACAATATTTGGCCGGAAACGGTCCATTGGCATGGGTTCTGCAAGCCGGCTGTTGAGATCATTGAGCGATGACTGTCCAATTAATAAAATGGGATAACCATCTGCAAAACCGGTTATATCTTTTTCTGAAACAGCGTAAACCGGGTTCAGTTTTCTATTAACATGATCGGGCATATAAACGGCCCGGCAGTTTATACCCAGCTGTTCACTAAACCATTGGTTAATATTTTCGGGGGCTTCCAGGGCGCTGCAGGCGTCGTCCCAAACCTTAACAGCAACGGTTTTTCCATTTGCGGGCTGCAGCGGCATTTCCAGTATAGCTGGCCCCGCCTTCACAAACAGGGTTTTGTTCTCAATAACTGTGTTCATCCCTGCCATTGCCGGAAACTCCCGTTGGGTCAAAAACATGCCATTTTCATCCACAATCATCCATCGCCGGTCATATTGCAGGCCACGTGTCTCCACTTTAGATCGTTTAATTGAAATACCGCCAAGCGACTTAATGGGATAAATGTATAAATGGCTTATGCAGAGCATAAAACAAATGTACGGTTCAGAATAATTAAAATGACCATTTTGCGTTTTAATAAAACCTTTTCAGTTAGTTAAAGAGGCGAATGAATTTTTATTTTAATTTCAAGGCTGATATGAAACTATTGAAGGCGCTGCCACTTACCCTGCTTATCTTTTTTTATTCTTGTGCCACAAGTAATTACTCTCCTGCAAAAAAGTACCCGGCAGAAGCACTTCGGCAGGATTATAAACTCCTGCGGAACATATTGGAAGAAAAACATCCTTCACTTTACTGGTATACATCCAAAGACAGTATGGATATGTACTTTGACCGTTATTACCGGGCCATCGGCGACAGTATGAATGAACCTATGTTTGCCTGGCAAATACTGGCACCGCTTACAGATAAGATCCATTGCGGGCATACCAGTGTAAGCCTGAGCAACGCTTACAGTAAATGGGTAAAAAACAAGCAACTTCCTTCTTTTCCATTATACGTAAAGGTTTGGGCCGATACCATGGCTGTAAATGGCAACCTGAGAAGGAACGACAGTATTTTTAAGAGGGGTACCATCATCACTTCTATTAATGGAATAAAGAATACCGATATTGTAAAAAGGATTTTCAACTACCTGCCCGAAGATGGTTATGCCAATAATGTGAACTATATCAGGCTCAGTGGAAATTTTCCGTACTACCACCGGAATGTTTTTGGCCTTTCAAGAAATTATGCGGTTAGCTATCTCGATTCATCAGGTAAGGAACAAAAAGTGACTGTTCCGGCATTTCCACCACTGGACGACAGTGCAAAAAAATTTGTTGAAAGAAAAAAAGAAAAAAAGCCCAGGCAGAAAAGGCCGGCCGGGAAAAGAGAAAACCCATACCGGAGCTTTAAGATCGACAGCTCGGGTAAGTTTGCCACCATGGTTCTCAACAGCTTCACCAAGGGAAACCTGCGGAGTTTTTTCAGAAAGAGTTTCCGTAAGATGAATGAAAAAAAAATACCAGATCTTGTTATAGACCTGCGGAGCAACGGTGGCGGGCGTGTGGGTTTGTCGACCATGCTCACAAAATTTATAAGCAGAAAACCATTTAAAGTGGCAGATTCTTTATTTGCCGTTTCAAAATCATTAAGGCCCTATGCACGTAATATGAAAATGGGGGTTTTTTATAACCTGGAACTGATGCTGCTGACCCGCAAAAAAAAGGATGGCTTATACCATCTCACTCACCTCGAAAGAAAAATATTTGAACCCAAAAAGCAGCACCATTACGATGGGCGTGTTTATGTGCTTACCAATGGCCCCACTTTTTCTGCATCGGCTCTTTTTTGTAATGCAATAAAAGGCCAGCCCGGGATAACCCTTTTGGGAGAAGAAACCGGCGGTGGCTGGTACGGCAACAGCGGCATTGCCATTCCGGATATTATTTTACCCAACACAAAAATAAAAGTACGCCTTCCATTATTCCGCCTGGTGCAATACAGGCACGAGCTGGTGCCGCAAAAAGGGATCGGTGTAATGCCTGATATTTATGTAGGCCCCAGTTATGATGCTTTGCTTAAAGCAAAGGACAGTAAAATGGATGCGGTAAAAAAACTGATCTTAGAAAAAGCAGGCCATGACTAAGATTTTACTAACAGGCAGCAATGGTTTTGTGGGAAGACGCCTGGTTGGCGACCTGTTACAGGATAATTATATAGTTATTGCAACAGCAAGAGATAATAACGCCCGCCCGTTTGCCGGTGAAAAGTTTTCTTTTTTTATAATGGATTTTACAAATGAGCAGCAGGTGAAAGATGTTTTTGACCAGGTGAATCCTTCTGTTGTAATTCATTGCGGCGCCATGAGCAAACCAGATGAATGTGAATTAAACAAAGATGCCGCGTTGCGCACAAATTTATATGGTACAGAACTTTTGTTGAAATATGCAGGAGCTGTTAAAAGCCATTTCATCTACCTCTCCACCGATTTTGTTTTTGATGGCAGTAAAGCCATGCACAAAGAAGAAGACGAGCCTGCCCCGGTAAATTTTTACGGCCACACAAAATTACTCGGCGAAAACGCAGTTCGCAGGTATACGGGCAACTGGACAATTGTAAGAACCGTACTCGTATATGGAAACCCCATGGGCGGGCGCGACAATATTCTTACGCTTACTAAGAAGAAACTTGAAAAAGCAGAACTGTTCAAAGTAGTGAATGACCAGCAGCGAACGCCTACTTATATTGAAGATCTTTCGTCGGGCATTATAGCAATAGTGAGGAAACGGGCAACAGGCATTTTCCACCTCTGCGGAAAAGACATGATGACCCCGTTTGATATGGCATTTTCTGCGGCAAAATATTTGCAGCTGGATGCCTCCCTGTTGCAAAAAGTAACAGCAGAAAGTTTTAAGGAAATAGCAAAAAGGCCCTTATTGAGCGGGTTCAGTATAAGTAAGGCAGAAAAAGAGCTCGACTTTATGCCTCATTCTTTTGAAGAGGGGCTTAAGAAAACATTTGAATAATCGTTCTACTCTTCTGTTATAACAAAAGTTACAGGCTGCCTCCTGTAAGCATTTACCGGTTTGCCATTTTGTATGGCGGGTATCCATTTGGGTCCATTTTTTATTACCCTTATTAATTCCTTTTCGATACCATGTCCATGTTTTGTATCTGCCTGCAATCAGAGATACTGCCATCTTTGGCCACAATAAAATGCACTACTACCACGTAAGTGCCTGCTTTTGCTTTTTTCTTTACCGGGATATTGGCCCGGAGGTTTTCGCTGAGATAGTCCGACCAGCCTTTTTGCCCACCCGGAAAGGAAGCTTCCACTTCCACCTTATCAAAACTAATACTGTCTTTGGCAGGCTGTGCTGCAGCGTTAAAGGAAATGCATAGGAGGGAGAGAAATACAAAAATTATCTTTTTCATGTTACAATTATAAAAATATTCTGTGGTATTATTGCAAAAAGCAGCAGTATGAAGCGGATAGAGCGTGACAAATGGATTCATTTCTTGGTGGGGATACCAATGGGTATTGTAGTAACCCTGTTTTCTTTCAGAACGCTGCCGCAAAACACCTACCTGGCTATTTCTCTTTCCGTGGTGCTGGTAGTTGCTATCAGTTATGGCTTCGAAATTTTTTCTTTACTTACTAAAAAGGGGCACTACGATTTTTTTGATGCGGTAGCCAGTACAATTGGCGGCGTTGCTGGTATGGCACTTGCCTTGGTTTTTTAAATTATTGTTCTATGAAAAAGATCCTTTTTATTTTTTTTCTTCTTGCGCCTTTTGTGCTGCAGGCACAGTATTATTTAATTGCCGGAACCTACACTTCCGGTAAAAGTGAAGGCATCTATGTGTACAGGTTCAATGCTGAAACAGCAGAAAATAGTTTTGTGAGCAGTATCAACACAACGAACCCTTCTTTTGTGGCTATTTCGCCGGGCGAAAAATATATCTATGCGGTAAATGAAAATGCCGACAGCCTGCACAATGGCGGCACGGTAACTTCTTTTTCTTTTGACAAAACAACCGGAACCCTGAAAAAAATAAATGAGCAACGCAGCGGCGGAAATCATCCCTGTTATGTTGAAATTGATAAAACTGGTCAATGGATTTTTACCGGCAACTACAGCAGCGGTTCTGTTGGGGTACTGCATGTAAATAATAACGGTGTTATCGACAGTTTAAGCCAGCTGATAAAGCATATAGGCAGCGGACCCAATTTGCAGCGTCAGCAGTCGCCGCATGTTCACGCAACCGTAATATCGGCCGATAATAAATACCTGTTTGTACCAGACCTGGGAACAGATAAACTGGTTAGTTATAAATTTAAAAATGGGCTGCTTGAAAAAAAGGCGGAAGGCACTTCTTTACCTGGCAGCGGGCCCAGGCACCTTTCTTTTTCTGCAGATCAAAAATTTGCTTATCTCATGGAGGAAATGAGCGGCACCGTGGTTTGTTATAAGATTAAAAATGGAAAATTGAGATTTATCCAGCGAAGCAATGCCCAGCTTCAGTATTTTACAGGTGTAACAGGAAGTGCTGATATACATGTTTCGCCCGACGGAAATTTTCTATACTGCAGCAACCGGGGCGATGCCAATAATATTGCCATTTTTTCTGTAAATAAAAGAAGCGGCAAACTTGCCTTAGTTGGGCATCAGTCGGTGTTGGGGAAAAAACCACGCAATTTTAATTTTGATCCTTCCGGAAATTTTTTACTGGTGGCCAACCAGGATAGTGATGAGATCGTGATCTTTAAAATTGATAAGGCATCCGGCCTTCTTACAGATACCGGCAAAAGAATAATGATACCCAACCCGGTTTGTATTAAATGGATGCATATGTAGGAACACGCCCTGTAGGAACACGCCTCGAGGCGTGTTCCTACAGGGCGTGTTTACCCATTCAAATAACAGTTTCACCCAGTTTCGATCATACAATTAACGCCCCTGTTTATTTTTACTGAAAACAAACAGGTATGAAAAAAATTATTCTTCTGGCAATATGCATTGCAATGCTAAATTCTGTAAAATCTCAAAATACAGCCCCGGCCGTTAAATTCATAGAAGTAAACGGGAGCGCTGAAATGAACCTGCAACCCGATGAAATTGAACTGGAAATAAATTTGCAGGAATACGAACGTTCCGGCAAAAAAATAAAACTGGATGATATTACAAATGATTTTTACAAAATGCTCAAAAAGCACCAGGTAAACAGCGATGACCTTAATTATGTGAGCAGCACCGAATTTTACTGGTGGTATTGGTGGTGGCACCGAAGCAGTTATTATCAAACTAGGACCATAACATTAAAACTTAACAAGAATATTAATATCCTCAAACTGGTGGAAGACCTTAATGAAAAATGGGTACAGAGTATCCGTATTTCCAAATCTACCCATTCAAAACTCCAGCAATACCGGAAAGATGTAAAAGCAGAAGCCGCAAAAGCTGCCAAAGAAAAAGCAGCTTATCTTCTCCAGTCGTTGGGAGAGCAATTGGGACAGGTTTTGTCAGTGGAGGAAGTACCGGAGGTAAGCAACCAGCCCAATTACTGGTACCGGCCAAATAACCAGCTCAGCAACAGTAATATTTCTATTCAGAGCAACAGCAATGATGAAAGCATTGGAAACATTCCCTCCATAAAATTACGCTATGAGATCAAGGTGAAGTTTGCCATTCTGTAGAAGCACGCCCGTAGGAACTCGCTTCGGGGCGAGTTCCTACAGGCGTATTAACCGCCACTTAAAATTTAGCCCCAACAGATATATAAAATGTTCTGCCATCGGCCGGCAGGGCGCCCGGCCCTGGGTAACCACCTGCCCGGCGTGTGAAATATTTATGGTTAAAAAGGTTATTGATGCCGGCTTTTATATTATAGGTTTTTGAAAATTTATACATGGCCGACAGGTCTGCAATATTATACGCCGGAACCAGTCCATTTTGTGCATTGGCAGAAGCAGCTGTATTATTGGCATCGCTGTAAGAAGAGGAAGTGTGGCTGAACTGCATGGTAAAATCAAAAGCAGGATAACGAACTGTAATGCCGCTGCGCAGGATATGGCGGGGTGCGTTTTCCACCCGTTTGCCCTGTAATGTTTTTATTTCAAAATTACCACTATAGCGCGCATCGGTAAATGCATAGGATCCGAAAATAAGCAGGTCTGCTTTAGTTTTTTGATCAATAGCTTTTGTAATATTGAATTCTGCAAAGGACTCCAACCCTTTTGATACACTTGCACCAACGTTTGTGATAAGCCTGTAGTTTGCACCTGCGGGGGTAATTGTTCCCACACGGTTATTGTACTCAAGATAAAATATACTGACATCGAACAACAGAATGTTCTTCCATTTGCCGCGATAGCCAAGGTCGGCATTATACCCACGGGCATCTTTCAGGCCAGGGTCCACCACATCTGTACCCGGGGGCGCCTGCAGGTTGGCAAACTGAATGGGGCGGTATGCCTGCGAAATATTTGCATATAATTCTGTACTGCCGGTTAGGTGGTATTCTGTACCAATGCCGGCCAAAATGAACTGCCTGCTGCGCCTGATATTTTGCAACAGTATTTCGTTGCCTGCACTATCGTACCCGTTGCGGCCACTGGCTTCGCCCTGCAACCATTCGTATCGGATGCCCGGAATTACAATAAATTTTTTACCGATCCTGAAAATATTTTCTGCAAAAACTGCAAAGTTCTGTGAGTTAAATTCAATGTCTCTCGGGTATTTTCCTGCCAGGCTCATATCATAATTGCTACCGGTGGTTCCGGTACCGTCGGCCTTGCGCCAGGTGTTTCCTGTGTATAACCGAACACCCGCAGAAACCGTGTTCTTCATTTTGCCAATAGAATAGCCGGTGAGAATGCGGCTTTCTATGGCGTAGTTGCGGTATTTGTCTTCGTTAAGCACCCGGTTTTTATACTCATGTGTGGCAGCATTGATACTGTCTGGTTGTAATATGCTTTGAAGAAACCCCACACTGTTCCTGTTTCCAATAGTAGCAAATACTTTAGTATTCCAGAATGTATGTTCGTTTAACTGGTACTTAGCGGTCACGGCGGGGGTGATCCAGGTAATATCAAACCAGTTTCTGCCCCGGAAACTTTGCTGTGGATCTTCATATACCTGTGCATCCGTTAACCCGCCCGGTTGCTGACTGCGAATATGTGAATGCATCAGTTCAGCGGTTAAAGAAAATTTATTCGTAAACTTGTAAGTGATGGTTCCAAATGCCGAGTTGGTATAATAACGGCTGTTTTCCCTGAATCCATTGCCATTGCGGTGATCAAAAAAACTGTAATAATGGATCTTGCCTTTTTTGCCGCCAAGGGCGTTATAGCTGTTAAAGAGTCTGTAGCTTCCAAATGTTTGTTGTGTTTCAAACTCAAACGGTTTTTTTATTTCGCTCCCGTTCTTGAGTATATAATTGATCATGCCGCCAAATTGTGGCCCATACTGTAATGAGCCCTGGCCACGCACTATTTCAATCCGCTGCACACTTTGCAGTTGTGGGTTGTAGTAAGCTTCAGGGTAGCCAAAGGGATCTGCCGCAATATCGTACCCGTTTTGCCGGGTGTTGAACTCCCAGCTACGGTTGGGGCTGAGCCCTCTTGCAGCAATACCCACCTGTATACCGCTTGGATCACTTTCCCATACATGAACTCCGGAAACCTTTGCCATTACCTGGCGCATATTATTGGTAACCACGTTTCCCTGCACATTGTCCATAATGATCAATGCATTTTTTTTCCCTGCATAAATATTGGTACCAACTATTTCGGGCATCTGCAGCATATCTTTTTTACTGCCCCGGCCCACGAGGGTGATATCAGGAAGGTCTTTATGAAAAAGGGTGTCTGTTGAGGAATTGTTTTGCGCACTGGCACCAGTTACAATTGTTATGAATGCCAAAGCCAGTAAGTTCCGGTTCATTTTGCCTTTAATATTTTCGGCACAAAGTTGCACCAACAAAAGGAGGCTTGTTTTTAATATCGGGAAATGGGTTTACAAAATGCGGAAAACAAAAATTTATTGTACCGGGGAACCGCCAGCAGGAACCTGTAGGAACATGCCTCGAGGCGTGTTCCTACAGGTTCCTACAGACCTGCAACAGGTGTTTCCTGGTAAAAAACAGCTTTCCATTCGCCGTTTCTTTTTGCGTAAGTGGCGGAAGATGCCACCCTGGGCGCCCAAGGTGCACCATTTATATCTGTTATGTCCTGTTCAAGGTCATAGTATACTATGGCCACATCATTACTTACCGGCTTCACCCTGATATTACTCATACGATAATTGTAAACCGTACTTGTTTGAAATGTTTTGATCACATCTGCTGCATTCATCGTAGTTTTTCCAAAATAAGCCAGGTAATCATCCGCCAAAATCAGGCGCAGCCCCTGCAGGTTTTTTATTTTGGCAAATTGCCAGGTACTGATTTCGCGGTTGATGATGGCCTTATGATCGGCCGCTGAAATTACAGGCTGTTTTAGCTGCACCGGTTTGCCAGCTTCCTGTTTTTGAGAACAGGCTGTAAGAATAAATGCCAGGCCCACTATTGAAAATGGTAAAGAGTTTATCATATTCTTAGTTTTAACGTGGTAGTGCCAAGTTCATGCCATTTATGGGCCTTTAACAAATAATTTAGATAAGTACATAAAAGCGTCTTATTTTATTTTATCTAAAAATTGTGACCTTATTTAATTTGAACCTTTTCTCAATTTTGGCTATAGTTACTCTGTACCACCTGTATGATTGGGTATTGTTAAAATGAATACAAAAATTCCCGGGTAAGGGCTCTGACTTCTCAATTAAAATACCTTTCAACAGGAAAAAGATATATTACTACCCAACCTTTTTAGATGCTGCAGCAGTTCATATAACAAAGCATTATTGTAAATACCAAAACAGCTCTTGGAAACAGCGCTTCAGATAATTGTTCAGGGTTGCCAAAAGCAACATTTACACAGCCAGGAGGCTTTGTACAGGCATTTTTATCCCGAAATGATCAAAATATGTTTTCGTTATGCCACCGATGCAGATGGTGCCGGCAGTATATACAACAATGCCATGCTGAGGGTTTTTCAAAATATCGGTTCTTATAAAGAAGAAGGAAAACTGGGGGCTTGGATAAAAACAATCATCCTCAACTGCTGCATTGATTTTTGTAAAAAGAAAAACATTTTCAAAAATGTAATGCCCTATATAGCCGAAAATGATATTTCAATTGAACCCGAAATATTTGAAAAAGTTTCTTACAAGGAAATAATTGAATTTATCAACCAGTTGCCTGCTGCTACAGCCATCGTTTTCCGGCTTTTTGTGTACGAGGGGCTTACACACAAACAAATTGCGGAGCAACTTAATATAAGTGATGGCACCAGCAAATGGCATGTGAGTGAGGCAAAAAGAATACTGAAAAAAAAATCTGAACACATACATGATTATAACTATACACTAAATGCAACAGGATAAAAATATAGAAAGCCAATTAAGGGAACTCGACAACCTGGAGCAGGCAGACCTTAGTCATATTGAAGACCATTGGAAACAGATGCATGCCTTGTTGCCACCAACTGCAGTTCCTTCAACCGGGGGCACCGCCGGTGGGTTTACAGGAATAGCTTACACAGGCCTTGCCGTGGTTTTGGCAGCCAGTCTTATTTATTTTTCAGGCATTTTAAAAAACACCGAAACAACGCCTGCGGTTACGCCTCATGTGGCAACAAATCTGCGGTATGATTTTGATACAACACTTAATAAACCCGCTCTTTCCCAAACGCTTCCTGCGCCGCAGAAAGCAGGAGTATTTGTTGGGAAAAAGCAGCTGCGAATGAAGGTCCCAACCATTTTGTCATCAAAAAATTTGAGTAATAATGATGTGGCCCACTGGCATATTATTGACACGATGGCCCGGAACAGGATAGCCACGAATACTGATACCCTTTACTTTTCAACATTTAGCAGGCAGCAGCAACTGATCAACTTTCTGTCGGGGCTCGAAAAAGAAAAACAGGCATTTACAATTACAAACGAAAGAGATACTTTTTTAGCCGGAAAAGAAGGTACTGTTATTTATATACCGGCTCATTCATTTAATAAAGCCGGGCAAATAAAGGTAGAGCTGGGAGAATATTACAGCTACAGCGATATGGTTTTAAACCGGCTGGTTACCACTTCGGCAGGGGAACAATTGATAAGCGGCGGTATGTTTCAGTTAGAAGCAAAGAGCGGAACCGGAAATGTTTCCCTTCAACCAGGGCGTAAACTTACCGCCTACATTCCGGGTATAACAGAAAAAGACTCTTTCAGTATTTTTAATGGGTATTTAAACAATAACACAGAAACACTGAATAAAGTATCCGACTGGCAGTTATCCGCTGCAAAACTCAACGCCCCGGTTTCAAAAATGTTTATTAAAGCGATAGACCTTACCGACAATATTGTTCCTTTTGAAACAACTTTTGGTGGCAAAAGGAAGGCAGTTTTTTTCCGTTCAGGGAAATCTGCCTTTTCCAGGAGAGAATTGAAAGAAGCATTGCAAAAAAAATATGGTGACGTATATGATGTAATTAAGGTACGCAATTTTTGGGAGCGAAGGTTTTTCAGGTTCAATAGCTGGTCAACAATGGGCTATTCCGAATACGGAAAATGGTATTGTAATCAGGTTGGCATTGGAGATACAGCTGATTTTACCCCGGCCGAAATGAGAATTTACAACCTCACCCCAATCGATACAGTTTATAAGTTCGTGAACCAGGCATATGAAAGTTTTCCTGTTCAGCATATTAGTATGGTAGCGGCTACCGGCGAAAAATATAGTATAAAACTCGACCGCCTCGGCTGGATCAATTGCGACCGCTTTAACAAAACCAGGGGCCCCAGAAATGATTATGTGGTTGACCTAAAAGACAGTGCACGCAATTATTTTACCGTATTACTATTTAAGAAATATAAATCTATACTGGCTGGCAGGGTCACCAGTGGCAATAAGGTTGTTTTTGACAATATACCTGCCAAAGAACATTTTCAGATCATAAGTATCGGCATTAATAACAAAGGAAAAGCCGTTTACGCCATAAAACAAGGCCCGTTTAAAAGCAGTTTAATTGATGGCTTACAATTTGAACCTGCATCCGCCCCCGTTCTGAAAACCGCTTTGAGTAATTTTGACTGACACTTTGAGGGTGGGGAGCTTTTTAGCTCCCCTTTTTTCCTTTAACAAAAATTTATTTGTCAAAATAATTGTCCATATCAAAAAATCTCTCCAGATTTACATGCAATTCAACAACACAGTAAAATCGTCCTGGTTTTACTGAACAACAAATACGAAATCATTTTATGGACTCCGACAGAGCTCAACGTCTTGGAAAGTTCACTGCAACTTTTTACAGGATACTGCTGTGCTGCACAGTAGCCGCTGCTTTTTTTGCATGCAACAAATCCGATAAATGGATCGAAGTTGATCCGGCCTACAGCAACTATGTAGACGCTTATACAACAGGCGTCATTTCCAAAACATCCAGCATCCGCATCCGGCTTGCCGGCAACCAGGGCACGGTTCATACCGTGGGCGAAACCGTGAGTGAAGACCTCTTCGACTTTTCTCCAAACCTTAAAGGCAAAGCAGCCTGGATAGATGCAAGCACCATTGAATTTAAACCCGATGAATGGCTTAAACCCGATCAGCGCTACGAAGTAAAGTTCAAGCTGGGAAAAGTGGCCAAAGTGCCGGAGAAATTCAAACTTTTCCGGTTTAATGTGCAAACCGTAAAACCGGCATTTAAAGTAACAGAAAACGGGCTGCGGGCAAACGGGGTAAAAAATAAAATGACCTTTAGTGGCCAGGTGGAAACCGCCGATGTGGAAA
Source organism: Ferruginibacter sp. (assembly GCA_049291115.1). Taxonomy (GTDB): domain Bacteria; phylum Bacteroidota; class Bacteroidia; order Chitinophagales; family Chitinophagaceae; genus Ferruginibacter. The sequence goes on from JBATOU010000121.1 coordinate 46,864, forward strand.
AAGGCGAAACCGTTGAAAAAATGGTGGAAGCAAGGTACAAGGGCAATAATCTTAAATTAAACTGGCAGCACAACGATGCCGCTAAAACACATGTTTTTTCTGCAGAAAATATCGAAAGAACCGCTTCCGTTCAAAACCTTGAACTCAGCTGGAATGGCGGTACTGCCGGAATGGATAACAAAGGCAAAAGGGAAATAGCTGTACCAGCCGCGGGCGATTTTAAAGTGCTGAACGTAATGGCCGTAAATGAAGCCCAGCAATATGCATCTGTGCAGTTCAGCGATCCCATTGCCGTTGGGCAGGACCTTGAGGGCCTTATAACCATCAGCGGCCAGCCCGACCTTTCTTACACCATCAATGGAAGCGAAGTAAAGGTTTTTACAGGAGGTAAACTCAATGGAAATTTTACCGTTAACATCAACAGCGGGATTAAAAATACCTGGGGCGATGTATTAGATAAAGGTTTTGCCGCCAATATCAATTTCGAAAACACGTTGCCATCGGTAAGTATCCATGGCAAAGGCAATATTTTACCAAACAGCGGAAGACTGGTGCTGCCTTTTAATTCCATCAACTTAAAAGCAGTTGATATCAGTATCATAAAAATATACGAAACCAATGTCCCCTTCTTTTTGCAACAGAACACACTTGGCGGCGATAATGAACTCCGCCGTGTCTCCAAACCTGTAGTGCAAAAAACCCTGCGGCTCGATGATGATAAGACACTTGACCTGCACAAACGCCAGCATTTTTCGCTCGATATTGATAAATTTTTAAAAACGGAGCCCGGAGCCTTGTACCGTGTCACTATCGGGTTCAGGCCCGAGTATTCACTTTATGCCAGGGTTGATACATCTGCAAATGGCTCAGCTCCCGATGAAGGCGAAAGCTATGAAGGGGAGGACGAATATGGCTACCGCGACGCCTCTTACGAAGGGGTGGATGATGATGAAGATTTCTGGAACCGCTACGACACGTATTATCCATACGGCTATAACTGGGAACGGCGCAACGATCCTTTGAGTAAGTCCTATTATAACAAAGACCGCTGGGCCAGCCGGAATATCCTGGCCAGTAATATTGGCCTTACTGCCAAGCGGGATAATTACAACGCCCTGTCGGTAGCCGTTACAAACATTCTTACTACCGAACCAATGGGAAATGTGGAACTGGAAGTTATGGATTATCAACTCGCCATTATTGGAAAAGGACAAAGCAACGGAGATGGCTTTGCCAATATTGAACTTAAACGCAAACCTTACCTGCTCATTGCAAAAAATAAAAATGAACGTGGTTACCTGAAGCTGGATGACGGAAGTTCCCTGCCGCTCAGCCGTTTTGATGTAAGCGGTGAAGAAGTGAAAAACGGCATCAAAGGGTTTATATTCGGCGAACGTGGTGTATGGCGCCCGGGCGATACCATGTACATCAATGCCATTATCGAAGACAAAGAAAATAAATTGCCCAAAGACCACCCGGTGGAATTCAGTTTGTATACGCCCCGCGGCCAGTTGTACAAACAGGCCGTGCAAACGGGTGCCGAAGATGGCTTTTATCTTTTTCAGACAAATACGGATGCCAATGCACCTACCGGCAACTGGACGGCAAGGGTAAAACTGGGTGGCGCTGTTTTTGAAAAACGTATTAAGGTGGAAACGGTAATGCCCAACCGCTTAAAAATTGATCTCAATTTTGGTAAAGAACCTATACTGGGAGTGGGTAATACATCGCAGGGAACGCTTAATGCAAAATGGCTGTTTGGCACACCCGGTAAAAACCTCAAAGCAAAAATTGACGCATCCCTTTCCTCAAAGAAAACGGCTTTTCCAAAATTTGCAGGTTTTGTATTCGATAATCCAACTGCCGATTATGCCACCCAGGATAAAACAATTTTCGACGGTACTGTTGATGAAAACGGGAATGCTGTCATTAAACCGGGTTTTGAAGTGGAAAATGCACCCGGTATGCTCAATGCAAATATGACGGTAAAGGTTTTTGAGCCCGGTGGAAATTTCAGCATCGATAACATGAGTGTGCCTTACAGCCCGTATACCAGTTATGCAGGGGTTAAACTGCCCGATGGCGAAAAACCATTTGATTATTTGCTTGCCGGTAAGCAGCATAAACTGCAGGTGGTAAATGTAGATAACCGCGGAAACCTGGTAAACAGCAATGCAGCAATGGATGTGGAATTTTATCGTATACAATGGCGCTGGTGGTGGGATGATAATGGAGATAACCTGAGCAATTTTACACAGAATGAATACAACAAACTTATTAAGAAAGATGTGGTAAAAATGAATGCAGGCCGCGGCCAGTGGAACTTTGGTGTTTCAGAAAATGAATGGGGCCGCTACCTGGTGCTGGTAAGAGACCCCGCAAGCGGCCATACTACCGGCGAAACTTTTTATATTGAAGATGCGTATTGGCAAACCCGGGCCGGGGAGCAGGATCAAAGTGCGGCGTCCATGCTTTCTTTTACTGCAGGCAAAGAAAAGTATAATGTGGGCGAAGAAGTGCAGCTTACCATACCAAGCAGTAAGGGTGGCCGCATGCTGGTGAGTATTGAAAACGGCAGTAAGGTCATAAGATCTTTCTGGCAACAAACAGAGCAGGGGCAAACCATTGTAAAATTTAAAGCAGAACCTTCGATGGCCCCTAATATTTACGCTACCGTAAGTTTATTGCAGCCGCATGCACAAACCGTAAATGATCTTCCCATACGAATGTATGGTTCTGTTCCTGTTTTGGTGGAAGACCCTAAAACCATTCTGCAACCACAGATTGATATTGCCAATTCCATCCGCCCTGAGCAAAATGTTTCTTTCAGCGTTAGCGAAAAAACCGGCCGGGCCATGACGTACAGCGTGGCTATTGTAGATGACGGGTTGCTCGATCTGACACGATTTAAAACGCCCGATCCACATGCAGCATTTTATGGCCGTGAAGCACTGGGTGTAAAAAGTTTCGACATGTTCGATTATGTGATCGGTGCCTGGGGTGGCGACCTGGAACGCATCCTCAGCATTGGTGGCGATGAAGGAGGGGGGCCGCTCAATAAAAAATCGGCCAACAGGTTTAAGCCGGTGGTAAAATACCTCGGACCTTTTCATTTAAAAAGCGGGCAAACGCAAAAGCATTCATTTAAGCTGCCTCAGTATATTGGTTCGGTACGTACCATGCTGGTGGCTGCTGCCAATGGAAGCTATGGCAATGCACAAAAAACAGTTACGGTTAAAAAACCATTAATGATGCTGGCCACGGTGCCAAGAGTGCTGGGGCCGGGAGAAACAATAAAATTGCCGGTTACAATTTTTGCGATGGAAAATAATATCAAAAAAGTAAATGTTTCATTGGAGGCAAATCCTTACCTGGAATTGCTGGCAGGAAATAACCAAACGGTGGAGTTCAACCAGCCTGGTGAACAGGTGGTTTATTTTGATGTAAAAGTGAAAGAGGCAACCGGCATTGCTAAAGTAAAATTACAGGCAAGCAGTGGTGCAGAAAAAGCCGATTATGATGTGGAGCTTGATGTACGCAATGCCAATCCCCCGGTAACAAGTACACAACTGATGACGCTTCAGCCCGGGCAAACCTGGGATGTAACTGCTGTACCTATTGGCCTGCCAGCCGGCAGTACGGCAATGATCGAAATTTCGAATATCCCGAACCTTAACCTGCAAAAGCGGCTCGAATATCTTATTCAGTATCCGCATGGCTGTATTGAACAAACAACATCTGGGGTGTTTCCACAGTTGTATGTAAACCAGCTTATAGAACTGGATGAAAGCAGAAAAAGGTCCGTAGAGCATAATATCAAAGCTGGTATAGGGAGGATACTGAATATGCAAACAACCGATGGAGGATTTGGATACTGGCCCGGCGCAAGGGAAGGCGATTCCTGGGGAAGCAACTATGCAGGCCACTTCCTGGTAGAAGCTCAAACAGCCGGCTATACGGTGAGCGATTATGCATTACAACAGTGGAAAAATTATCAGCGTGGAAAAGCCAATGCATGGGTACCCAGTACAAGTAATTTTTATGGTGGCGATCTCGATCAATCTTACCGGCTTTATACACTGGCCCTTGCAAAAGTGCCGGAGCTGGGCGCCATGAACCGTTTGAAGGAATTTAAATACCTGTCAAACGAAGCAAGATGGCGCCTGGCTGCTGCCTATAAAATGGTTGGCCAGGAAGGCGCTGCATTGAAACTCATAAGCGGGTTGCCCACCAGTTTTAACGACCCGGTTAATCCCGGCTTTACCTATGGATCGGGGTTGAGAGATGAGGCAATGGTACTCGAAACACTTACGCTGTTGGGGAGAAAAGACAAAGCAAAAGAACTCATGGAAACAATTGCTGCAGATCTTGCGCAGGATTATTGGTACAGTACACAAACCACAGCTTATTCCTTGATGGCTGTGGCAAAATACTGTGGTAAAAATGAATCGGGTGCAAAGATCATTGCCAAAACTAATATTGGCGGACAAAAGACCGATATCAATTCGCAGGCATATATACGCCAGCTTCCTGTTTTTGTAAACAAAGGCAGCAGCAATGTTTCTGTAACCAACAATGGCAGCAATATGTTATATGTAAGGCTGGTAACCCGAGGGCAACCTCTTGCCGGCGACAGTAATATACAGGTGCGCAATAATACGGGGCTATTGCAAATGAATGTGAGCTATATCAATAAGAATGGTACAACCCTCGATGTAAGTAATATTGCGCAGGGAACAGATTTCCTGGCAAAAGTTACCATCACAAATCCGGGCAACCGCGGCAGGTATACTCAAATGGCCCTTACGCAGGTTTTTCCCAGCGGCTGGGAAATTTTAAATGCACGTATGCTGGGTGGTGAAGAGGGTGCTTACAGATCCTCTCCTTCTGAATACCAGGATGTGCGTGATGACCGGGTGTACACTTATTTTGATATAGCAGAAAAGCAAACACTCATATATTATGTACAACTGAATGCCACCTACCCGGGGCGGTTCTTTATGCCGGGCACTTATGCCGAAGCGATGTATGATAATAATATTACGGCAGGCGCAAACGGAAAATGGGTGAACGTGGTGCCGTAAAGATTTTTGCTCCACCGCAGAGAAAACGAGCTAAGCGTTTGCACAGCACTATCTGTGTACCAACTTCAGAAACTCTTTTTCTCTGCGGTAAATTTTATTCAGTTGAAAAAATTTCTGGCTAAAATATTATATAAACTCAAGTACCCTTCCCGGCGATTAAAAATTACGGGAGTTGTTTTATTGATACTGCTGGTATGGTTCTGGCTTGCATTACCCAAAAAACTTTTTGATGCCCCCACCAGTTATATCATAGAAGACCGCGGCGGAAACCTGCTCAATGCCAGCATTGCCGCCGATGGGCAATGGCGCTTCCCGGAAAATGAAACAATACCCGGAAAATTTATTGACTGTATCACCACATTTGAAGACAAGCGTTTTTTCTATCATCCGGGAGTTGATCCTGCTGCGATCTTCCGGGCTGTTTCAAAAAATATCAAAAATAAAAGATCGGTGCAGGGCGGCAGTACAATCAGTATGCAGGTTATCAGGCTGAGCCTGCAAAATAACCGGCGCAGCATCTGGAATAAATTAAAGGAAAGCATCCTGGCCATACGGCTCGAATGTTCTTATTCTAAAAAGGAGATCATGGCATTGTATGCAGGAAATGCACCGTTTGGCAGCAATGTGGTGGGTCTCGAGGCGGCAGCATGGCGCTACTATGGCCGTAGCCCCGATAAACTCAGTTGGGGAGAAACCGCCGCCCTTGCCGTATTGCCCAATGCACCGGCATTGGTACACCCCGGGAAAAATGCAAACACACTTTTAAAAAAAAGAAACAACCTGCTCGATAAACTTTTAGAAGCAGGAAAAATAGACAGCAGTACCTGCGAACTTTCTAAAATGGAACCATTGCCGGGCAAGCCGCTTCCGCTTCCGCAACTGGCACGGCATTTATTTCAACGCTTTAAAAAGGAAAATCCTTCCGGTGCAGTCACCCGTATCCGCTCCACGCTGGATGCGGTTATGCAAAAAAATGTAACTGCCATTTTGCAGCAGCATCACGCCGTTTTAAAAGGAAATGGTATCAACAATGCCTGTGCCCTCGTGCTGGATGTGGAAACGGGGAATGTGCTGAGTTATGTTGGTAATATAAATGCACCCGGTGATAAAGAAATGGAGGCTGATGTGGATATTATCTCATCGTTCCGCAGCCCGGGCAGCGCATTAAAGCCATTGCTGTATGCAGCTTCGCTGAGTGATGGGATCATATTGCCCAAAACCCTGTTGCCCGATATACCCATGCAGATTGGGAATTATACCCCAAAAAATTTCGACCTTACTTATGATGGGGCTGTAGCAGCCGATATGGCACTGGCACGCAGCCTTAATATTCCTGCTGTAAAATTATTGCAGCAATACAAGTATCAGCGCTTTTACGAAACATTAAAACAATGCGGTATTTCCACGCTCAACCGCCCGGCAAATAGCTATGGCTTAAGTTTGATACTGGGTGGCTGTGAGGTGAGCCCATGGGATTTGGCAGGCATGTATGCCTCCATGGCCCGTGCATTGAACCACCAGAATACCAATAACGGAAACATTGATCCAAAAGATTTTCATCCGCCAACTTATAAATTAAATCCGGCTCCGGTATACAGGCAGGCTGCTGCCATTCCGTTAGACCTGCCCTCTGTATGGTTTACCTTCCAGGCCATGAAAGAAGTGATGCGGCCCGGTGAAGAAGGGTTGTGGCAACAATTCAATTCTTCGCAAACCATTGCCTGGAAAACCGGCACAAGTTTTGGTTTCCGCGATGGATGGGCCATTGGCATTACAGCAAAATATGTGGTTTGTGTATGGACCGGAAATGCCGATGGCGAAGGAAGGCCTAACCTCGTTGGCATTCAAACAGCAGCGCCTGTTTTATTTGATATTTTTCGCTTACTGCCCGCAACACCCTGGTTTCAACAACCTGCGCAAAATTTTTCTTTTGTACCTGTTTGCCCGCAAACAGGGTTCAGGGTCAATATCGATTGCGGGGAAGCAGACAGTGTTTACGCCCCGCCCAATGCCATCCGCTCAGCACTTTGCCCTTATCATAAAAAAATAAACCTCGATGCCAGCGGTACCTGGCGTGTTACAGAAGATTGCGAAAACCCCTCCAGTATGCAGCACGTATCCTGGTTTGTTTTAACACCTGCTATTGAATACTATTACAGGCAAAGCAATGCAGCCTATAAATCTTTACCGGCGTTTAAAGAAGGCTGCAGTTTTGCAGAACCCGGAAAGCCTATAGAGATCATTTACCCGCTTGCCGATGCAAAAATTTATGTTCCACTGGAAATTACCGGCGAAAAAGGAAGAACAATTTTTACGGCGGCACACCGCAGGCTGGGATCAAAAATTTTCTGGAGCCTCGATGACGAATTTATAACGAGCACACAAAACTTTCACCAGGTATCACTTAGCCCTGCGCCTGGCAAACATTTGCTCACACTCGTAGATGAATCAGGCTACAGTGTAAGCCGTGAGTTTGAAATACTTGAAAAAGAATAGCCGGGTTTTACCAGGAAAACAGTATTGCTGGTATCCACACTTGCTTATCCTTATCAAGTACAAAAAATAGTTTAGATAACCGTGCCTTATTTCCCCTGGTTTTATGTTTTTATTAACTGATTTGCACTGATGAGCGCTAAACCTGCCCCATCGTTTACAGTCTTAGTTTTGAATGAACAACATTCAGTATTTAGTAACAACAGTTAAACTTACAAAAAATGAAAAAAATTTTACTTTCCGTTTCAATAGTTGCCATACTTGCAGCGTGCAGCAGCAAGCAACCTGCTTCCGAAACCAATACACAGTTACTGCTGCCTCCTCAAAATGCATATCAGAATAATGCCATGACAGATACAGCAGCTGCAGCACAACCTGCTGCCGAACCCAAAGTGGCGGCCCAGGCACCAAGGATCATCGAAAAGCAAACCATCATTTACCGTGATGCACCCCGTAAAAAAACACAGAAGCCCGTTTTAGAGGCCGCACCCCAGGAAACACCCCCGGTAGCAAGCACCAATACGCCTCCTGCTCCGGCAGATAACGGTGATAATGGCAGTGCCGAAAACGGTTCAGGCGATGGTTCTGCAGATGCAGAAACTACCACTAAGAAAAAAGAAGGCATCAGTAAAGCTGCAAAAGGAGCCATTATAGGCGGTGTGGGTGGAGCCGTTGCCGGGGCTGTAATTGGTAAGAATGGCAAAGGTGCCGTAATAGGAGCCGTGGTTGGAGCTGCAGGTGGCTATATTCTTGGCCGCAAGCAGGATAAAAAAGATGGCCGCATAGATATTTCAAACCAATAATATACTCCTGTCTCCATAAAGAAAACACCCGCCGGAACACCGGTGGGTTTTCTTTTAATAATAAGGACAATTATTGAATTTCATGGTTTTTATGTGTAATTTGTGTATCCAAAATTCAGCAAAATGAAAAATTTCATCTTCAGCTTTTTACTGGCTGCTGTATCATTCATAAATATCCAGGCACAAGGCCTTTCACAGGTGCATATTAACCGTACAGGCAGTAACGTGCTCCTGTCTTTTAAAACAGAGGATAATGCACTTATCAATATAACAAAAGATGGCCAGCTGGCAGGTTTTGGAATGGAGAACCTGCAGCGGATGATCACCAGCTTCCCCATTAAGCTCGACCCCTATATGGGCCGGGTGGAAAACTATACAGATATGGATGATGCCGCCGTAAAAGGGAAAGTGAAATACATTGGAAAAACACTTGTTACCTATTACAATTCCTACGAAAAAGAGGAATTGCGGGGCAAGGTAAAGAGCATTGGAACAACCAATTTTGTTTATTACGAAAATGTTGAAGACAAGGCCTACGCAGGCAACCTGAAATCTGCCGGCAACAGTTCGTTTGCTTACTACTCTTCTTTCGACAATGAAGACCTTCGTGGAAAATTCAAACGTATTGGCAATATTAATATTACTTACTACAGCTCCTTTGACGACAAGTCTTTCCGGGGCAAGTTAAAAACGATTGATAACAACAGTTTTACCTATTACTCCTCTTATGAAATAAAAGAATACCGGGGAATGAACAAAACAGGATTTCAAACAAAAATCATCAGCGGCGTTAAGTTTACTGTTTACCAGCAATCTTAACCAAAAATGCAATGAAACAATTCCCATACCTTGGCCAGCATGCCACCGTTATTCTTTTGAGAGTGGTGGTTTGTATTATATTTATTGCACACGCAGTTGTGCGTATTGCCAATAGCACGATCGATCAGTTTGCCGACTTTTTAAACAGTAAAGGCCTTGTTTATGGTTATGCCCTGGTATGGGTGCTCACTGTATTTGAAGTAGCAGGGGGTCTCCTGCTCGCTGTTGGTTTATTCAGAAGGGTTTTGTCATTCATTTTTATACTCATTCTTTTGGCCGGAATATTTCTTATTCATGCACAACTTGGCTGGTTTGTAGGTGAGCATGGAACGGGAGGAATGGAATACAGTGTGGTTTTAATTGCTGCGCTGCTGGTTATTGCGGCCACACCGCACCATCACAGGCATCATCATAGCAAGCACGGTAAGGGAACTGCATCCTGAATTTATTCGAGCTTAATATCCTGCTCATTTTCCCAATTTGCTTTTACACTAAACACCTGCGGAAAGCTGACTGCCTTTTCCGGTTGTTTTTTTAATGTATAGTTGCCGGGATCCCAAATCCCGTTTTTATTTTCATCGTATAATATGCGGATCTCATAATCGCCGGGAACAAAAAGTTTGTTTTCCCATTGGGCGGAGGTAATGGGGTAGCTGTTTTTTATTTCATCATTCTGCACAAATTGCAAAACAGGGTTTTTAGCCAGGTTGAGTCCGCTGAAGCGCAGTTGTACCGAACCGTAATCTTCTGTACGGAGGGTTTTAAAACGAATGCTGTCGTTTTTTTCCTGTTTCAACCCGAGGCTGTCTTCAAGGGCCCCTTCGCCGATCAATAGAAAATAATCGTTGGCGGGTTGCCAGTTTACGGCAAGGTTTATTTTTTTTCTTGTGCTGTCGATACTGAAAACAGCGGCGATCGGTTTATAATTTGTATCCGTTATAGAAATTTTTGTACTGTCAAGTTTTACGATCCTGTTTGTAAAATTCAGTTGAAAAGGCTGCAGTATATCCTGTTGCTTGGAGGCTAAAAGGCTGCTCGAATATTTTAACCGTTTGTCGGTGATAAGCCGTCTTGGCGGCGGCTGGGTGCCTGAAGTTTTTAAAGGGCCGGAAGGTTTTTCCAGCGCATAAGCATACAGGGTAACCGGTTTTGTATTTGCAGCAATAATGACCGGTTCGTTTGAAAAAGCAAACAGCTCTGATTTGGAATTATATGTTTTTCCACCGTCATTATCCTTGAGGCCAAAAATATGGTAAGTGCCTGCAGGCAAATTTTCAAAATAAAAACTCCCGTTTCCTTTGAGTTTGGCTATATAATCGGGCCGCTCTTTTTCAACCGCGGTATCTGCCAGGTTCCGGTACAGCATTACCAGCATGCTGCTGTCTGTTTTTCCACTTTGCGCCAGCGTTATTTTCCCCCCGAGTGTTAAGGAGTCTATTGATTCGCCGGTTGAAAATACGTACCGGAAATTTTTTAAAATATTACCCTCATTTACATCTTTAATAGCATTTCCGAAATTGAGCGTGTAGGTGGTGTTTGGTTTTAGGGTATCCCGTAATTTAATTGTTACGGTTTTAAGGTTGTAGCTAACTGTTGGGTTTTGTTTGGGTAAAGGAGATACCAGGAGATTGTTTTGGAGTTCCTGCACATCTACAAATTCATTGAACGTAAGGGTTATTTTATTTCCGGAAAAAAGAAGTTTCCTTTCCACGGGACTCGCTTTTACAAGAACCGGGGCTAGCGTATCCCTGTCGCCACCGGTTGGATAACCAATTTGGGCGCAGCCGCTGCCCACAACAGATAGCAGGTACCAGCAAGAAAAAACGAACGCAGCCGTAAAGATCTTTTTAAGCATGTGCAAATTTAGATAAATACCCTGTTGTAATTGTGGCTTTACTGTATTTAAACAAGTTTTTAGCAAGGCTGTCCTGCAGTGATGTTGCTATTTGCTTTTTTTGATCACTTTATGTGTGATTTTATATTTACCCTGCTGCATCAGCAGTACATACATACCCTGGCGCAGGCTTTTTTCAGTCTCCAGGGTTGCCTGCACTATTCCCGGCTGAACTTTATATTCTTTACGGGCTACTGTTCTTCCCGATGCGTCTATAAGTGATATGGTGAGCGGCCGGCTGCTGCCAGTGGAGAATTTAATATCAAGGTTTTTATCAAATGGGTTTGGGTTTACGGAGTTAAACGAAAAATCATACATAAAGTCAACCGTTTTTATATTGCTTATGGCCGCTATACCATTGGCAAACATCTGCCTGGTGCGGTAATAAACCACAAAGGAGTTACCCATGACCTGCAGGTTGTCATTAAAAGAGTAAGTCAACACACCCTGTGATACCGATACCGGGGCATTTCCCTGCACACTGCCTATTACTTTCCACTCTATGGCATCGTGGCTTTTTTGTATTTCATACGAGGTTATATTTTTTTCGGGTTCATTGCTGGCCCAATAAAGTGTTACATTATTTCCTTCCGCTTTTTTTGCATAAAATTCCAGCAGGTTGGCGCTAAGCTCAGTGCTATCGGTCTCCATATAAGGGTTACCTGCAAAAGGCCTGCAGTTGAAACTTGGGCCGGGAGAAAACGGGCTTCCGGCCTGGTTCCATTTTAATGTACCAGTTACAGTGCCGGTGAAAAGGTTTGAACAATACCCACAGGGAGATTGTATATGTAAAGTGCCTGGTTTAAAAAAACAAAGGGGCAGGGATCGTGCAATTAAATTTGTGCTTATAAAAATAAAAGAAACAGCCAGCATCGGTAAACATAAAATTCTGTTGCGAAATTTTTTCATGAAGCCTTAGGTTAAAACCCGGACACCGGCAGGTTGAGGTTGTAAGTCTTAAACGGGCATCATATAGATTTATTTTACGTTTAATGTGATTTTCTTAAAATAGCAGGAAGTACCTTATACAATTGTTTTGTAAAATATCATACGGGGCAGAAGCCTTAAGCTGTTAACAATAAAAAAGCAGTCCTTTAAGAACTGCTTTCCAAATAGTTAGATGAATATTTTCTATCCTAAAGCCACCCTTTTAAATTCGGTAACTTTCAGGTCTGCATCAATGCTTTTGAGGTAGTCGGCCACCGACTTATTATTATCCTTTACAAAGGCCTGGGCCAGCAATGTATTCTCTTTAAAGAATTTGTTGAGTTTACCCATGGCAATTTTTTCGGCCATTTCTGCAGGTTTTCCTTCTGCTTTTACCACTTCAATGGCAATATTTTTTTCTCTTTCCACCACATCTGCGGGAATAGAAGATTCGTCTACGGCCAGCGGGTTCATGGCGGCTATCTGCATGGCCACGTCTTTACCGGCTTCATCAGCGGCTTTCGTAAGGCCCACGAGCACGCCCATACGGTTGGCCCCGTGTATATAACTTGAAACAAACGGGGCTTCCACTCTTTCGAATTTAGACACCTCAATTTTTTCACCAATAGCGGCCAGCTTATCATTGATAAGGTCGGCTACTTTGGCACCATTGATAACCACGTTGTTTAATTCTTCGGCGGTTTTTACGTTGTTTGTAATGGCTGCATCGGCAATGCTTTGTGCAAATGCCACAAAATCCGCGTTCTTGCTAACGAAATCTGTTTCGCAGCTGATGCAAAGTACGATACCTGCTTTTTGATCGGCAGTTGTTTTTGCGATCACCACGCCTTCTTTGGCCTCACGGTCGCTGCGTTTGGCAGCTACTTTCTGGCCCTGCTTGCGCAGCCAGTCGATGGCGGCTTCAAAATCGCCATTGCTTTCTGTTAATGCTTTACGGCAATCCATCATGCCGGCGCCGGTAGCCTGGCGCAGTTTATTGATATCTGCTGCTGTTATTGTAGCGCTCATAATAAATCCTCCCTGTCCTTTTAAAACGGACTTAGATTTAAAGTTTAAAATTTTATTTAAAGAACTTTTGCAACGGTGCTGCTGATTATGGTAAAACAAGTGTATCCAATCCATTTCTTTTTTGGAAATAGAGAAAAACCTTACTTACCTGCAGGCCTTCTGCCGCCAGCCCCGGGCCCCGGTACACGGCGCTTAGTGGGCGCACCACCTCTTCCGCCGCCGCCACGTTTGTTACGGTCATCGCCTTCGCCCAGTTTTTGTTCAAAACGGGCAGCTTTTGCTTCGGCGCTTTCTTCTGTATCGCCATGCTCTTCATCGTCTTTGCTGTTCTGGCGTTCCTGCAAACCCTCTGCTATGGCTGCAGTAATATAATTAGCTATGATAGCAATAGACTTGGTAGCATCATCATTTGCCGGGATGGCAAAGTCTACTTTGTTTGGATCACAGTTGGTATCCACCATACCAAAGGTATTGATGCCAAGACGCTTGGCTTCGGCAAGGGCGATGTGCTCGTGCCCGATATCAATCAGGAACAGGGCAGCAGGTATGCGGCTGATCTGCGCAATACCACCCAGCACTTTTTCCATCTTCTCTTTTTCACGGCTGAGCGTAAGCCTTTCTTTTTTATTGAGGTTTTCTGCGCTGCCATCGTTCAGCATTTTTTCTATGCTCTGCATTTTCTTTACGCTCTTACGAACAGTATTGAAATTGGTAAGCATACCACCAAGCCAGCGTTCTGTAACAAAAGGCATGTTCACTTTTTGTGCGCATTCCATCACTATTTCTTTGGCTTGTTTTTTTGTGGCCACAAACATGATCTTTTTACCACTGCGTGCAATGGCTTTCATGGCGGCAGCAGCTTCCTGCATACCTTCCACGGTCTTATTAAGATCAATGATATGGATGCCTTTCTTTTCGGCGAAGATATAAGGGAGCATCTTGGGGTTCCACTTCTTTTTTAAGTGACCAAAGTGTACGCCTGCTTCCAGTAATTGTTGTTGTAATGATGTGTTATTTTCCATTTTAAAATTATGTTTGGAGTTTGGTGTTTGGAGCCCAGTGTAGTGTTAACGCTGAACACCAAACACCAAACATTTAAAACAATTGTATTAACGTTTAGAGAACTGGTAGCTCCTTCTTGCCTTTTTACGTCCTGGTTTTTTACGTTCAACCGAACGTGGGTCGCGCCTTAATAAACCGGCCGCTTTTAAAGCCGGGCGAAAATCTGCACTCACTTCTATCAGTGCACGTGCAATACCCAGTTTTGTTGCTTCGGCCTGGCCCTTTACACCACCACCAGTGGCATTTACAACAATATTGTATTTGCCTGTTGATTCGGTTGCTTTAATAGGCGCTTCTACCTGGTTTTGCAGGTACACCAGCGGAAAATATGTTTTATAGTCTTTGCCGTTTATTGTAATGCTGCCCTCGCCACGGCTGAGGAAAACACGTGTTACAGCTTCTTTTCTGCGGCCAACTGCGTTTTTTTGCTTTTCCATTTACTTATAATTATTTTTTTGATCCTGTAGAAGGGGTGATTTTGGGAAATGTAAGTTCGGCTGGTTTTTGAGCAGTATGCGGATGCTCTGCACCGGCATATACAAAAAGCTTTTTGTACATCTGGCGACCGAGGCGATTTTTAGGCAGCATGCCCTTTACAGCCCTTTCAATTACCGCTTCGGGCCTGCGCTTAAGCAGGGTTTTTGCTGCTTCGGCTTTTTGACCGCCCGGGTAACCACTGTAAGTGAGGTAATCTTTGTCTTCCAGTTTGTTGCCGGTAAATACAACCTTATCGGCGTTAATTACTACGATATAATCTCCGCAATCTACGTGTGGAGTGTAATAGGCCTTGTTCTTGCCACGAAGAACAGATGCAATTTTTGCACACATGCGGCCTACAGTTTGATTAGTACCGTCTACAACGTACCAGGTACGCTGTACGGTAGCTGCATTTGCATGTTTGGTGGTGAAATGTAATTTACTCATTGTTTTTTTGTTTAATAGGTTCTCCGGCTATCCCCGGGGACCCTTTTTTATTTTGGAGTGCAAAGGTAAGGGGCAGGAACGCTTTTTGCCAAAGAAAAATGCCTTTAATTTTAACAGCAAGCCTGTAAATAATTGATTTTCAATAAAAAATTTGCATAGTTTTGATCATCACTTAAATAGGAGTATTGTTTTTGCATAATATTGCCTAAAAATGGGGTGGGTGAAAAAACGGTATCCCTGTGGGTGAAAAAACGGTTGTGGGGTAAAGTTTTTAAACAGACATTAGAGCTGTCAAATAATATTCCTAATTTAAAACTTCAAGCATGGCAACAGCAAAGATCAATTATGCAGACCTCATTGATTTGCATGATAATTATGTAAAAGACAAATGGCCTCTTTTATCTGCCCCAATAAAGAAGGATGATACAAAATCTGTATGGTTTGAAATGAACCAGGAACTAAGGGATTCGCTGAACGATATATTGGCGGACCCGGCAGTAAACGGCATCCGCTTTTATTTCACAGCGTATCCGAATTCTTATCCAACTGATCCAAACATTGAAAACCGGCTGAGCATTGGGTATGTGGCCACTATCGACGATAATGGCAAAACAGTGGATGACCCTACAGGACATTCGCCGATGAATCATCCTGAATTAAGTCCATAAATAATGAACCATAAAATTTTGTATGACAATCGTTAATTTTTTAGAAATTCTGGGCTTTTTGGTATGCATCATATCATGGAATTCTATTAAGGGTAGCAGGCTTAATCTGCTGCCCTTTTTCTTGCTGTTTACAATAATTACGGGTGTCATTGCAAGGTATTATAAGGATTATGCAGGTTACAATTCCATTATTTACAATACTACCATACCATTAGAATATGGTTTTTATTTTCACCTTTTCTTTGTGCATGGCGGGAAAATTTTGAAGAATTTTATAAAAGCAGCAATAGTATTTTTTGCATTAAGCATTATATTATCTGCCATTATGCAGCCGTACACGATTTTTCACAGTTATGTACTCTTAACCGGTCAATTTTGTGTAATTGTATGTATGTGCTTATATCTCTACGAACAATTCGTTTCTTCTGATGAAGAATCACTTCTTCAAAATTATTTTTTCTGGATAGCATCAGGATTATTTATCTTCAATTTGGGTGATATGGTTTATTTTATCTTTTATCCCTATATGAAGCAAATCGGCACACTAGATTTCAGGAAACTTTTCAGGCTGGTCAACAATAATCTTGTATTGTTATTATACACGCTTTATATTATAGGAGTCCTCATTTATGTAAAGCAGCACAAAAAAAATGAAAGAAAGCTTTGAATTATATTTTTTTGGATTCTTACTTGCATTTCTGCTGCTGGGGATGTTCATGCTGATCATGGTTGTACTTTTCTCCAGGAAACAGCAGAAAAACAAGTTGGAAAAACTCCGGATGGAAAACCAGTTCCAGCAATCGCTTATTGAAGCGCAGGTGGAAACGCAGGAGCAAACATTAACCACCCTCAGCCAGGAAATACATGATAATGTAGGCCAGGTACTCAGCCTGGCAAAACTCAATTTAAATACTGTTCAAAAAGATAAGTTTCCCCTCCAGGATGTTGAAAAAATAAGCGGCTCTGTGGAGCTTATCAGCAAGGCCATTGCAGACCTCAGGGCGCTCAGCCGCAGCCTCAACGGAGAAATGATGGTGGATATCGGCCTTGCCGATGCCATGCAAAACGAAGCCAAACAATTGCAGAACACAGGCAGTTTTAAAGTTGATTTCAGTTCAAAGGGAACTGCATTTGAACTGCCCCGGCAAAAAGAAGTGGTGCTGTACCGCATTGTGCAGGAATGTTTTCATAATATCCTTAAGCATTCCGGGGCACAAAATGTAAAGGCGGGGATAGAATTTTTGTCGGCAGCTGTTTCTATTTTTATTAAAGACGATGGGAAAGGATTTAACGAGGCTGAACTGCTTCCTTCTAAAGCCGGCCTCGGTTTGCGCAACATGAAATCAAGAGCTGCTTTTATCGGGGCAGCTATCAGTATCGTTTCGGAACCAGGTAAGGGTACGGCAATTGAAATCTTACTTCCGGCAAAGGAAGTTTCAAAAAAATAAATAAACCACTATGGTAAAGATTGTATTGATAGATGACCATGCATTGTTGCGAAACGGGCTGGCCGGGCTTGTAAAAAGCTTAGGTCACTAGGTGTTGTATGAAGCAGATAACGGAAAACATTTTATTGAACAACTGCAGGCAACCGGCCTGGTGCCCGATATGGTACTGCTGGATATTAATATGCCCGTAATGGATGGTTATGATACTGCGGTATGGATACGTACAAATAAACCCGGAATTAAAGTACTTGCCTTGAGCATGAACGATAATGAAAACTCCATTTTACGCATGCTGCGCAGCGGTGCCGTGGGCTATATTCTTAAAGATGCCGATCCAAAGGAGCTGGCACTTGCCATCGAGGCTATCAGCCAGAAAGGCTATTATCACTCCGAGCTCATTTCAGGGAAAATAATGCATGCCATCAATCATATAGACCTGGGTGCCGACGGTACATTGAAAAGCCCCATACTGCTTACAGATAAAGAAATAAGTTTTTTAAAGCTGGTTTGTACCGAACTCACCTATAAGGAAATTGCCGATAACCTTGGCGTAAGCCCCCGAACCGTGGACGGCTACCGCGATGTGTTATTTGAAAAACTAAATCTTAAAACCCGGGTTGGCCTGGCCATGTATGCTATTAAAGCAGGGGTAGTGCAGGTGTAACTCAATATTCCGCTCCCAGGTTGTAGAGTACAAAACTCCAGATATCTGTGGCCTCATCAATGATCTTGGACGTGGGTTTTCCGGCACCATGACCAGCCTTACTCTCAATCCGTATCAGCGCAGGTTTGTCGCAACCCTGCGCTTCCTGCAAGGCGGCGGCAAACTTAAAGGAGTGTGCGGGAACAACCCGGTCGTCGTGATCGGCCGTTGTAATTAATGTGGCCGGGTAACAGGTTCCTTTATTGAGATTGTGCAGGGGCGAGTATTTTACCAGGTAATCGAAATCTTCTTTTTTATCACTGCTGCCGTATTCTACGGCCCAGCCCCATCCTACGGTAAATTTATGATAGCGGAGCATGTCGAGCACGCCTACCTGTGGTATGGCCACTTTAAATAATTCCGGCCTTTGCGTCATGCAGGCACCCACCAGCAAACCACCATTACTGCCACCGCGGATGGCCAATTTTTCGGGGGAGGTATATTTTTCACTAACAAGGTATTCCGCGGCGGCAATAAAATCATCAAATACATTTTGCTTTTTATCCAGCATTCCAGCTTTATGCCATTCTTCTCCATACTCGCCGCCACCACGCAGGTTGGGTACACAATACACGCCGCCGTTTTCTATGAATGGAATATTGGCTATGGAAAAACCGGGCGTGATATTTACATTGAATCCCCCGTACGCATACAGCATGGTTGGGTTATTACCATCCAGCACCAGGCCCTTTTTGTAAGTAATGAACATAGGAACCTTTGTGCCGTCTTTGCTGGTATAAAAAACCTGTTTGGTTTCAAAAGCAGCCGGGTCAAACTTTGCTTCAGATTTTCTGTACAGGCTTGATTTTCCGCTAGCGATATCATATTTAAAAACCGTAGGCGGATAAGTAAAGGAAGTGAAAGTGTAGTAAAAATCCCTGTCTTCCTTTTTACTTCCAAAGCCAGAAGCGGTTCCTACACCGGGCAACTGGATACTGTGCTCCAGTTTTCCGCTCATGTTGTGCTGGTTAACAAGTGTATTGGCATCTTTTAAATAACCGGCAAACAATTTTCCTCCACCGGTTCCCACAAAATCGAGGGGTTCTTTTTGTTCTGCAATAACGGTTTTCCAGTTAGAAGGTTGTGGCTTTTTAGGATCGAGTAATACCAATTTGTAGTTAGGTGCCCCGTTGTTTGTTCTCAGTAATATATTATCTCCCACATTATCTACCACATCGGCATTTGTTTTAAATCCTTCTACAATTGTAACAAACCCTTTTGCATTTTTATCTGCCAGGTCCCGGATCTTGATTTCGCTGCCATCGGTTCCCTCTGCTATACCCAATACCAAAAAACGTTCGTCTTCTGTAAGCCCGGCCCAAACATAACGCAGCGGGTGTTCCCTGTCTTCATAAATAAGTTTATCTGCTGCCTGCGGGGTGCCAATCTTATGGTAGAAAACCTTTTGATATTCTGTTTTGGCGCTGTATTTTGTTTTTTCATCCTTAGGTTTGCTGTAACCACTGTAATAAAATCCTTCATCGCCCAACCAGCCCATGCCGGTAAACTTTACATACTCCAGTTTTTCGGCGAGTAGTTTTTTTGCTTTTACATCCATGATATATATTTCCTGCCAATCGCTGCCCGAAGCAGAGACCGAGTAAGCAAAGTATTTTTGATTTTTGGAAAAGGCTGTGCCCTGCAGGGCAACCGTGCCGTCTTTGGAAAGCTTATTCGGGTCTATCAAAATTTCAGGCGTTCCTTTTATACCTGTTTGAATATACAATACGGCCTGGTTTTGTAAACCATCGTTTTTATAAAAAGTATAATAAGGCCCGTTTTTGGCCGGGGCAGAATATTTGGCATAATTCCATAATGCTGTAAGCCGTTTGCGCAGTTTATCCCTGAACGGGATCTGTGCAAAATAATCGTTGGTTACGTTGTTTTGTTCCACTACCCAGGCCGCCGTATTTTTGGCCGTATCGTCTTCGAGCCAGCGGTAGGGGTCAGCTATTTTTGTGCCGAAATAGTCATCAGACCGGTCTGTCTTTTCGGTATGCGGGTATTTTATTTGTGCCATGGAGCTTAAGGAAAATATGCAAAAGCAAGCGGTTATGAAATTTTTCATTTGCAGGTATTTGAATGATAAAGATACTTGAGTTTCGTTATTAATAAAAGAGAAGGCCCGGGTTGTTTATTACAGGCTTTAATGCTTTTTCTTTCCGTTGATATAAGTGGCCAGCACGGTTGTTTGCAAAATTTCTGCTCCCTTACATTTCATGAGGTCTTTATCGAGCAGGATAAAATCTGCTGCCTTGCCCTTTTCCAGTGAACCCTTTTCTTTTTCTTCAAAAGCTGCTTTGGCTGCCCAAAAGGTCATGCCCCGGATGGCCTCTTCTCTCGATAAAGCATTCTCTGGTTGAAACCCGTTGGCCGGAAAATCCTGTGCATCTTTTCTTACCACTGCTGCATAAAAAGTTTTAAAAGGACTGATGTCTTCTACCGGAAAATCTGTTCCCAGCGCTATCCAGCCATTTTGTTGTAATAATTTTTTATATGCATAGGCGTTTTTTACCCGTTGCATACCGAGTCTTTTTTCGGCCCAGTACATATCACTGGTAGCATGGGTGGGCTGTACTGATGGGATGATATTATAATTTCCAAAGAACGAAAAATCAGCACTGTCCACTACCTGCGCATGTTCAATTCGCCAACGGCGGTCGTTTTTATTCTTTAAAACGGCAGCGTAGATATTGAGCAGCTGGCGGTTGCCACTGTCGCCAATGGCATGCGTGCACATTTGTAAATTTGTTTTGGCCAAACGCTGTGCCAGGCTTTCAAAATGCTCAATACTGCTGAGCAAAAAACCTTTCCAGCCAGGTTTGTCGCTGTAATCTTTCAGTAAACAGGCACCCCTTGAACCTAATGCACCATCGGCGTACACCTTATAACCTCCAACAGTGAGGTTGCCATTTGTATACCTGCCTTTTGCCATCCATTTTTCATAACTGCTGATACTATCGCTGAGCAGGGCAAAAATTTTAACAGACAATTTCTCTTCTTTCTGGGCCTTCTCAATTAATTCAATGGTATGTTCGCTTACGCCGCAGTCCTGCAGGCTGGTAAGTCCGAGTGCAAGGCATTCCTTTTCCAGTTCATGGTAATAACGTATGGCAAGCGTATCTGCTATTGGGGGAATTTTATTTTCCACCAGGTCCATGGCATTATCAATGAGCAGGCCCGTAGGCTTTCCGTTTCTTAATTCCACTTCGCCACCGGCTATCCTGGTTTCTGCAGTGATACCGGCAATATCCAGGGCTTTTTGGTTGGCAACAGCAGCATGCCCGTCCACTCTTTTTAAATATACCGGGCGGGAGGGGAAAAGGCTGTCGAGTAAAAATTTATCAGGGAACTCTTTCACATCCCAGTCGTTCTGGTCCCAGCCGCGTCCATAGATCCATTCCATGGGTGCTGTAAGGCTGTAGGTCTTTATTTTTTCTATGACCTCGTTCCAGTTCCCGGTTCCGGTGAGGCTGCATTTCCACCGGTCGGTGGCATAGCCGGTAAAATGGCAATGGGCGTCAATGAAGCCGGGAAATACCGCATTTCCTTTGGCGTTGAGCACTTCATCGGCTTCATATTTTTTAAGCAGGTCGTCATTACTACCTGTTTCTACAATTTTTCCATCACGTATGGCCATGGCCTCTGCCACCTCAAAACTGTCGTTAACCGTATAAATAACGGCATGGTGTACCAGTAAGGAAACCCTTTGTTTGAATTTACAGGAGCAAAAAATAAGCGCAGTAAGCAGTAAACAGGCAACTGCCGCCGGCCTTTTATGTAGCAGCATAATTCAAAATTTTTCAAATGTAATGCGGCTGTTGCTTTAACCGAAAATAAAATGACAGATGGTGCTTATGCTGTCATTTTTTCCAGTGCAGCCTCCAATTTGTGCAGCATTTCCCCTATTTCATCTTTTTTGCAGCAGCCCACGCTCAGGCGGTACCAATTGCTGCTGCGTGATGTACCAAATGCATAAAAGGGAACAATGGCCAGTTTGGCTTCATCGAGTATATAGGCGGTTACTTCTTCCTGCGTAATTAAAACCTTTCCAGCGGCAGTTTTTTTGCCCACCAGGTCAATTTGCAGGGTAAGGTAAATAGCGGCCTGGGGCGCCACGGCATCTACGGGGAGCCCGCTGTTTTTCATTTGCTGAATACCGTTGTAAATAGCATGGAGCCGGAACTCCAGTTCGCTTTTAAAATGTGTAAAATAATTTTCAAGCTCCGCATCATTAAGCAGGTAATTTGCCACGGCATGTTGTTCGGCCATGGGCGCCCAGGCCCCCACATGGCTGTTGAGGGAACGCATTTTTGCAATAATGGCTGCCGGCCCCAGTGCCCAGCCCACCCTTACGCCGGTGGCGGCAAAAGCCTTACTGATGCCATCTATAAAAATGGTATAGTCTTTCATTTGCGGCCGCAGCGAAACCGGGTTATAATGTTTAGTTGCCCCATAAGTAAGTGTCCAGTAGATCTGGTCGTACATGAGGTATAGTTTTTTTTGTTCCACGCCCCGCCGGTCATTTTCTTCTATAATAAGATCGCAGATGGCTTCCAGCTCTTCTTTATTAAAAACGGTTCCGGTGGGGTTCAGGGGCGAGCATACCGCCAGTAACGTGGCATCTTTTATCACCGGTTTCAGCTGGGCGGCGGTAGGCATAAAGTTGTTTTCCCTGCTGCATTCTATCAGAATATGCTGGCCTTCGTTAAAGTGTACATAATGATTGTTATTCCAGCTGGGTACGGGATAAATCACTTTGTCGCCTTTATCCACCAGGGTGCGGTAAAGTGCATAAATGAGCGGCCGGCCACCCGCGGCTATCAGTATTTCGGCGGTATCGAACCGGATGCCTTCATGTTTTTCTATAAATTGGGCAACTGCTTTACGGAGGTTTAGTTCTCCTTCGGCAGCGGGGTAGGTGGTAAAGCCGTTTTTATAAGCTTCAATAATCTCTTTTTGGAGCCCTGCCGGGATGGGAAACTGCGTGGAATCAAAATCGCCGATGGTATAATTATAAACCTGCTCGCCGGCCCTGATCTTGTCTTTGATGGTTGCCCCCAGGCGAACAATTTCTGAACCTATAAGTGTTTCGGCCAGCTGGCTTAATTTGGCGGCTCCCATAATTAAAAAGGTTAAAAGCGGTGAGGGGCAAATGTACTTCATTGGTACTTTATTACAAAAATTGACCATAAGCCCTATCGGGCAAGGCGGTCCGGTATATTTTTTAAATTGCTATGTAAAATCTGCATATTATATTTACCCCGGTGTTCGCTACTATTGCGTTTGCTTATTAACTTTGCACACTACTTAAACAACCGCTTATTTACTACAGATGATGTTCAATTTAATTTTGTTTGGCCCTCCCGGAAGTGGAAAAGGTACCCAGAGCGAAAAACTGATAACACGTTACGGACTGAAACATTTAAGTACAGGAGACCTTCTGCGCTCTGAGATCAGCCGTGAAACACCGCTTGGACTGGAAGCAAAAAAATTCATGGATAAGGGCCAGCTGGTTCCCGATGAAGTGGTGATAGGCATGATCAGTACCGCACTGGATGAGCACAAGGATGCCAAAGGTTTTTTGTTCGACGGGTTTCCCCGCACATCTGCACAGGCAGAAGCGCTTGATAAACTGCTCGATTTTAAAAAAGCGCCTATTGCTGTAATGCTGGCACTCGATGTAAGCGAAGAAGAACTGGTAAAACGTTTATTGAAGCGGGGAGAAACCAGCGGGCGCAGCGATGATACCAATGAGCAGGTGATAAGGGCACGCATCATGGAATACCGGGGTAAAACGGAAGCTGTGGCGGATTATTACCGCAAGTTTAATAAAGTGGTGATGATAAAGGGTGAAGGAACGGTGGATGAGATATTCGGAAGCCTCTGTGCTCAAATTGATAAACGGCAAAATTGATTATAAACAGCTTTCACGAGCTGTTTGATCTTTGCCCACGCCGCCGGGCGTTTCAATTCAATTTTCAGGCTTTGTTAAGCATAAAAATGAATGTGCTCCCAGCTCCAAAATCACTCTTTACGCTGAGTGTTCCTCCCTGGGCCTCTATCAATTCTTTACTTATCGAAAGTCCCAAACCGGTACCTTCTTTTTGAGTTCCGGGTATCCGGAAATAACGGTCGAAAATTTTATCAATATACTGCGGTGCAATTCCCTGCCCGGTATCCGTTACAGAAAATTTTACCCGTTCCGCATCCTGCACGAGGTCAATGAAAATTTTTGAATTTTCATAACTGTAACGAATGGCATTGGAAATTAAATTTGTTAGCACCCATACTGTTTTGTCTTTATCAGCCAAAACATCGGGTATATTTTCTGCTATTGAAACCCGGAGTTTTATTTTCTTTTTATCGGCACCCAGTTTATTGGTGTTCACTGCACGTTCAATTATTTCTGCAGGTGAAACACGTAATACGGCCATTTGGATAGATCCGCTTTCTACCTGCGTCATATTAAGCAGCTCGCCTGTTAGTTTTAAGAGGCGGTCTGCATCTTCTTTAATGCCTTCCACCAGTTTTTTTTGTTCTTCGTTTAGTTCCCCCACCTGCCTGTTATCTAAAAGCTGCAAACTCATTTTTATGGATGAAAGGGGTGTTTTTAATTCATGTGATACGGTGGCAATGAAATTTGTTTTTGCAAAATCCAGCTCTTTGTAGGGGGTGATATTCTGAAGCAGTATTACATTACCGACCAATTTTTCATGCTTTTCGCCTGTTGGGATAATTTTTATAGGAATGATCTCTTTATCAAAGTAACTCTCTTTGTTATTGGCATAAATTTTTACAGGCGCCTGTTTGGCTTCTTCGCCCTGCACCTGTGCAGTAAACAAGTCATGGGTAAGAGAACGCATCAAATCATTTTTTTCTGCAATATTCTGAACAGGTTTACCCATCACTTCTTCAATTTTCAGCCCGGTAACCTTCAGTGCTGTGTCGTTCATGAACAACACATTTTTTTGCTCATCCAGTCCTATAACCGGGTCGTGCATATTATTTATCAATGTTTCAATCCGTTTCTTTTCCATCATCAGTTTTTCAATATTACCCGCCTTATATTCTTCCAGCTTTTCAGCCATGGTATTGAAGGAAGACGCTAACTCTCCAAACTCATTATTTTTTTCAAAATGCACCCTTTGCGAATAGTTTTGTGCAGCGATCTGTTTGATGCTTGCCGAAAGTTCTTTAACAGGGTTGGCAATATTACCGGGCAGGTTCACCAACAGCACAAAGGCAACCAGGAAGCAAAGCGTTCCCGTTAACATGATCCACAGAGTGGCATTTGCAGCAGTATTTTTTGCAGTGGCACTTTTGCGCTGAATGGCCTGCATGTTCAGCAGCATAATGCTGGAAACATCCTCCCGGATCA
Source organism: Ferruginibacter sp. (assembly GCA_049291115.1). GTDB lineage: Bacteria > Bacteroidota > Bacteroidia > Chitinophagales > Chitinophagaceae > Ferruginibacter. Next base: position 72,099 of record JBATOU010000121.1, read on the forward strand.
TGCTCATAACAGTTGTGTTTGTAAAATCTTTACCCAGCAGGGCAAAATTACTGGTAAGCCGGGCCGTAAGCTCCTGTTCACCTGCCTCTGTTATATTGTTTTGTTGTGCAGCAAGATTGGATTTAAAAACCTGGATTTCGTTTTTATCGAGACTGTCATTGTTGAAGGCCTGCAGCATTTTTCTGCCATATTCGATCGATTTATAATTGTCGGCCAATATATTCCCGGTGTCGCCGGACAGTTTGTTAATGAACAAACCGGATAGCCCGGTCAGCAGCACTATCATTGTAAATAATAATCCAATGCCCAGGATAAGTTTAACCTTAATTTTCATCAACTTAAAATTACTAAATCTATTTCGCTGTTCGATAACTTGTTTAATAAATCGTTGAACACATTTGTAGCCAGTATTATTTTAAAAAGACTCAGGTGTGGTTTGCCTATACAAATGGTGCTGATCTTTCTATCTTCGCATTGTTCAATAATTGCTTTTGCAATGTTGTTGTTTTCGACCTTAATGATTTCTGCGCCCAGTTCTACCGCCAGTTTAAAGTTGTTGATGAGGCGCCTTTGTTTGTCGAGCGGAATTTTACTGCTGTTTTCAGCCGGAGTTTGCACATACAGTACGTACCATTTGCTGTTGTAATAATTGGCCAGCCGGGCTGTTTTGCGGATGACTGTTCTGGCCGTTTCTTCGTTACTGCTGATACAGGCCAGGAACCTTTCATGTTTAATTGCATTTACTTTGGTGATTTCTGTTTCTACTTTACGTTCCACTTGTGATGCCACTTCTTTTAAAGCAAGTTCCCGCAATTGCAGAATGTGTTCGCTTTTGAAAAAATTATTTAATGCCGTTTCAATTTTTTCCGATTTGTAAATCTTCCCCTCTTTCAGCCTGGTGATCAATTCGTCGGCCGTGAGATCAATATTCACCACTTCATCAGCCAGTGCCAGTACTTTATCCGGCACCCTTTCGGTCACTTCTACGCCGGTGATTTCTTTTACTTCTTCATTTAAACTTTCTATATGCTGTATGTTTACCGCACTGATCACGTTAATACCCGCATCTAAAATTTCCAGTACATCCTGCCAGCGCTTTTCGTTCTTGCTGCCTTCAATATTCGTATGTGCCAATTCATCCACGATCACCACTTCGGGCCTCAAATTGACAACAGCCTGCACATCCAGCTCTTCCAGTTCTTTGCCTTTATAAAAGATTGTTCTCCTGGGCACGATGGGTAACCCTTCCTGTAAATCATGTGTCTCTTTCCGGTTATGTGTTTCAATGTAACCGATCTTAACATCTATACCATTGCGCAGCAGGGCATGGGCTTCCTGCAGCATGCGGTAGGTTTTGCCCACACCGGCACTCATGCCAATATAGATCTTGAATTTCCCTCTTCTTGATTTTTTAATTAAATCAAGAAAATGCTGCACATTATTTTCTTTTTCGGTCATTAGAGCGGGATGGCCAATGAAGTGGTTAAAAAGAAATTACTTTTTGAGGTAACACCATCTTTCAGAAAAATGGCATCTTTAGCCGAAAGACCCCTGGCTTCAATCCGCCACAATATATTTTCCCTTATGGCATGGTCGTAGTTTGCCGAATAGCCCCATGTTTTAAAACCATTGGGCGTACCTGTGCCGATGATCACGCCGCTTGCATCGGAGTAATATTCAACCCTTGCAGCGAAATTGTTTTTTGCATTCGGACTTATTTTTAAGATCAGTACAAGGGCATACCAGTTGTTGTAATTACTGCTGCCTTTTGATTTTTGCTCAAACCCTATATCAAAGCCGGCGGTAAGCGCTGCTTTTTCCGTCAGCTGAAAAATGCCATACAGATCATGGAAGTACCGCATTTGGCGTACACTGTCAGGCTTATCATTTCCAATGAATGAACTGCTGTTCAATGTGATCTTTGAGTTGGGTTTCCAGGTAATTTGATGGCCAATGGCGGGCGTATTGTTACCATCTGCTCTTTGAATGCGCTGCCATCCGTTTAACAATAAGCCACTGAACATCCATTTTTCATTGGGCGATGTATACGTGACCCTGGCCCCGCTTTCATAATACGGCGAATTTTCTGCCAGCAGGCTCCTGGTAGGGTTCCAGCAATCTTTTCCCACGGCACTTTCAAAACCAATATGCGATGCAAATATCCCGGCGTCTATCCACAAATTTTTTGTTTTTGAAATTTTTACACCGGCATTGGCTTCAAAAATATTTCTTAACACACCCGGTTCAGCCGCAAGGTTGGCATTCATATATGTTCCGGTTGCAAGTGCAAGATTGGCCCGGATATTATTTTTGCTATAAGCTGCTTTTAAAAAACCAAGGTTCAAATTAAATTCGTTGTGCCGGTTATGCGAGTAAAAAAATGGGGGCCGGTTATGATCCAATGGTTTTCCAAAATCAAAAGAGTAATAGGTTTCCAGGTAACCGCTTATGGTTAGGGGAGAAACGCTGCTGTCGGTTTGTGCCGTTGCAGCCAATGTGTTTAAAAACAGCAGGAAAACAATGATAATAATGTTTTTCATTTTTTTATTTTAAGCTATCTAATGCTGTGTTGAGTTTGGTTACATTAACTTTCTCTGTACCTAAAATGCCCAGCAATGGCTTTTCGGTATTACTCAAAATTAATTGTTGTAAATTTCCTTCAGCAATATTCCTGAATTTTGCAATACGCTTTATTTGAATGTTGGCCGCCTGTACAGAAATATGGGGGTCCAGCCCGCCCCCACTGGCCGTTACAAGGTCTGAAGGTATTTCAGATTTTGAAACGTCGGGGTTATGAGCAAGAAAGCTGTCGATCCTTGCCTGCACCAGTGCCAGGTAACCGGGATTGGAGGGGCCTTTATTGCTGCCGCCTGCACCCGCCGCATTGTAATCCACTGCTGAAGGCCTTGACCAGAAATATTTATCATCCGTGAATTTTTGCCCAATATTGCTGTAGTATTTTTTTCCACCAGCATAGATCACTTCGCCCTTTCCGTTGTTGGGCGCAGCCTGTGCAATACCCAGTACAATGAGGCTGTAAATGCCCGAAAAAAACAGGAGGCAAACAATGGTAAGGCGAATGGCGGGAAATATATTTTCTTTCATATGTTTATTTTTTAGTTTAGAAGAACAGGGAAACAATAAGGTCTAATAATTTAATGCCGATAAAAGGTACAATTACACCACCCAATCCATAGATAAATAAATTTCTGCGAAGCAGGGCGCTTGCACCAATTGGTTTGTACGCAACCCCCTTTAGCGCTAAAGGGATCAGTAACGGAATAATCACCGCATTGAAAATAACTGCTGATAAAATGGCACTTTCGGGGCTGTGCAGTTTCATGATATTCAATCCCTGTAAAGCAGGGATTGACGTGATGAACAGTGCGGGTACAATGGCAAAATATTTGGCCACATCATTGGCAATACTGAATGTGGTGAGTGTTCCCCTCGTCATCAGTAATTGTTTGCCAATTTCCACCACTTCAATCAGCTTCGTGGGATCATTGTCGAGGTCAACCATATTACCAGCTTCCTTTGCCGCCTGTGTGCCGCTGTTCATGGCCACACCCACATCTGCCTGGGCCAGGGCCGGTGCATCATTGGTGCCGTCTCCCATCATCGCTACAAGCTTTCCTTCACGCTGTTCTTTGCGGATATAATTCATTTTATCTTCTGGTTTTGCTTCTGCAATAAAATCATCCACACCTGCTTTGTTGGCAATAAACTTAGCTGTTAAGGGATTGTCGCCGGTTACCATAACCGTTTTAATACCCATTTTACGCAACCGTTCAAATCTTTCGCTAATGCCGGGTTTGATAATGTCCTGTAATTCTATTACGCCAATAATTTTTTCATTTTCTGCAACAACCAATGCAGTACCACCATTGCCCGAAATGAGGGTTACTTTTTCTGCCATTTCAATGGGGAAAGGATTGCCTGCTTTTTCACTTAAAATTTTAATGGTATCACTGGCACCTTTCCTGATTCTCGAGTTTTCAACATCAATACCCGAGCTCCTGGTTTCAGCTGTAAACTTTATGAAGTGTGGATTTTTTAACCGGAAACCCTGTGGATCGATCCCTGCTAATTCAATGACCGACTTTCCTTCGGGGGTATCATCGGCCATTGAACTTAAAACAACAGCTTTTATAAAATGTTTTTCATCTACCCCGCTGGCTGCATAAAAATGAGTGGCTTTTCTGTTGCCAATGGTGATGGTTCCTGTTTTATCGAGCAGCAATACATCAATATCACCTGCGGTTTCCACGGCCTTACCGCTCTTGGTAATTACATTTGCCCTTAATGCCCTGTCCATGCCGGCAATACCTATTGCCGAAAGTAACCCACCGATGGTGGTTGGTATCAGGCAAACAAACAATGAAATAAACGCAGCAATAGTAATTGGCGTTTGTGCGTAATCGGCAAATGGTTTTAGCGTTACCGTTACAATAACGAAAACCAGGGTGAAGCCTGCCAGTAAAATAGTTAATGCAATTTCGTTGGGGGTTTTTTGGCGGGAAGCTCCTTCCACCAGTGCGATCATCTTATCTAAAAAACTTTCCCCCTGCTCAGTGCTAACTTTTACTTTGATCTTATCGCTTAACACTTTGGTGCCGCCTGTTACACTGCTTTTGTCGCCACCCGCCTCCCGTATTACAGGAGCGCTTTCGCCGGTAATGGCACTTTCATCAATGGTGGCCAGGCCTTCCACAATTTCTCCGTCAGTTGGAATAATATCACCTGCTTCACACAAAAACAGCTCACCTTTTCTTAGTTGTGAAGATGGAACCACTTTAATTTCGTTTATATACATTTCTCCCACAACCTGGATCCATTTAGCCGGTGTTTCTTCCCTTGTTTTGCGCAAACTGTTGGCCTGGGCCTTTCCCCTTGCTTCCGCAAGGGCTTCTGCAAAATTGGCAAACAGTAATGTAATGAATAGTACAGCAGTTATAATGACATTATACAGTAAGCTTCCCTGGCTTTGTTTACCGGCAGCTATCCATATACAAACAGCGGCCATTACCAGTGTGCCAACCCATACGGTGAACATCACCGGATTGCGAAACATTTTGCCGGGACTGAGTTTTGCGAAGCAGGCTTTAAGCGCTTCCAGTATCAACTCTTTTTTAAATAATTTATTTGTATTGATGTGTTTCATGATCGGTTGAATTAATACATGGAGAAATATTCGGCAATAGGGCCTAAGGCCAATGCGGGAAAAAAGGACAGGGCCGCAACAATGGCGATTACCGCAAATACCATGAGGCCAAATGTGAGGCTGTCGGTTTTTAGGGTACCTGCACTTTCGGGAACGTACTTTTTTGCAGCAAGGCTCCCGGCGATGGCAACAGGGCCAATAATGGGGAGATACCTCGCCAATAACATAACAATGCCGCAAGCGATGTTCCAGAAACGGGTATTATCACCCAGGCCTTCGAAGCCGCTTCCGTTGTTTGCAGCCGAGGAAGTGAACTCATACAGCATTTCGCTAAAGCCATGATAGCCCGGGTTGTTTAACCAGCCTGCATAAGCCGCCGGATCCTGTGCATATAAATAACTGGCAATAGCCGTACCTGCAAGAATTAGTAATGGATGAAGCAACGCAATGATCATTGCAATTTTCATTTCCCTTGCTTCAATCTTCTTTCCGAGGAATTCAGGTGTTCTGCCCACCATTAAACCACTGATGAATACTGCCAGAATTAGGAAGATGTAAAAATTTAAAAAACCAGCACCCACACCGCCATAAAAGGCATTCACCATCATGCCTAACAATTGAAACATGCCGCTCAGTGGCGTAAAACTATCGTGCATGGAATTGATACTTCCGGTAGAGATGACGGTGGTGGCAATGCTCCAAAAACCCGAAGCAACAGCACCAAACCGTACTTCTTTGCCTTCCATACTGCCCATATTTTGCTGTATGCCCATTTTGGCAATGGCGGGGTTGCCGTTTACTTCGCTGATGATAGTGGGGATCACCAATAATAAAAATCCAACGGTCATTACCCCAAAGATCATCCAGGCAAGTTTGCGCCTTTTGAGTATATATCCCAGTGCAAAAATCATGGCAATTGGTATCAGCATTTGTGCTATGATCTCAACGATATTGGTAAAGTAGGAAGGGTTTTCAAATGGATGAGCAGAGTTGGGGCCAAAGAAACCACCACCATTGGTACCCAAATGTTTGATGGCAGTAAAAGCTGCTACCGGGCCCCGGCTTACCTCTACGGTGTCGCCCTGTAAATTGCTGATGCGGTCCTTGCCTTCGAGCGTCATTGGTGTTCCGTTAAAAACAAGTAAGCTGGCTACCAGTATTGCAGCAGGAAACAATATCCTGGTGCAGGAGCGTACGAAGAGAAAGTAAAAATTACCCAGGCTCACCGGATTATCCCCGGGGCGGGCGGGAGTTTTCATTGCTTTAAATACAACAACAGTAATGGCAATGCCACAACCGGCACTAATGAATTGAAACAGCATCACTACAAGCTGTCCTAAATATGACATGCCGGTTTCGCCCGAATAGTGCTGTAAATTGGTATTGGTAATAAAACTGATGGAGGTATTGAATGCTAAATCGGCACTCATGGATGGGTTTCCATCAGGGTTCAATGGCAGCCAGCCCATATTGGTTAACACCAGCATGGCCAGCAGAAACCAAAAAAGGTTGATGGTTAAAAATGCGGCCAAATGCTGTTTCCAGTTCATTTGTTTACTGCAATCAATACCGCTGAGTTTATAGAATAAATTATCGAGGGGATTGAACAATGGATCGGGCCATGTTTTTTCATTATTGAATAATTTCCCAATATACCTGCCTAAAGGAAGCGCCAGCAGGATGACTGCGGCATAACTGACAAGGATGCCTGAAATTTCTGCATTCATGGTTTAAAAATTTTCGGGTTTAACCAATACATAACACATATAAATAAATATGGCAATGGCAATGATGAATAAGAGGAGCATAGGTTTAAATTTTTTCGAATAATTGAACCGATTTGAAAAAGAACGAAAATCCAATTATGCCCGCGAAAAGAAGGATAGTTAACAGCATCGGTTTAAGTATTTACCTGGTTGTAAAAAATTATGTTGACTGGGGCATACAAACCTGGCCCGGGGCCCCGGGGTTTAAACCGGGTTTGAAATTTTTGTTTCAATGGTTACATTTTTTTGTATACCAGGAGTTTGGCAATTCTTAAACCAAAAAAGGAAAAATTGCCCAAATCGTTTGCTGTAAAGGCTTTCACTATTTTTTTTAATTGAAGGGGCATAAAAAAACCCTTTCAAAGTGAAAGGGCGGCTATCGTTTTGAAAAGGGTTAACCCAGCCTGTACTCATCAAGTTTGCGGTATAATGTAGTTAATGCAATATTCAGCAAACGGGCTGCTTCGGTTTTGTTGCCATTGGTATAGTTCAATACTTTTTGAATATGAATTTTTTCTGCACTTGCCAGGTCAAATGCCGAAAGTGTTTTGCTGTTTGCGGATTGAAGTATTTTTTGCTCAAAATCATTGGGCAGGGTATCCGTTTCCAGTTCTTCACGGTCACTTAATATAACACTCCGTTCAATTACATTTTTGAGTTCACGGATATTGCCTTTCCAGGAGTGCGATTTAAGCGCTTCCAGGTAATTTTTTGAAATGCTGATTTTTTTCTTGTTTGTTTTCTGTGCAAAATATGTGGCAAAATAAGCAGCAAGTTCATGAAGGTCCATTACCCGGTCTCTCAATGCAGGTAATGCAATATTGAAAACCGAAATACGGTAATACAGGTCTTCCCTGAAATTGCCTGCCGCTATTTCTTTTTCGAGGTACCTGTTGGTTGCCGCAATAATGCGCACATTTATTTTTGTTAATTTACTGTCGCCTACTTTTAAAAAAGTTCCTGTTTCCAGCACCCGCAATAGTTTCGGTTGCAGGTCTAATGGCATTTCTCCAATTTCATCAAGAAACACCGTGCCTCCATCGGCTTCTTCAAAAATGCCTTTGCTGTCTTTAAGGGCACCTGTAAAGGCCCCGGCTTTATGGCCAAACAATTCGTTTTCCAGTAATTCTTTGCTGAATGCAGAACAGTTCACAGGAATAAAAGGTTGTTTACCCCGGTTGCCGGCATTGTGGATCGCCTGCGCAAAAACTTCTTTGCCCGTTCCGGTTTCGCCTGTAAGTAACACAGTGGCATCGGTCATGGCAACTTTCTTTGCAGCTTCAATGGCAGCTGAAATTGGACGGGATTTGCCAAGAATACTTTCAAACGAATACTTATTGCCCAATCTTTTTTCCAATTGCTGCACCCGTTTGGCCAAGGCAACTTTTTCGATGGCTTTATACAGCAAAGGAATGATGCGGTTGTTATCGTCTCCCTTGGTTATATAGTCGAAAGCGCCATTTTTAATGGCCTGCACCCCATCGGGGATATTGCCAAATGCAGTAAGTAATATGATTTCGACTATGGGGTGTTTTTCTTTAATTTTTTTCAATAACTCAACGCCGCTGCCATCCGGAAGCTTTACATCGCAAATGGCCACATCAATTTCGTTTTGCTCTAATTTTTTTAAAGCCCCCTTGCAGTCTGGCGACTGAAATACCTCGAAGCCTTCCAGTGAAATTATCTTTGCAAGAAGGCTGCGGAGTTTTTCTTCGTCATCTATAATTAAAACTTTGCTCACGGTGCAAAGATAAAACGATTAATTTGTTACAGCATAAAACTCTATTGAAGGTATATGTGTCGTTCGGGCAGTTGTTTTGCAATTTTTATTTTTTTGTACCCGACTTTTGTACCTTGCAATATGCTTATAAGCTGAAATTAAAACAGATCTTTTTAAATCACATGAATTACGGAAAACTTTCTTTTTTACAGGAAAACACTTTCATTCTGCTTCAAAATTTACAGGCGGGAACCAAGGGGCAATGGGGGGTTATGAATGCGCAGGAAATGCTGGAGCACCTGGCCGATTTTTTTGATGTATCATCTGCCCGGCTGCATTTTGACCTGGCGGTGCCGGAAGAACAGTTGCCCAAATACCGGGAATTCTTACTCAGCGAAAAACCTTTCAGGGAAAATACCAAAGCGCCTGCTAATGTGCTGGGCGAAAAACCAATGCCACTGCGAACAGCTTCATTTGACGAAGCCCTGCAAAAGCTTAAAACAGCAGTTGAAAATTTTCTGAATCATTTTAAGGAGGATAACGAATTAAAAACCCTTCATCCTGCTTTTGGCATGCTCAACTACGAAGAATGGGTACAGCTGCATCACAAGCATGTGGTACATCATTTAAAACAGTTTGGGCTGATGGAATGATATGGAAAAAGAAAGACAAAATTTAATTACCATAACGATGGCAGTACCGGCATTTATTTCTGTTCTCTTTATGTGGAAAAGCGCCCATGATGCTAAAAAAAATTCGGATAAAATCATGGATGAATTTAAAAAAGTGGACGAATCTTTAAAAAGATCAAATGCTGGTCTGCAACTAAACAGGCCGCTGCTTGCGGCTTAAGCTATTACTTTAAAAACCAGGTCTTCCAGGAAGTTATTGGTAAAATCTTTCCTGTTTTTTACAGTGGCATCAGTGAGTCTTGGTAAATATGCCGAAAAGAACTGCTGCTGGTGAGCTGTTTCAATAATAGTTGTGCTCAGCGATTTTGCAAAAGGGTATTTTTTATTACAATCGCCGATCACCGCTGCAATTTTTGCGCAAAGATCTTTATAAGGCTTGAAGACTTCATATTCATTTATTTCTGCCACTTCTTTGGTAAGGTATACCTTACTGCTTTCCGCTATTACGATACTGTTGAGATATTTTTTATTATAATCAATACCGCTCGTGCTTTCGGGCAGCTCGTGTGTTAACAGCCGGATGATCTCTTTCAGCTTTTGCGCAGGCTTTCCTATATTTTGCAGGGTGTAGTCGAGTAAAAAATCTATATAAAACCAATACCAGCTGGTGATATACAGTAGCAGGCGGTGTTTGTTTTCAAAATACCTGTAAATAGTGGCCTCTGTAGTGCCTACTTCCGACGCCAGTTTTCTGAAAGTAAAATTTTCAAAACCAAGTTCATTAATAAGGTCAATGCTTTCTTTTATGATACGCTTACCCAGTTCGGTGCCTTCGGGGTTTTTAAGATAAATAGCGTTATTTACATTGAAACTAAGCTTAAAATCCATATATATATCCGTTTGTGCAAATATATCAAAAATTAATAGTAAATGTTACTTTTACAATATTTTTACACTTTTTAATAATAGTAATACTATTGTTAAAAATAGTTTTATTACCTTTGTTTCAAACAAAGTCTATGGGTAACCTGAAAAATGGTTTAAATGGTTTTTTGAACCTGGTAAAGCTTGAGCAAAGGGAAATATCGTCCATTTATTTTTATGCAGTACTCAGCGGGCTGGCCCAGCTGAGTGTTCCCGTGGGGGTTCAGGCCATCATCGGTTTTGTATTGGGGGCCTCAATGGTTACCTCTATTTATGTATTGATAACGGTAGTGGTGCTGGGAGTTTTGCTGGTGGGGTTGCTCCAGGTGAACCAAATGAAAATTATTGAAAAGATTCAGCAGAAGATATTCACCCGTAATGCATTTGAATTTACAGAGGCGATTCCCCGGTTTGACCTGCTGAAAACGGATCAATACTACCTGCCCGAAAAAGTAAACTGCTTTTTTGATACACTCAATATACAAAAAGGGCTTTCCAAGATCCTGCTCGATGTGCCAACTGCGAGCATACAGATCCTGCTTGGGCTTATCCTGCTTTCGTTGTACCACCCTGTTTTTCTCATTTTTGACCTGGTGCTTTTGTTTATTCTCTGGCTTATTTTACGGCTTACCGGCAAAAATGGTATACAAACAAACTTTGAAGAAAGTACCAATAAATATATAGTGGTGGCCTGGCTTGAAGAAATGGCCAGGGTCATTAAATCTTTTAAATTAAGTCATGGTACACACCTGAACCTGCAAAAAACAGACAATAAACTGCTAGCTTACCTGGGGGCCCGTACCGCTCATTTCAGGGTATTGCTTTTCCAGTACCGAACCCTTGTTTATTTTAAAGTGGCCATTACAGCCACCATGCTGATCGTAGGTACGCATCTTTTACTTACGCAACAATTGAATATAGGGGAATTCATAGCTGCAGAAATCATTATCCTTACTGTAATATCAGCTGTAGAAAAGCTTATAAGCAGCCTCGAAAGCGTGTATGATGTGATAACCGGGCTTGAAAAAACAGCCTCGGTAACGGGGATGGAAAAAGACAGGGATGGGTCAATTGACCTTGAAGCAGCACATGGGCTGGCGGTAAAAATGACAGATGTTTCTTTCGCTTATCCCGATGAGGGCAATGTATTGCTGGGCATACATCTTGACGTGCCATCAAACTGCAAAGTTAGTATCAGTGGTGCCGAAGGGTCGGGGAAATCCACGTTGATGAAACTCCTCAGTGGTAATTACAGTTATTTCGGGGGAAGCATTCTTATTAACAATATACCTATCGGTAATTACAGTCTTGAATCTTTACGCAGTAAAACAGGAGCCTATTTAAATTACCAGGATATTTTTGAAGGAACTGTTTGGGAAAATATTTCATTGGGGCGCCCGGGTATTACAGCAGAAAGGATCACTCAAATAGCCGAAAAAACCGGCCTTGGCAGCTTTTTACATACACTTCCTTTGGGGTACGAAACCCAAACAGATGCGCTTGGTAAGAGACTTCCTGCAAATGTGGTTAAAAAAATAATTCTCCTGCGGGCGCTGGCAAATGAACCGGCCCTGCTGTTAATGGAAGAACCATGGCTTGGCCTTGATGAGGGCACCCGCGGAAAATTAATGCACTACCTGCTGTATGAACTCCCTTTAACCACGGTATTTGTTGTGACCAACGATAATGATTTTGCAAATAAGTGCCATTATAGTTTTAGCATTAACGAGGGGAAACTGGAAAAAAAATAAAACCATTTTTATGAGCTACGAAATTATTATAGCCCTGCTTACCCTTATAGCCCTGGAAGTGGTACTAGGGATAGATAACGTGATATTTATTTCTATACTCGCAGCCAGGCTGCCTGAGCATCAGCAAAAAAAAGCAAGAAGGCTCGGCCTGTTGCTGGCAGGGGGTATGCGCCTGGGGCTGCTGCTCATTATTTCTTTTATCATGAAACTGGAGAAAGACATGTTTGCTGTTGCAGGCATTGGATTTTCGGGCAAGGAACTGATACTGGTAGCAGGTGGTTTATTCCTGCTTTATAAAAGCACAAAAGAAATTTATCATAAAATGGAGGGTGAAAGCGGCGACCTTTCTGTAAAACTAAAGGCCAATAGTTTTTCGCAGGTAATCATCCAGATCCTCATTATGGACCTGGTTTTTTCTGTAGATTCCATTATTACTGCTATTGGGATGGTTAAAGAAGTATGGGTGATGTATGTGGCAGTTGTGGTTACAGTTATTGTTATGCTTTTTGCTGCAGAACCCATCAGCAATTTTGTAAACAGGCACCCCGCATTCAAAATGCTGGCACTTTCATTTCTCTTACTCATTGGCTTTTCTTTAATAGTGGAAGGCTTTGGCCAGCATATACCCAAGGGATACGTGTATTTCGCTATGGCTTTTTCTTTGCTGGTGGATGTCCTTCAAATGCGCATGAACAGGAAGCGGCCTGCGCCGGTACAAACCCATGAACATTACAGGGCTGGCGAAGAAAATTTTTCAAAAGAAATTATCTGATAACTCGTATGCAAAATATTTATTCTATCCCCTTAAAATCATTCAGCGCTGTTTACAGGAGTGGAAAAAAAAGCAGGGTAAAGTACTGGGCGCTGGGGCTGTTGTTGCTTTCGCTGCTTATCTTATTTTTACCATGGACGCAAAACATAAAGGCCAGTGGCAACATAACAACGCTGTCTCAGGAACAGCGTCCGCAGCAACTGAATTCGCCTATACCGGGTAAAATAACGAAGTGGTGGGTAAACGAAGGGGACTTTGTAAAAAAAGGCGACACGATCATACAATTATCAGAGATAAAAGAGGAATATCTTGACCCCGATTTAATTAACCGAACCAGGCAACAGGTAGAGGCAAAAAAAGGGGCCATAACATACTACCAGGGTAAGGCCGGAACGGCAGCCTCACAAATAGAGGCGCTCCAAAAGGCACAGCAATATAAAATAAGCCAGCTTGATAACAAGTTGCAGCAACTTGCTGATAAACTTGAAGGGGAAAAGGCTGAACTGGCAGCTGCAGGCAATGAATTTTCACTCGCAAAAGACCAGTACGAACGCCAGCAAAAAATGTTTGAACAGGGACTTGTATCGCAAACCCAATTGCAACAGCGGAATGTTGCTTTTCAAAATGCGATGGCCAAAAAAATAATGGTTCAAAACAAGCTATCCCAAACACAGCAGGAGTTCGGCAACTTGCGGCTGGAGCAAAATGGCGTGCAGCAGGAGTATACGGAAAAAATTAACAAGGCAGCAGGCGACCGGTTTCAAAGCCTGGGGCAGGCAACAAGCAGCCAGGGCGAAATGGCAAAACTGGAAAACCAGGTGGTAAATTATACAATCCGCAACGAAATGTATTTTATCATTGCTCCGCAGGATGGACAGATTGTACAATCGAAAAAATCGGGCATTGGGGAAATATTAAAAGAGGGGGAACACATTGCAATTATAGTGCCCAACCGGGTAGATTATGCAGTGGAGATGTATGTACGGCCCGTTGATCTGCCACTTATCAGTGTTGGGCAAAAAGTACGTTTCATGTTCGATGGTTTTCCGGCAATTGTTTTCAGCGGGTGGCCAAAAAATAGTTATGGAACTTTTGGCGGGCGGGTGGTGGCCTATGAAAACAGCATCCATCCAACAGGACTCTTCCGGGTGCTGGTGGCAGAGGACAGCACAGAAAAAAAATGGCCCGGGCAATTAAAACTTGGCAGCGGAGCGCAGGGTATTGCACTGCTTAAAGACGTGCCCGTATGGTATGAGCTTTGGCGGAATATCAACGGGTTCCCCCCGGATTATTATACAGGAGTAAATTCAGCAGATAAATTGACCAACAAATGAGAACGGTGTTAACTATATTGTTTTTATTTTTTAGTTTTTCGCTGTGGGCGCAGGATACAACCACGCTTAATGCAGAACAGTATTTGCAAATGGTTAAACAGTTTCACCCGGTTGTGCGGCAGTCGGGCATTGCTGTGGAAAAGGCCGGGGCGGGTATTACTTCAGCACGTGCTGCATTTGATCCCATACTAAGCCATTATATTACTAACAAAACTTTTGATGGCACCAATTATTACCGCTATTCCTCCCCCGAAATAAATATACCAACCTGGTATGGCATAACGCTTTACAGCGGCCTCGAAAATTTGAACGGCAGCAGGTATGATCCCACGCAAACCGCCGGCAAAACAAGCTATGCGGGCATTTCTCTGCCATTGGCCAAAAACCTGGTCATGGATAAACGCCGGGCATTTTTAAAACAGGCTAAAATTTTCAGGAATATGGCTGAAACAGAACAACGCCAGTTTATTAATGACCTGTTGCTGGAAGCCATGGAAGCTTACTGGAACTGGGTGAAAGCCTATGAAACATGGAAGATTGTGAAAACGAATGCAGCGATTAATATTGTGCGCTTTGAGCTTGTAAGAAAATCATTCATAAACGGCGAACGGGCAGCCATCGACACTGCAGAAGCTGCCACACAACTCCTGGGTTTTCAATACGAAGAAAACCGCCGGAGGCTTGAGTTTACAAATGCCGGGCTTGAACTTTCTGCCTATTTATGGACGCAGAATAATGAACCCCTCAACCTCCCACTAAATATTATTCCACAGGAGGGTTGGGAAAATGAGGCCAATATTAATCGGTTTAACCTTTCATTAAACGAATTGCTTTCATTGGCCGAAAAGCATCACCCGGCTTTGAGGATATATGATTCCAGGCTTGACATATTGAAGATAGAACGCAAGCTAAAATTCCAGGAGCTGTTACCCAAGGTGGATTTTCATTATAATTTTTTGAGCAAGGGCTACACAGTTCCGAAAGGAGCATTTACCGCACCCTTTTTTGAAAATAACTACCAATACGGCCTAAAACTGGGCATACCGCTCAGGCTGTCGGAGGGACGTGGAGCGTACCGGCTTGCAAAATTAAAAATTGAGGAAACCCGTTTATTGCAGAATATGAAAGAGGTGGAAATACAGGTTAAAATAAAAAGCTACTTCAATGAATGGACAAATCTAAAAAACCAGGTAGCATTGCAAAGCCGTAATTATGAATACTGCAGGCAACTTTTGCAAGCCGAAGAAACCAGGTTTTTCAACGGCGAGAGCAGTTTGTTCCTGATCAATAGCAGGGAAAATAAAGTGCTTGAGGTTTTGGAAAAACTCGTGGATTTAAAAACAAAATACTTTAAAACCCTTTATTCAATTCAATGGAGTGCGGGCTTGCTTCAATAAACCATCTAAGCAACGCTGGTATTATAAGATCTGAAAAAATAATTTTTATATTAAATGCAGATAAAGATGAGGCTGTCTCAAAAGTAAATTTTGAGGCAGCCCCTTTAAACTCTTAATCATCATCGCCCTTTTCTTCTTTTTCTTTGTTGGTTCCGGTTTCATTGTTGTTGCCTGCCGCAGCCGCTCCCTGCCTTATTTCTGTATGCCTTATTTCTCCGCCACTGGTGCCGGTGTTTTTTGCAAAAAACAATACCACAAAACTCAGCAGCAGTACAATAAATGACAGGATATTGGCAAAGTTCTTACGTTTCCAGCTGGCCCAAAGCGCCAGTAGTGATGCAGCGCCAAGAGCATAAGAAAGCAGCGCAAATTGCTCGGCCATTTCTTCGTGATTGCTGATGAGGGTTTCGGAAACGCCCTGGAGCTTTTCCACCACTTCTTCGGCACCCTCACCGGTAAAAAATGCAGGCATGGTAAGAACAGCCCCGGCTGCAAAGATGCCGTAAGCTGTTCGTTTCATGATTTCTGATTTCAGCAGCAAAGCCGCAATTAAAATAAGGGCCCCCACCATTGGAAAAATGATGGGCAGATGGTTCAATGCAAGATGCAAATGTGCCTGGTTCATAATATTTAATTTAAATGGTTGATTTATTAAAAGTTTAAAATTCTGCTATTCCTCTTTGTTTTTTAATTTCATCAGCAGTGCATATGCGCCTTTTACCACTATGCTCTTTCCTGCAAACTCATTTGCATTCATAATGGCCACATAACCGTTTTCTGCATTGCCGGTATTTACTTCCTTCATCTCAAATTTTTTTTTACCCGTTTCTTCAAAAAGATATTGTTTGCCTCCAAAGCTTACAATGGCATCTTCGGGCAGGGCGTTTACGGTACGGCTGTCGAGCTGAATTTCTGCATTCATATACATTCCGGGTATCAGTAACGGGTCGTATTTTACAAAATGACAATGCACTTCATTTGTGCCCTCCGGGGAGATGTCTTTACTTATCAGTAGTATTTCGCATGAATATTTCTTATCCGGGTTGGCATTGCTGTAAGCCGTTAACCGCTGGCCCACATAAAGTTTCCGTACATCCCGTTCAAACACTTTAAGGTTGAGATGGATATCTTCGGGGTTTACCAGTTCAAACATCACTTCGGAGGGGTTTACGTATTTGCCGATATTTACATTGATCCTGGTTACAAAACCGTTAATAGGCGAATAGATATTGACCATCCTGGTAAGACGGTTTCCCGAAACGGTTGCCGGGTTTATATTGATCATGCGCAGCTTTTCTGCAAGCCCGTTCATGAGAATACCCTGGCTGTTTGCTTCCGACTGTGCCAGCTGCATTGCTTTGTCGCTGCTGGCCTGGCTTTGGTTAAGTTCTTTTTGTCTTTTATAATCCAGCTGTGCAAAATGCAACTTTGATTTTGCCATCAGGTAATCCTGTTGCAGTTGTATGAACTGCTGATCTTCCATGCTGGCTATGGCTTCGCCCCGGCCCACATGCATACCCGGCAGCAAATGGGTACGCTTTAAATACCCGCCCAGTGGTGCAGAAACGGAAATCATGTTTTGCGGGGGCACATCTATCTTTCCATTTACACGTATGACAGAGGATATCTTTTTTTCTTCGAATTTTCCAACTGAAACGTTCCCGTTTTTTAACTGGGCATCAGTGAGTATTGCTATATTTTCATTCTCTGTGGTTGCTGCCGGCATCGGGCCCCGTTCATTTTTTTCTGAACGGCACGAGCTTAATAAACTGAGCAGCGCAACCGGCAGTAAGATTTTTTTTAATTTTTTTTGGTTATTATTCATTGCGTGATTCATTTTGAGCTTAAGTAATTTATTAGAACAACATTTGAATTTAACTGCAGCAGAGCATCTAAGTAACCGCCCTGTACAATTACAGACTGGTTAACCAGCATTACAAAGTCGAGGTAATTGATCTCCCCGTTTGCAAACTGCCTGCCTGCCGTTTCTTTTATGAGTGCAGCATTGAGCAAGTATTTATCTTCATAAGCAAGCACAATTTCAAGGTTCCGGGTGTATTGTGCCAATGCTGTATGCAGCCGGTTTTGCAGTATTTGCTTGCCTGATTCGTATATATTTTTCTGCAATTGTTCATTTATTTTTCCGGCCTTTACCCTTGTCTTTTGTGCGGCCGTAAAAATGGGTACAGAAAGACCGACCTGTGCAGTATGAAAGCGGTGTGCGGCGCCATACTGTTTATCATCAGCACCCGTTCCCATCATACTGGTATTGCTGTAGCCGAGTATGAACTGGGGCAGTAGTTTTGATTTTTCAACAGCGGTGGAGGCCTCTGCAACAGCCTGCTGATGTGCCAAAACCCGTAGAGAAGCATGATTGAAAACTGCATCTGCCCCAGGCAGAGATAATTCCATCTTCTTAAAACCTGCTATAGCCGGTTCATAAAGCCCGGCAGTATTCAGCAGTAAATTGAATTGCAGTAGTACTGTTTCCATTTCCTGCTGCAGCTGTTTAAGCTGGATGTCTGTAGAAGTTTTCTGGGTTTCAAAACTTGCTTTTTCCAACACATTACTTTCTCCTTTTTGCAGGCGAAGCGCCGCTTTTTGCAGCAACTTGCTGTATAAACTGTCTGTTTGCAGCAGGAGTTCCTGTTTTTGCTTTAAAAAGGCATAGTTTAAGAATATTTCACTTAGAGCTTTTTTTATTTCGGCCTCTTTTGCCGAAATACTTAGCAGGCTCGATTTCCATTCCTGCGTAAACAGGTGTTTTTGTTTTAGATAAACAGCGGGAAAATTAAATGTTTGTGCGGCAGAAATTTTTGTATCAAAAAAAGCACTGTTAAGCTGCCCGGCATCTGTAATAATATCTGTTGGGCTCACAACAGCGGAAGACCTGATGAGGACCCGGGCATATTCGGCCCTGAGTTTTTCGCTGTTAAGTTGCAGGTTGTTTTTGAGCGCAGAGTCAACAGCCGCAGGGAGACCTATTGTTGATTGGGCATTTGTAAAAGCTGCAACGAGGCAGAAAACCAGCACCAATGCAGCTGAAGGGTTTATTTTCTTTTTACCGGCCGATTCAAACATCACATAAAGAACCGGGAGTATGCCCAGGGTTAAGATGGTGGCTATCATGAGTCCGCCTATTACAACCGTAGCAAGTGGCCGTTGCACTTCGGCTCCGGCACCATTGCTTAATGCCATAGGTAAAAAGCCAAGTGAGGCTACAAAGGCGGTCATGAGTACCGGGCGCAACCGTATTTTGGTGCCCATAAGTACAATTCTTTTAAGATCGGTCATACCTTCTTTTTTTAACTGGTTAAATTCTGCAATGAGTACAATGCCATTGAGCACGGCAATGCCAAAAAGAGCAATAAAGCCCACGCCGGCACTTACGCTGAAGGGCATTCCCCTGAGTGCCAGGAATAGAATTCCGCCGATGGCCGATAGAGGAATAGCAGAATAAATAAGCAAACTTTGTTTTATGGAATTAAAAGCAAAATAGAGCAGCAGGAATATGAGGAGCAATGCAATGGGTACGGCCAGCATCAGCCGGGCTTTTGCCTTTTTGAGGTTTTCGAAAGAGCCCCCATAAGTTACATAGTAACCCGCGGGCAGTTTCAATTTTTCTTCTACACGCTGCTGGAGTTCCTTTACCACGGTTTCCACATCTCTGTTCCTTACATTAAACCCGGCTATGATTCTCCGTTTGGCATCTTCCCGCTGAATTTGGTTGGGTCCTTCTTTAACCGATACCGTTGCCAGTTGTTCGAGCGGGATCTGTAACCCCATGGGTGTGGGAATGAGCAGGTTTTGTACGTCTGTAAGGTTTTTCTTTTCCTTTGCATCGAGCCTTACCACCATGTCGAACCTTTTTTCTTCTTCAAAAACCTGGCCGGCACTTTGCCCGGCAAAAGCCGTGTTTACCGCCCGGTTTATATCAGCTACAGAAAGACTGTATTGTGCAATTACGGGGCGGTTGTATTCAATAATGATCTGCGGCATACCGGTAACCGTTTCAACATAGAGGTTTTGCACACCGTTTACTTCGCCGATGATTTTTCCGAGTTTTTGAACCTGCGATGCAAGTGTATCCAGGTTTTCGCCAAATATCTTAAGTACCACATCCTGCCTTGCACCCGTCATCAGTTCATTAAAACGCATTTGAACAGGGTATTGAAAACTGGCCGTAATGCCAGGAACATCCTGCAGCGCTTCGCTCATTTTTTCCGAAAGTTCATTGAAGGTTTTTGCAGAGGTCCATTCTTTTTTGTCTTTCAGGATCACCATCATATCACTGGCTTCCATGGGCATTGGATCAGTGGGCACTTCGCCACTTCCTATTTTGGTAACAATTTTCTGAACTTCCGGAAACCTTGTTTTTAAAATATGGGCGGCCTTCTGGGTATATTCGATGGTGCTGTTCAGGTTACTGCCGGAAAGAACACGGGTATCTACCGCAAAGTCGCCTTCTTCGAGTGATGGTATAAACTCTCCGCCAAGCCTGCTGAGTACAATAATTGAAAAAATAAACATCACTGCAATAGCGCTTACCACTAATTTTTTATTCCTGAGGTTAAAATCCAGCGCATGCTGGTACAGCCTTTCGGCTTTTTCCATTATTTTATCGCTCCAGTTTTTTGTATGCTTTATTTTTTTGCTCAGGAAGAATGAGGACATCATGGGTATATACGTGAGCGAGAGGATGAATGCCCCGAGCAATGCAAATGCCACCGTTTGAGCCATGGGTTTAAACATTTTCCCCTCTATACCCTCGAGCGAAAAAATAGGTAAATACACAATGAGGATAATGATTTGTCCAAACACAGCACTGTTCATCATTTTACTTGCGGCACCCGTTACCTCATCGTTCATCTGGTGTTTACTGAGTTTGTTGGTATTTGCAAAACGTTTCGAGTGAGATAACCGGTGCATAACGGCCTCCACGATTATTACTGCTCCGTCTACAATCAGTCCAAAATCCAGTGCGCCAAGGCTCATAAGGTTTCCGCTGACACCAAAAAGGTTCATCATAATGATGGCAAAAAGCATAGCCAGCGGAATTACGGAGGCAACAAGCAGACCGGCCCGGAAATTGCCCAAAAAAACCACCAGTACAAATACAACGATCAATGCACCTTCGAGCAGGTTTGTTTCCACTGTGCTGATGGCATTGTTAACCATCTTGGTTCGGTCGAGAAAAGGTTCTATCATTACTCCTTCGGGCAGTGTTTTACGGATCTGGGCAATCCGTTCTTTTACATTTTTGATGACCTCGCTGCTGTTGGCGCCCTTCAGCATCATCACTACAGCGCCGGATACCTCTCCCTGGTCGTTGTATGTCATAGCGCCGTAGCGGGTGGCATAACCAATTTTTACATCTGCCACATCCCTTATATAAATGGGTGTACCGCTGGTTGTTTGCTTAACTGTAATATTTTCTATGTCCTGTATGTTACCGATAAGGCCTTCGCTCCGGATGTATAAAACCGTGGGCCCTTTTTCTATATATGCGCCACCTGTGTTTTGGTTGTTATTTTCGAGGGCATTAAAAACATCATTGATACTGATGCTGTATGCATTGAGCCGTTGGGAGCTAACGGCTATTTCATATTGCTTGAGCTTTCCGCCAAAACTGCTTACTTCTGCCACTCCTTTTACGCCAAGTAGCTGGCGCCGTACGATCCAGTCCTGGATGGTTCTTAATTCAATGGCATCGAACCGGTGCTCATATCCGGGTTTTGGCCGGACCACATATTGGTAAATTTCTCCAAGCCCGGTACTGATAGGCCCCAGTTCCGGGACGCCCGTTCCCGGCGGAATAACGGTTTGCACCTGCTGCAGGCGTTCGGCCACCTGCTGCCTGGCCCAGTATACATCTGTAGCGTCATTAAAAACAATGGTTACAAGTGATAATCCAAAGCGGGAAAAACTCCTTATTTCAGTAATGCCGGCAATATTACTGTTTGCCTGCTCTATAGGAAACGTAATGAGTCTTTCTATATCTGTTGCTCCCAACGCCGGGGCCACAGTTATAACCTGAACCTGGTTGTTGGTAATGTCTGGTACGGCATCAATGGGAAGCCTTGCAGCCTCATAACTTCCATAAACAAGGAGGCCAATTACAAAAAGCCCGATGATAAGTTTATTCTTTACAGAAAATGCTATGATTTTTGTAAGCATGATGTTTCATGTTGTTGATTTAACAAATAGTAAATGCATACACATACAAAAGCATTTGCATGTTTGTACATTTCAATTAAAAAAGATTAAATCAGCAGGTACGCGGAGGTTGCCAGATGGCCGACAGGTATTGGGAACTGAGGGAAGGATCGTTTTTTTGAGCGAAAGTGTTTTTAAGGTCTGTAAATCTTTTTCCTGATACATCAGGGGAGGATGCCGGAGTAAAAATACTGACAGCTGAATTGCCCGAATCGGCTGTTTTAAAAGGGAGTTTCATGTCCTCCTCAAAGTCTTCATCCATTTCAAAAGCATGGGCGTAGTGGATATGAAGAAATCCCAAAAAGTTCAGGGAAGGGTTCGTTTTCTTATGTTCGGCGTAGTGCTGGATAAGTTCCGGCAGCTTAAGTAATTGCCCCAGTTGTGTGCTGCCCAGCATATAAATCCCCAAAAACAATATGGCTATTGATTTTTTCAATAATCAAATATACAGGTTTTAAAAAAGAATGATGTGACAAAAGTCATATCAGGCCCCGTATTCATCCAGGCGCTTCACTTCGTTTTCTATTAAAATAAAACTGTCTTCTATTTGCTTAAAAAGATCATCAGATACAGCCCGAACCTCTGTAATACCGGCCGATGCATCGCAGGCCGCAATTACGGTTTCGCAGTTGTGTGTGAGTGTGGTTAGCCCCACAAAGCCAAAAGTGGGCTTTATTTTATGTATTTTTTGCCTGAGCAGCTTAAGGTTTTCTTCTTTATAAGCAGTTTGCACATCGTTGTAACCCTCTTTTGTATCTATTAAAAAACTGTTGAATATCTCTTTAATTGAACTTAAATCATCTCCAAACAGGGATTCCAGGTATGCTGTGTCGAGTTGGGGACTAAATTCGAAGGGGGTTTCGGGCGAGCTGTTCATATTTTTGGATTTAAATGAAAAAATAGCGCTTTTTTGGGACTCTGTATATTAAATATACTTTTTGAGCGTTTAAGAACTGAATAATTTGTCAAAAATACAGTAATTCAGGGCAATCAAATGGCAAAAACGGGCTTTTTTTTGAGATTGAAAACAGGTGTTCTGGAAATGATTTTCAGCAGAAAATTGTTTTCAGGCGGGGACTATCCTTCCAGGCTGAATTTGTTCCATTTGACCTCTATGCTGGTGTTTTTTGTTACCACGGTTTTAAATTTCATTTGTGAGTTGTACCTGAGCGCATTGGTTACCCTGTCGGCAGTGGCCTTCTCTTTTTTGATCGGTCATTTTATCAAAAAACAGCAATACAGGGAAGCCCATTTCGGGATACTGCTGCTTGTAAACATTTCCCTGCTCTTGATCAATGTCCTGGAAGGAACAAATGCTGGTGGATTTATGTTCTTTTTTGCTTTCATTGTCAGCCTGGGATATCTTACCAACCCATCCGATAAGAAAAAATTTCAGCTTACCTACCTGGTTACCAGTATTACTTTCCTGGTTACACTTTTCTTTGTACCGGCCCAGTCCACTTTTCAGCTTATTAATCCAGCATCTGCATTGGAAAATTTCCGTTATAATTCCGTTTTGGCTTTTGCATTGCTGTGCTGGATGTCTTATGTGCTGGTAAAGGAAACCGGCAGGCAGCATACAGAACTGCAGAGCGGCCAGGAATTTCTTGATACTATTTTTAACAGTTCACTGCATGCCGATATTATTGTTGACATACAGAAAGGCAGCATCAGCCACTGCAACGACCAGGCAGCATTATTGTTTGCTCTTTCTGTTTCTGACAAACTGGAGGAACAAAATCTTGAATCACTCTTCACGCCTTCCATACTTGGCGGTAAGCAGTATTTTATGCAAACAATTTTTGATCCTGCAAAATCATGGAAGGGAGAACTGGTATGTAACCGCATCAATGGAACCAACTTTCCTGCAGAAGTAAGCATGGTTGCTTTCAGTTACGGCGGTATAACCTACAAAAAAATATCCATCATGGATATTACAGAAAAAAACAGGATGATGCAGGAGCTGCGTGTGGCAAAACAAAGGGCCGAAGAATCGGCAGAAATAAAAACAAGGTTCCTCAGTAATATGAGCCATGAACTGCGTACCCCGCTCAACGGGATCATTGGCACCACCAATCTTTTGTTGCAGGAAAAACACCTGAAAACCCAGGGCGAAAGTTTAAATGTACTTAAATACTCATCCGAACATATGCACCGGGTGATAAATGATATACTGGATCTGAGTAAGCTGGATGCAGATAAAATTGAACTCGAAAAAATAGAAGTGGATATACCCGGCCTTATTCACAGGGTTTCGCATACATTCAAAAAACAATACAGGGACAAAGGCCTGGAGTTTGAAGTAGAACAGGAAGGCCCCCTCGAAAAACTCGTTATGGCCGATCCAACAAGGTTAAGCCAGGTGCTTTCGAACCTGTTATCAAATGCATTGAAGTTTACCGATGCCGGCCGGGTCACATTAAGTATAAAAGCACTGGATATAGATGCCAATAATAAGTATATTCATTTCAGTGTTAAAGATTCCGGTATAGGTATTGGTGCCGAAAAGCAGAAGCTGATCTTTGATCCTTTTACACAGGCCGACCTTAAAACCACCCGTAAATACGGCGGTACCGGCCTTGGCCTCACCATCAGCAGAAAATTGGTTGCATTAATGGGTGGAGAGCTGAAGGTGGAAAGCACTGAAAATAAAGGAAGCGAATTTCATTTCAATATCAATTTCCAGGTTGCCAAAGAATCTGCCCGGTCCGAGATAAAGTCTGTACCGGCAATGGAAAAAGGCAGGCTGAACGGGCTGAAAGTGCTGATAGCTGAAGACAACCCGGTTAACCTGCTTATTGCCACCAAGTTTATGGATAAATGGGGCGTTAGCTATACCACGGCCAAAAACGGGCTGGAAGCAGTTAATAAATTTCCGGGCGATGAGTTTGATGTTATATTGATGGATATTGAAATGCCGGAGATGGATGGGTATGCCGCACTTGCCGAAATACGTAAACAAAATAACAGCGTTCCCATACTGGCATTTACTGCCGGGGTTTTTGAAAACATGAAAGAAAAAATGGAAAGCGCCGGTTTTGAAGGTTATATCCGTAAACCATTTAAACCCGAAGAATTAAGCTCCAAGTTGCTCGAAATAAGTGAGCGGAGAGTAAAACGGGCTTAATACATATGCATTACGCCCTGTAATGTTTTATAAAATATCTTCAAGTTCTTTATTGAGGTTGGCGATTGCCTGTTTTTCAAACCTGTTATAGAAGTATTCCGTTTTAAAAATGCGGCCCATTGCCAAAAAATGCTGTAAAACTTTCTTTCTGCCGGCCATATAACTATCATCATCGTAAACAGCATATTCCTTCCTGATATTACTGCAATAGGCACGGTAGGATTGCTGGTCTTTACCAAGAATACACAGGTCTGTGTCGGTAAAAGAGTTGATATCATTATCTGTACTCAGCTCATGCGTTCTTGTTGCAAGAATAAAATTGCTGCAGGCAGCGATCATTTCCTCTCCCGTACTACATGCTTCCATTCTTTTTGCAGCAAATAAAGCACTAAGGACTTCGTTGTTTTTATTTAATGGATCGTAAACGATGTCGTGGTAAAAAATTGCAAATAAAAATGCATCTGGTTTTTGGAGGTTTTTTCTTATTGCCGAGCTGTCGTTCAGCATGCAGTTCAGGTGCCCGAGGTTGTGATAATACCTGCCGGGAACGTTGTAGTTGGTCTCTATTTCGGCCCATAGTTCATGCACAAGCTTTGTATTGTGCGTATAGTTTGACAGTAATGTTATGAAGCTTTGTTTCAGCAAAATGATGTTGCCGGCCAGGTTCGGCAGTACACAAAGTTAACCAGCTTTTTTAAGCACCGCCTGTATTTTGCTGTAAAGATCATTTGGCACAAAAGGTTTTTGTACCACTTCACTGAAACCTTTGTTGCGGAGGTAATTGTGCATATCATCAAAAGAGGCAGCGGTAAGCGCAATTACCGGCACTTCGGGATATTTTTCTTTTATGATGGCAGCGCTTTCGTACCCGTCCATTACAGGCATATCCAGGTCCATCAGCACCACATCGAACCTGTTTTTTGTAAAGCAGTCCACAGCTTCCTGTCCATTACAGGCAATGGTAACTTCTGTTTCCCATTTTTGGAGAATGCGGCTTGCCACCAGCTGGTTTACCTTATTGTCTTCGGCCACCAGCACATGAAGATGAAGCAGGGCTTTAATATTTTGTATGTTTTTATTTTGTATTGCCTCGGGTATAAAGGACGATTCCTGCAGGGTTACATCAAACCAAAACTCGGAGCCCCTACCATATTCGCTGCGCAGTTGTATACGTGAATTCATGAGCTGTGCGATCTTATCGGCAATGCTTAGCCCCAGGCCGGTTCCGCCAAAGAGGCGGGTGGTTTGGGTATCGGCCTGGCCAAAACTTTCGAAGATCTTACCTGCACTTTCTTCCCTGATGCCAATGCCGGTATCAGCAACGGCAAAACGGATGCACTGGGTTCCCGGCGCAGCACCGTTATTTAAAACGGCCACTTTAAAGCTTACTGATCCTTTTTCGGTAAACTTAAAGGCATTTCCAATGAGGTTGATTAGTACCTGGCTGAGCCTCACTTCATCGCCTTTGAGAAAAATATCTGTATCGCCCAGTTTTTCTACAATGAATTTTATTTTTTTCAGCTGCGCCGTTCCTGCAAAAATAGAATTGATCTTTTCTATGAACCGGTCAAGATTGAACCGGTTGTTTTCGAGTGTGGCTTTACCGGCTTCAATTTTTGCAAAATCAAGTATATTGTTGATGAGTTGCAGGGTATGTTCCGACAGGTCCTGCAGTGTTCGGAGATTGGGTTCCTGCTCGGGTAAATATTTTTCGTCCTGCATAATGCGGGTGATGCCAATGATACCGTTGAGTGGCGTACGCAGCTCGTGGCTCATATTGCTGAGGAACCTTGCCTTGGCCAGGCTGGCCTCTTCGGCGGCAAGTTTGGCGCCAATAATGGCTTTTTCGGCTTTTCGTTTTGCGGTAATATTCCTGCTGCCGAAAGTGGCTCCCATTATCTTTCCGTTTGGGCCGGTGATAGGAACGGCCTTGATCTCAAATACCTGTTCGTTCAGTTGTATTTCATGTAATATTTCTTTTCCGCTTAAAACGGTGCTGTATTGTTTTTTGAGCGCAGCCGGCAGTTTTTCCCAAATGGGATGCTGTTTAATGTTAACGCCAGTTTTGAGGCCGGTTACCCCAAACTCTTTTTCTATGGAGCTGATGTACTTGCTGTTTGCAGCAAGCAGGCCGTAATGGTTATCGATACTCCAGATGGCGCTTTCGGCATTATCGAGGGTGGTTTGCAATCCCAGGCTTTTTACAAAGAGGCGGTGCTGCTTGGCCACATTGTTGAGCACCAGGTAGGCGGCAAACAAAATAAAAAGCGATGTAACCAGCGAAATATGAATAGCGGTGATCGTTTGCAATGCAGCGGCATCATATTGTTTAATTACAGGATGTGTATAGCTTGTAAGTTTCGTAAACAGGCTGTATGCGCCCGGAAATAAACTATAAACAGCAATGATGGGCCAC
Organism: Ferruginibacter sp.; assembly: GCA_049291115.1. Classification (GTDB taxonomy): domain Bacteria; phylum Bacteroidota; class Bacteroidia; order Chitinophagales; family Chitinophagaceae; genus Ferruginibacter. The sequence continues at coordinate 99,318 of JBATOU010000121.1, forward strand.
TGCTTTCTTAATGAAAAAATATTGATTGCCGCGGGCAAAAAGGCAAAAAAGTAAAGAAAGGCCATGGTTTGCCGGCCATCCATATGGTCTACTACGGCAAGCATAAGATAAGTGGAAATAATAAGCAGGTGTTTACCCGCCTGTGTGTACTTGTATTTTATCAGTAAAAAACAATTGATAAATAGAACATGTACGGCAGCGGTAATAAGTAAAAAAGGTTTTACCGGAACCGGTACCAGTAAAAAATACAATACAGAAAAAATGATAAAATGGGCGTAGGTCACCATCCAAATCATATTGGTATACACTACCTGCCTGATATCGCTGTTTTGCAGCAGGTGGCTGCAGCCATTTGCCCTGATATTGGATATGAGATGTTTCAGTTTTTTCACCCAGTAAAATATTACCTAAATATAAACGTTTGTTTTAAATATAAATTATGCTGAAGGCATTAAAAATCAGTGGCTTTTAACTTTAGAGAAGAAAAATGATGAATGGCCCGGTTTTTAGATTTCATTAAATATTTGCAATGTATTTTTACAGCGGATGAACCTTACCCCAAAATATTTACTCCTCACGATCATGGCCCTTTTGATGGCCCTTCTGTCTGTTGCCCAGCCTAAAACCATTATTGGCGTGGTAAAAGATGTTCACAGCGAAGAAACCCTGCCATTTGCTTCTGTAAAATTTAGAAATACCACGGTAGGCAACCTGTCAGATTCGGCCGGAAATTTTATGCTGCAGGTAAACCGCTGGCCGTCCGACACGCTTGAAATAAGTTCTGTAGGGTACAAGCCTTACCGGGTAGCAATAGACAAGAGCAGCGATTCAATGAAAATTGTTGTGCTCATGGAACGGGGGGCCTTTAACGACGGGGTGATCGTTAAAGCAAGGGTTAATAAAGGCCTGTACGTATGGAAGAAAATAGTGGAACATAAACCGAAAAATGACCGCTACCGGTTCAGTAATTTTTCTTACGAACTCTACAATAAACTGGAACTGGACCTTAAAAACATCAATTTTGAAAAGTTGGGTAAGTTCAAACCACTGAGGCCGGTGAGCAGGCTTATCAACAGCAATATTGACACGGCAGAGGGGCTGCGTTACCTGCCCGCTTTTCTTACAGAAGCCTTAAGTGATTACTACTATCAAAAAAGCCCGTTAAAAAGAAGGGAGATCATAAAAGCCGTAAATACAAGCGGGGTAAAAAATGAAAGTGTTATAAAATTGCTCGGGGGAATGGACCAGGTGGTGAATGTGTACAGCAATTTTATTCCTGTTTTTGATAAGGCGTTTGTGAGCCCCGCAAGCGATAACGGCGATTATTATTATCAATACAATGTTATTGATACGCAGCTTATCAACAACAAAAGATATTTTCACCTGGTATTTGCGCCCAAAAGAAAGGGTGGCGATACATTTGAAGGCGATTGCTGGGTACAGGCCGGCAGCTTTGCCATACAAAAAATGAACCTGCGTCTTGGAAAAGATGCCAATGTAAACTTTGTTGACAACCTAAGTCTTATACAGGAATACAGCATGCTGGGCGATTCTATATGGTTTTTGAGCAAAGACAAATTTGTGGTGGATATTTCTCCCGCAGGAAAAAACAAACCGGGTTTTATAGCAAGAAAAACCAGTACTTACCGGAATATTGTTATAAACGATCTTTCTGTGATCAATGAATTAAGCAAAAGCAAAAAACTCGAAGAGATACTTTTACAACCGGCTGCCGCAGATAAGCCGGCCGGTTTTTGGACAACTGCCCGGCACGAAGAACTGAGCCGTACCGAAAAGGGGATCATTAAAATGATCGATACACTGGTAAATGCCCCGGTATTTAAACGGTTCACAAAAACGATGACTTTTATTGGTACCGGGTATACCGATGTGGGCAATGTTCAGCTTGGGCCCTGGTACAACTGGATCACCTCCAACAGTTGGGAAGGCTTCAGGCTCAGGTTTGATTATGCTTCCAACAAATATTTCAACAAAAAAATACGCCTGCATACCTATCTGGCATATGGTTTTGGCGATGAGCAGTTGAAAGGCCAGGCCGAATTTTTTTACCTTCCAAGCAAAAGCCCGCGCACTTACCTGTATGCGGGCTATACAAGCGACCTGGATTTTGGACAGAATTATTACAGCGAGGTATCGAGTGATAATATTTTTGCACTGGCCATCCGCAAACAGGATGTGCCCGTAAAATTTATCAAGGTAGACGAAACTAAATTTGAGTTCTTCAAAGAAACCACTTCCTGGATGAGCAACAGGCTAACGCTGGCCCATAGAAATTTTTCTCCCCTCAAAAACCTGTTGCCTGCCGATTCTTTTTCTGCAAAACTGGGATCAAAGCCGCTTTCAAGTTTTGAGATATCATTGCGCATGCGCTTTGCCTATCTGGAAAGATTTGTAGAAAGCCATTTTTACCGCACAAGTCTTGGCAGCCCTTACCCAATTGGAGAAATAACCCTTACACAGGGGTTTAAAAATGTTTTTGGGAGCAGTAATAAGTATACAAAGGTTTTCACCAGCGTTTCAGACAATATGAAAATACCACCGTTCGGCAGTATCTCGTGGAATGTTTATGCCGGAAAAACCTTTGGCAGGCTGCCGTATACCATGCTTGATGTAGCGCCGGGAAACGAATTGTATTACTATAATTCTTACGCATTCAACCTCATGAACCGCTGGGAATACCTGCACGATCAATACGCCGGTATAAAACTGGAACATATTATTGGCAACGGCATATTCCGCCTGTTTCCAAAATTGAGATTCCGCCAGTTGTGGACGGCAAAGGGGCTTATAGGAAAACTTTCAAATGAAAACAAGGCACTTAATCTTAAACAGGGCCATAGTTTTCAAACCCTCGATGGCAAACCTTACCTGGAGCTGGGTACGGGTATCGACAATATATTCCGCCTGCTGCGGGTGGATTTTGTGTGGCGGGTACTGTCGCCCGGCAATCAAAGGGAAAACGATAAAAAATTCGGCGTATTTGGCAGCTTCCGGGTGAGCTTCTGATATTTTACCCAATAACTGCTTCATAAACCTCCTTTTTTCTTCTCCGCTGTGAACTGTTTTATCTGAGCTAAAAAAAATTAGTTTTGCATCATGCAAAAAACAGGAAACTATATTACCGGTAAATGGATCGCCGGTGATGGCGATGGCCAGCCTTTATACAATGCCATCAATGGCAATTTGATAGGCGCTGCCAGTACAAAAGGGCTCGACTTTAAAGCGGTACTCGATTACGCACGCAAGGTGGGCAACCCCGCATTAAGAAAAATGAGTTTTCAGCAACGTGGCCGCATGTTGCGTGCCCTGGCCCTGTACCTGCTGGAACGCAAAGAAAAATTTTACGAAATAAGTTACCAGACCGGTGCCACCCGCATCGACAGCTGGATAGATATTGAAGGCGGAATAGGCAATTTATTTTCCAATGCATCGCTGCGCAGGAAACTGCCCGATGATCCATTTTGCCTCGATGGTGATCCCATCAACCTCAGCAAGGGCAATACGTTTATGGGCCATCACCTGCTGGTACCAAAAGAAGGCACGGCCATCCATATCAATGCCTATAATTTTCCGGTATGGGGCATGCTCGAAAAAATAGCGGTGAACCTGCTTGCCGGAATGCCCGCTGTTGTAAAGCCTGCAACAGTTACTTGTTATCTTACAGAAGCAGTTGTTAAAGAAATTGTTGACTCAGGCATTTTGCCCGAAGGGGCACTGCAGCTGATCTGCGGAAGCGCTGGTGATATGCTCAGCCATGTAACATCGCAGGATGTGGTAACCTTTACGGGTTCGGCCTCCACCGGTTTAAAACTAAAATCATCTGAAGCCATTTTAAGAGAATCGGTGCCTTTTAACATGGAAGCCGATTCGCTCAACTGTATTGTACTGGCAGAAGATGTACAACCCGGAATGGCAGAATGGGAGGTCTTTGTAAAAGAAGTAAAAAAGGAAATGACGGTTAAGGCCGGGCAAAAATGCACCGCCATACGCCGCATTTTTGTGCCGGAAAATAAAATGGAAGCCGTACAAAAGGCGCTTATTGCCGAATTGCAGAAAACCGTTATTGGAAACCCGCTGAATGAAAAAGTGCGCATGGGCTCACTGGCTGGTGAAGAACAAAGAAATGAAGTGCGCACACAGGTGCAAAAACTGCTGGCATCTTCACAGGTCATTTACGGCTCGCTTGATAGTGTGGCTGTAATTGATGCCGATGAAAAGCAGGGAGCTTTTTTAAGCCCGCTTTTATTGCTCAACCAAAAACCTTTTGCAGCAGAAGAACCGCATAATGTGGAGGCTTTTGGGCCCGTGAGTACTCTCATGCCATATACATCTATTGAGGAAGCGATTGAACTTAGTAAAAAAGGGAAGGGCAGTTTGTGTTCAACCATTGTTACGGCAGATTCATCTGTGGCAAAGAAATATGTACTGGGTGCTGCATCGCACCACGGCCGTATACTGGTGCTCAATGAAACCTGTGCCAAAGAAAGCACAGGCCATGGATCGCCCCTGCCCCTGCTGGTACATGGAGGCCCCGGGCGTGCCGGCGGTGGCGAAGAAATGGGTGGGTTAAGGGGTGTAAAACATTACCTGCAGCGTACTGCCATACAGGGCTCGCCCACCATGATAACGGCTATCAGCAATGTTTATCAACCACACGCAAAAGGAAACCGGGATGGCATCCATCCTTTCAAAAAATATTTCGAAGAACTTACCGTGGGTGATCAGCTGGTCACTGAAAAACGACTGGTCACTTCCGGCGATATTGATAAGTTTGCCGAATTGAGCGGCGATCATTTTTATGCACACAAGACCAATACCGACTTTAACGGAACCATGTTTGAACAGCAGGTGGCGCACGGGTATTTTATTATGAGTGCAGCTGCAGGTTTATTTGTGAACAGCTACGAAAAAAATCCCGTACTGCTTAATTATGGTATTGATGAACTGCGTTTTACCAAGCCTGTGTACCCCGGTATGGAAATTTATATACGCTTAACCTGCAAAGAAAAAACGGCCCAGGAGTTAAAGGAGCAAAACCCCGATGTGCCTTATGTAAAGGGTATGGAAATTCCGAAGGGTATTGTAAAATGGCTGGTGGAGATCTTTGATGGTACAGATGAAACCGTTGGTGTGGGAACTATTTTAACGATGGTGCAGATGAAAGAAAAAATATAGGGCAAAAATCCTTCTAAGCTTCGTTTAAAATTAAACTGAAGCGATAGCAGGGTTGTAAAACTTATTGTAATTATTTAAATTCCAGCTATGATACAGCATATTCAAGAAGGTTATGTAAAATCATCAACCGCACACGGCATTACTACAATTGAATTTTTTCATCCGCAGAGTAATTCCCTGCCGGCAAAAATTTTGGAAGAACTGGCAAAAGAGATCCACTATGCGGGTACACACCCCGAAACAAAAGTGATCATACTCAAAAGCGCAGGTGAAAAAACTTTTTGTGCCGGCGCCAGTTTTGATGAACTGGTTTCTATTAAAAACGAACAGGAAGGATTGAAGTTTTTCAGCGGATTTGCGCATGTGATCAATGCCATGCGAAAGGCACCTAAATTTGTAATTGCACGCATACAGGGTAAATGTGTGGGCGGTGGTGTGGGGCTGGCTGCAGCGGCAGACTATGCCATTGCCACATCTGCTGCCGATGTAAAATTGAGCGAGCTGGCTGTAGGAATCGGGCCCTTTGTAGTGGGACCTGCTGTTGAAAGAAAGATCGGTACGGCAGCATTCAGCACTTTATCTATTGATGCCACTAAATGGCGCAGCAGCGATTGGGCCAAACGGAAGGGGCTTTTTTCTGAGCTTCACGAAAACATAGAAAACCTTGATGAAGCGGTAGATCACCTGGCCACAACGCTTGCTCACAGCAATCCGCAGGCGATGGCCGAAATGAAAAAAATTTTCTGGCATGGTACCGATCATTGGGATAACCTGCTTAAAGAGCGGGCAGCTATTAGCGGCAATCTTATATTGAGTGATTTTTCAAAAGAGGCGATAGCGAAGTTTAAGGCAAAATGATGGTCATTTGTAAAAATAAATAACGGGAACCTCCCTCTCTGCTTTTTCAAGAGTGAGCCCGTTTTTTGACAAAACATCTTTTAGCGTTTCCTTGTCTCTTAAATTTATGCTGAATTTTATATCATAACGTTCCGCTAAACCCGTTTCATCTAATACCGGCAGGTTTAGCTCATTTGTAAGATAATGTTTTGCGAAATCTTTCAAAAAAATTCCGGTCCCTTCATAACCCCTGCCGCTAAAACCATAAGATGATACGGTGTCTTTTGAAACGATAAAATCTCCCATTCCGCTGCCGGCGACTTTAAGTACATAAACGGGTAATTTTTTATGTATAAGCCTGGCCTTTACTGGCAGCACTGCTGAAAGATACTGGTATAAGATATCATTGATATGGTTTTTTTTACCCGCTTCCACCAGTATATCCATGCAATACAAACTTTTTTTGTTTTCATAATCGGCAACCTCTTTTTTACTTACAGAGCTGTCGTATGCAGTTTGTGTTGAAGAGTGAATGTCAAATACATCCATATACAGCGTTAATAATGAACTGTTATATGCGGTAATTCTTCTGCCATTAAAATAGGTCTCATTCCTGTTTCTTCGCATGCCCCGCTTACCATTCATGTAACCCCGGATGCAGAAGCTGTTATTTACCAGGGAGTCAACTCCAAAATCGTCAGAAACCCCGGCATCAGGCGTTTTTATGTTTGCATCAGAGATGACAGGTTGTCCTCTTAATAATTTATCGATCAATGCCTGTGTAATGCTTTCTGTTTTAAGTACCGCAACGATCTTTTTTTCGGGGCTTATGAGTATGCATTGCCCAACATTTGCCAGCCCGAGCATGTTGTATAAAGTATAACTTGTGTCTGTACTGAGCCATATGGAAGATGGTTTTTTCTTGAGATAATTTGCTTTTCGCCCGGCATCATCGTCTGAAACAGCTATCACCTGCAATTTTGATGTATTGTTTTTTTGTATAATGGTCAAATGGTCCATTTCGGGAATACAGGGGCTGCACCATGTACCCCAAAAATTAAGCAGGTAAAACATCCTGTTTACGGAATCATTTATATAGTGTTCTTTTTTGGGCGCATTTGTAATGTTGGTAATTAAAAGGTCAGGAAACCTGTCGCCAGCCTTCAGTAATGTTTCTTGAGACTGACCAAATATGCCGAGGCCTAAAAGCAGCAACAAGAGCAGATATTTTTTCATCTTATTATTTTTTACAAAAGTGAACACTGTTTTTAAATTAAAGCGTTACAAACAGGTTATTGTACGTTAATGTATGTTAATGGGTCATTCTTTTGGCAGATAGTTGATATTTTCACATTTTATATGATGCACGGAAAAACCATCTATCTTCTTTTATTGAGTATTATTACCATGGTTGGGATATTGCTTTTGCAGGGCTTTTGGTTAAAACAATTTTATGCATTTGAAACACTGAATTTTGAGCGGGTAGTTAATATGGTATTTGAAGATGCGCTCAAAAAGGAGTTTGAACTGCGCTGCGATATAATTGCTCGGGATATTGAGCATACTTTTATGAACACAGATGAGTATGATATAAAAAGTGAACTCAACACAAAAACCGGCAAGTTTGAGTATATCATTCTCAATAATAAAAAAAGAACAAACCTGCTGCGGTTTTCTTCTTTTGAATTAAATAAGCCATTGACAGCGGGGGATACCTCTTTTAAAAGAGTGCTGGCCCGTGAATATGCTAACCGCATTAAGGAGGAGGATCTCAAAAACCATTTTGTTTTTTACAGGCTCGAGAACCTGGGTGTTTTTCTTAGTAACAGGGTTAAGGAAATTGCATTTGATACAGCCAGGCTAAGGCCTGTTTTGGCGCAAATGCTGCAGGAAAGGGATATCCTCACTCCCTTCTCTTTTTATCTTAATTACAAAGACAGTACAACAAACTACAGCAAACTGCCCGAGGAACTGTTGCGCCGGTTCCCTGTTATTACAAGGGCATATCCTACTTATAAATGGTGGGAGAAGGAAGAACAATTTGTAAGAACAATGTTTGCCAACCCTCGCTCTTACCTGTTTGCAAAACTAAAATGGTTGATTGCCGCATCTGCTGCTCTAATGCTGCTGCTTGCCGGTTGCATCATCCTTTTGTTCCGGTCATGGCTTAAGGAAAAACACGATGCCTTGGTAAAAGAGGACTTTGTAAATAATATGACGCATGAGTTAAAAACACCCCTGGCAACGGTTTCGGCCGCAGTAGAGGCCATGTCGGATTTTGATGTGCTTTCCGATACTGCAAAATCCAGGCGTTACCTTAGTCAGTCGGCAATCGAATTAAAAAAACTGGATAAACTGGTAGACGATATTTTAAATAGTTCCTTGTATGATAAAAATGGACTTCAGTTACAAAAGGAAAAGCTGCATATGGTACATGAGCTCGAAAGTATAGCGGAATCATTTAAACACATTTCTGAAAAAACAGTAAATTTTGAACTCACGCCTTGCCATGGAGAAATATACATCTTGGCCGATAAGCAGTATTTTATTCAGGCAGTTTCAAATGTTATAGCTAATTCAATAAAATATTCCGGGCCAATTGTAAATATACGGATCAGTTGTTTTGAACTGGATGATGAAGTAAAAGTATCTATTGCAGACAATGGATGGGGAATTAAAAAAAGCGACCTGCCTTATTTATTCGATAAATTTTACCGCAGCATCCGGAAAGAACATGCTGTAAAAGGGCATGGTTTGGGTCTTTATTTTTCAAAAAGAATAATGGAAATGCATAGCGGCCGTCTGTATATTGAATCTGCTGAAGCCAAAGGAACCACTGTTACGTTTATATGGAACAAGCAAAAAAAATAAAAGTCTTGCTGCTCGAAGATGAGGCCTCGCTGGCGGAGATCGTTTCGGAAACACTAGCCGCAAAAGGGTTTTATGTTTATACAGCTCCTACTATAAAGGCCGCAAAAAAATTGTTCGCAGAAATAAATGCAGATATTCTTGTGGTGGACGTGATGCTGCCCGATGGAAATGGCTTTGATTATGTAGAACAGCAGAGAAAGTCCGGCGTTCAAATACCGGTGATCTTTCTTACATCAAGATCAAGACCAGAAGATGTTGTTAAGGGCTTTGAAGCAGGTGCCAACGACTACCTGAAAAAACCTTTCAGCATGATAGAACTGATAGCAAGGATGAATGCGTTGCTTGGCAGCAGGCGTGGTTTAGGGGCAGCAGATGATACAACGCATAGAAGCTATACTGAGAAAATCGGTCTTTACAGATTCGAATATCCTTCAGGCGTTTTGTCATATAACGATGCCAGGCAAGTACTTTCTTCAAGGGAAGCAGATTTACTCCATTTGCTTATTAAAGGCCGGAACATACTTGTAAGGCGTACAGACCTGCTGCTGCTGCTTTGGCATAACGACGATTATTTTTCCGGCAGGAGCCTTGATGTGTTTATTTCAAGGCTTAGAAAACGATTCGGTTTGGATACTACCGTGTCGCTGATCAATATACGGGGAAAGGGTTACCGGTTTGTATATCCATAAAGCGGATATAAAAACAGGATACAAAAATAAACCCCGGAACGACCGGGGCTTTATTTATTGATACATGTGTAAATTACTTAGTTGAAATCGTACACCCGGTGAGTTTCAGAAAAAAAGAAATGGTTGATCGCATCTTTCAGCCTGTCTTTCCAGGTAAGATGGGTGGCCTGCTTGTTTTCAAAATACTCTGCCTGCATGATCTTCATTTTTACGAGTACCAGGCGCCCAACAGTGCTTTTACTGTAATGGCTCATGGTTAAAAAAGCATCATCGTCATCTTCTGCAATGCTTGCTTTACCGCTTACCCTTATACGGCAGTCGGTACCCTTTTTGTAATAATCAAGATAAGCGTAGAATGACCTTGTAAGGCATTTTGCATAATCGCCGGTGCAGGAAGTAAAGAACCAGATATTTCCTTCGTTATCCACCTGCAGCGTGTTGATCACATTGTTGGGCAGCTGGATCTCTGAATTCATTTCCGATTTAAATAAAGCGACCTTTATATCGCTGATCCTTTCTTTAAGGAATACGAGGTTGGAGTCGAGGTATTGCATAAGTGTTCATTTTATAGTCAGGTTACAAAATAAATTTCAAATGATATACCAGTAAGCGGTATATATCATAAAGACCATAAAAGGATATCAGTACGGGTTTTTCGGGAAATAAATTCCTCAATCAGTGAAGGATACTGTGGTAATTGGTAAGCTGGTAGTTAAAGTTTAAGGGAGTTAGTGGCTTTCGGGGGATGATTGGAGGATTGATGGCGTAAAACTATAAAACGTTTTTTGAATTTCATAATTATTGGAAGGCTTTTTAACAGATTACTTAAAAAAGCGTATAGATATGTTTCTCCAAACTGTTGTAATAAAAAGCGTTGCAGCTGCTGATAAAAGTATGCAGAAAATTGGAAAGGGGTATTTGAACCGGCAACTAAAAGCAGCCAGGGAGGCTGTTTAAACGTGCACACCGTTATGCAGCTGTTTGGCTTTTTTCTTTTTGCCGGTAAACAGGTTGCTGATGATCGCTTTTCCATAAGCAAAAACCTTATCAGAATTATTGGCCACCAGTGTTGCCGCCCCTGCTTTAGCCATTTTACCAATTGTAGAACCCAGTGCGGCCCCTGCTAACCTGGGTGCTAAAAGGTTTTTGGCCAGCAGGCCTGCTGCCAGTGCCCCACCTGCTTTTAAGGCTAAGTTTCCCAAACCGCCGGGTTGGGTTAAGCCGCTTACGGTTTCGCCAAGGGCGTTCTTAACCAGGTTAGCGGGTTTAAGGCTTTGTTTGGTAAGCTGGAAATGGTTTTTTAAGTCCTGCTTCTGAAAAGCTTTGAGCGCTTCCATTTCAACAATGGCTTTTTCCAGTTCTTCGTAATTACTTGGTTTCATCTTTTCCGCTGTTATATATTTTACGGATAATGCTGTTGCTGATCGGCCTTTCCACGAGGCTTTTACGCATTGCTTTAAAAATAAACCCGGCAACCAGGTACACGGCAGCCAGCACAAAAAAACCGTAATACGACTTTCCCATCAATTCGCCCAGCCAGAGCCCGATACCGATATTTAAGATCAGCACTGCAATAGCAATGATCACATAAAAAATGGTACTGGATGCAGTAGCCGAGGCAATTTCGGTTGCCTGTTTGGTTGCTTTGAGCTTAAACAGGTCGATCCTTGTTTCGGCATAACCTGTGGCTTTTTCAAATAAGTCATCAAGGTTATCGAATGGGTCTTTGTGTGATGATGCTGCGCTTTCCATACAATTTAATTTTGCCGGGTTTATTAAAACTTGTTCTTAAGCGAAGGTTCTTTTGGCTTCATCTTTAAATTCTTCGGCCTTTTCTCTTCCTTTTGCCAGCATGTCATTGGCATCGGAGCGAATGTCGTTGTACTTGTCCTGCACTTTGCCGCCAAATTTTTCGAATTTGTCTTTCATTTTATCTCCCAGTTCATTTCCTTTGTCTTTGATCTTTTTGCGGGTATCTTTTCCTTTATCAGGAGCAAATAAAATTCCCAGTACAGCGCCTGCTGCGGCACCCAATAATACGCCAGCTAATAATTTGTTTGCTTTCATGATTTGATAGATTTAAATATGATGATTATACTCATCTGTCAGCCAAAATGCTGCCAAAATCTCATTATTGGACAGAATTCCCGCCAAAAGGACAAATGAGCATGTTTTTTTACAAACAACTGATAATACACTGCAGAATTGCCATTAAAATGTACATATCAATCACAGTTCCCGGGAACGAATGAAATAAGCATAGGTTTACTTAAAACCGGCTTTGATTGTTTTCTTATTTAACCCCCCGCTTTTAACTAAATTTGCAGCATGATACATTTTGAAAGATTTGTACTGGGCAATGGCCTGCGGGTGCTGGTGCATCCCGATAAGAGTACACCTATGGCCGTGGTAAATGTGATGTATGATGTGGGCGCCCGCGACGAAAACCCCCAAAAAACCGGCTTTGCCCACCTGTTTGAACACCTGATGTTTGGTGGCAGCGTGAATATACCCGTGTACGACGAACCTTTGCAACTGGCCGGTGGCGAAAACAATGCATACACTACCAACGACCTTACCAATTATTACTGCCAGTTACCAACACAAAATATAGAAACCGCATTTTGGCTCGAAAGCGACCGCATGTTAAGCCTTGCCTTCAGCAAAAAAAGCCTGGAGGTACAGCGCAAAGTGGTGTGCGAAGAATTTAAGGAGCATTATATCAACAAACCCTACGGTGATGTATGGCATAAGCTGCGTGAAATGATCTATACAAAACATCCTTACCGCTGGATGACCATTGGCAAAGAACTAAAACATGTGGAAGATGCCACGCTGGAAGATGTAAAGGCATTTTTCCAGAAACATTATAACCCGGCAAATGCCATATTGGTAGTGGCCGGAAATGTAGAAACTGAAAACGTAAAGCAGCTTGCAGAAAAATGGTTTGGCAGCATTGCGGCCGGCGAAAAATACAACAGGAACCTTCCGCAGGAGCCGGCCCAAACCGAGGCCCGGTTTTTAGAAGTGAAAGCAGATGTACCACTGGATGCATTGTACAAATGCTGGCATATATATTCACGAACCGATGACCGTTATTATACCTGCGACCTTATTACCGAAGTGATGGGCGGCGGCGGATCTTCCAGGCTTTTTCAGAGCCTGGTAAAAGAAAAAAAGATGTTCAGCAATATTGAATGCTATCATATGGGCAGCACCGATGCCGGCATACTGGTGGTGGAAGGCAAACTGGTAAAGGGCGTTGATATAAAAGATGCCGATGCTGCCATTAACGAAGAAATAAAAAAATTGCAGGATCATGGTATTACAGAGGCAGAACTGGAAAAAGTGAAGAATAAAACCGAAAGCGCCATGGCTTTTGAAGACATGAGCCTCATGAACCGGGCCGCCAGCATTGCCAATTACGAAATGCTGGGCGATGCCAACCTCATTAATACAGAACTGGAAAAATACCGCAAGGTTTCGGCTGCAGAGATTGCTGCACTGAGCAAAATAGTTTTTGCAGAAAACAATTGCAGCACGATGTACTATTTAAGTAAATAATTAATTTCTTTTGGTAATAAGACTTCTTCTCATAAGTAAAATAGAGCAGATCGTAAGGTAGTTTGAATTATGGGTACAATGATTGAATTATTAATGTTGATGCTACCGAAGAACTATTGTTGGGTATTGCTGTTCCCGAAATCGGGCTGTATATCCCTGCCAGACTGCGTCATGCAGGCAGGGATTTCGGGTGCCCTTTTTTGGTACTTTTTTGGGCAAGCAAAAAAGTACAAATAAAAACCCTGGTAAACTCCAAAATTTTAAACAATTTAATAGCACAACAAGATAAATAGGAAAATGTTAGACAGGAAATCAGCTCCCCCCATTACAGATGCCGTAAACTTTGATCTTCGCCTGAAGCCCTATGGTTATTTTGAACTGAACAACGGCGTACCGGTATATACTATTGATGCAGGTGCGCAGGATCTGCTGCAGCTCGAAATGGTTTTTTATGCAGGCAACTGGTTCGAACAGCAAAAAGGCGTGGCCGCTGCCAGCAACTTCATGCTCAAGAATGGCACCAGCAAAAGAACCGCTTTCCAGATCAATGAAGATTTTGATTATTACGGCGCCTACTGCAACAGGCACTGTTATAATGAAACCGCCACTCTTACGCTTCATACACTCAATAAGCACCTCGAAAAACTGCTGCCGGTAGTAACTGATATGCTAACCGATTCTGTTTTTCCCGAACAGGAACTCGAAATCTACAAGCAAAATTCAAAACAGCGCCTGCAGGTAAACCTTAAAAAAGCCGAGTTTGTGGCTGGCAGGCTTATTGACGCAGCTCTTTACGGCGAACAGCACCCTTACGGCGTTTATACCAATATGCCCGATGTGGATGCATTGCAGGTGGGTCCGCTCAAAGATTTTTACAAGCAATATTACCTGCAGGGCCAATGCGCCATTTTTGTGGCCGGAAAAATTCCGGCAAACCTGCAGGCCCTGCTCAATGAACATTTTGGCAGCCTGCAGCTTACAAAACCTTCGTTTAAGGTATTGCAAACGGCTGTGGCGCCTGCTGCAGAAAAAAAATACCGTGTAGAAAATGACCCCAAAGCCGTGCAGGGCGCTATACGCATTGCACAACCATTCCCCAACCGGCACCACCCCGATTTTAAAAAAGTGATGGTGCTCAATAATCTTTTTGGTGGTTTTTTTGGCAGCAGGCTTATGGCAAATATCAGGGAAGATAAGGGCTATACCTATGGCATTTATAGTTACCTGCAGAACCATACACAACAAAGCGCCTGGCTCATCAGTACCGAGGCCGGCAAAGATGTTTGCGAAGCCACTATTGAAGAAGTGTATAAAGAAATGAAACTGCTGCGGGAACTGCCGGTAGCGGCCGATGAATTATTGGTGGTAAAAAATTACATGATGGGCAGCATCTTGGGCGACCTCGACGGGCCTTTCCAGATCATGGCCAAATGGAAAAATATTGTATTGAACGATCTGGATGAAGGATATTTTTATGGTTCGGTGGATGCCATTAAAACCGTTTCGCCGGCCGAGCTGCAGGAACTGGCCAACAAATACCTGCAGCCCGAAAAATTTTATGAAATGATCGTGTATTGATGCGGCTGAACAGCAGGCGCAGCAACTTTGTTTAAATTTAAGGTGTTGTGCTATTACAACTATTACTCCAATAAGAAAAATATTGGAAAAAAATTTAAAATTCAATTCTAAGAGTAGAATTACCGAAGTCGATCCCGACCTTCGGTTGGGACCGGAGATATGCTGTTGAGTAAAGCTGTTTCCCGAAATCGGGCTGTATATCCCTGCCAGACTGCGTCATGCAGGCAGGGATTTCGGGTGCCTTTTTTGGGTACCTTTTTGGGCAAGCAAAAAGGTACAAAACAAAAATTTAAAGAAATTTGCCAAAAAGTGTAGGAAATTCAATAGCACTACACGTTAAATTTATTTTTATGAATTTCATCATCAAACTTTTAATAACAGCTGCCGTGGCATACCTGCTGCCGCATTTGTTAAGCGGCGTACATGTAGATGGTTTTAAAGCTGCCATTATATTTGCACTGATACTTGGCTTTTTAAATGCCATTGTAAAACCCATCCTGGTATTTCTCACCCTGCCGGCCACCATTATTACGCTGGGATTATTTTTACTTGTGATCAATGCGCTGATGGTGATATTTGCCGATAAATTTATTGATGGCGTAAGGGTGGATGGTTTCTGGTGGGCGCTGTTGTTCAGTATTTTGCTGTCGGTGATCACGTCTTTTTTGCATGGATTGGTGGAAAAGAAGAAAGAGTGATTTTGTTTCACGATAAATGGTTTCACGCAAAGGAGCAATGACGCAGGGGATAAGCTCACGGAGGCACTAAGGCACGGCGATGGGCTTTATTTGTTACAAAAAATCCTGCTTATCCATCCAATCATAAAAATCTGTGTTCTATATATTTGCCCTCTTGTAAATTAACCTTTGCCCGTTTCAGCTTTTAATAAGAAATTTGCCCCATGTTATTTTCAAGAAACGGTTTGCCAAACGAAAAACTCGTTGAACTCTACAAAGCCATCGTGCTCCCCCGCATGATAGAAGAAAAAATGCTGGTGCTGCTGCGCCAGGGAAAGATCAGTAAATGGTTCAGTGGAATTGGCCAGGAGGCTATTGCCGTGGGTGCCACCGCTGCCCTGCAGCCCGATGAATGGATAATGCCCATGCACCGCAACCTGGGTGTGTTTACCGGCCGCAACATGCCGCTGAACAAACTCTTTATGCAATGGCAGGGAAACAAAGAAGGCTATAGTAAGGGACGTGAGCGCAGTTTTCATTTTGGCAGCAAAGAACATCATATCTGCGGCATGATCAGCCACCTGGGCCCGCAAATGGCCATTGCCGATGGCGTGGCACTTGCATATAAACTCAAAAACGAACAAAAAGTTTCGCTGGCCTTTACCGGAGACGGCGCCACCAGCGAAGGCGATTTTCATGAAGCGCTTAATACGGCCGCCGTTTGGGACCTGCCCGTGATCTTCATCATAGAAAACAATGGATATGGATTAAGCACACCGGTAAGCGAACAATACCGTTGCGAAAATTTAATCGACAAGGCCAGGGGCTACGGCATGGAAGGCGTGCAGATAGACGGCAATAATATTTTAACCGTTTACGATACCATTAAAGGTGTGCGGGAATACTGCATCAAAAATCAAAAGCCCTATCTTATAGAGTGTATGACCTTTCGCATGCGTGGGCACGAGGAAGCCAGCGGTGTAAAATATGTGCCGCCGCAATTGTTTGAAGAATGGCAAAAAAAGGATCCCATTAAAAATTATGAGGACTGGTTACTCGGTCAAAAAATATTATCGGCACAGCAGGTGGAAGACATCCGCTCAAAAGCAAAAGAATATATAGAACGGGAACTTAATACTGCATTTGCCGCAGGAAAAATCTATCCCGATACAAAAGAAGAAGTGACAGATGTATATGCCCCGTCAACTATCAACTATCAACCATCAACCATCAACGGTTCTGAAAGGAAATTTATACAGGCTATCAGTGATGGTCTCAGGCAAAGCATGCAAAAACATCCCGGTCTTATTTTAATGGGACAGGATATTGCCGAATACGGCGGTGCCTTTAAAGTGACCGAAGGTTTTGTAAATGAATTTGGCAAAGAGCGGGTGCGCAATACACCGTTATGCGAAAGCGCTATTGTGGGCACGGCCCTGGGCTTAAGTTTAGAAGGCTATAAGAGCATGATGGAAATGCAGTTTGCCGATTTTGCTACGGTGGGCTTTAACCAGATCATCAACAACCTCGCAAAAATTCATTACCGCTGGGGCCAAAATGCCGATGTGGTCATACGCATGCCCACCGGTGGCGGCGTGGGAGCCGGGCCTTTTCACAGCCAGAGCAACGAAGCCTGGTTTGTACATACGCCGGGGCTTAAAGTGGTTTATCCCTCCACTCCTTACGATGCCAAAGGCTTAATGATCGCTGCCATCAACGATCCCAATCCTGTTTTGTATTTTGAACACAAGGCTTTGTACCGCAGCATCAGCGGGCCGGTACCCGATGAATATTACGAAGTGGAAATTGGTAAGGCAAGGCATGTGGAAGAAGGTGAAGATATTTCCATTATTACCTATGGCGCCGGCGTACACTGGGCGCTCGATTTTGCAAAGAACAACAAAGATATTTCTATTGATATACTCGACCTGCGCACCCTGCTCCCGCTCGATTATGATGCCATTAAAGAAGCCGTGGAGCGTACAGGAAAAGTATTGATACTGCACGAAGACACACTCACCGGCGGCATTGGTGGCGAAATTGCCGCATGGGTTGCCGAAAATTGTTTCGATAAACTGGATGCACCCGTACTGCGCTGCGCCAGCCTGGATACACCCGTTCCATTTAATACAAACCTCGAAAAGAATTTTATGGCTTATGCAAGGCTGGGGGAAATGGTGGAGAAGTTGATGGGGTATTAGATATGGGGAACACGAATTAACAGCACGAATTACACGGATATGGCCACGAATTTTTAACACGAATTACACGAATTGTTAGATGCTTCTCTGCTCTTCCGTATGAGATCAAAAGTTTGAGAAGCTTGGGGTTGGGGGTTGATATGAGGGCGAAAGAACTTGTGGTAAATTTGGGGAATGGCGGATGTGCATACAAAAGAACAGCGGAGTTATAACATGAGCCGGATACGGAGGGGCAATACAAAGCCAGAAATGCTGGTGCGCAAATTCCTGCACGCTCACGGCTTCCGCTACCGCCTGCACGATAAAAAACTACCCGGAAAACCCGATATTGTTTTACCCAAATACCGAACGGTAATATTTGTGCATGGCTGCTTCTGGCATGGCCACAAAAACTGTAAATATTTTAAGGTTCCCAAAACCCGTACCGAATGGTGGATGAATAAAATTGGGGTAAACCAGGCCAATGATGAAAAAGCTCAAAAAGCATTAAAAAGACAAGGCTGGAAAATTATTTCCATCTGGGAATGTAAACTGAAACCCGCCAAACAGCAGCAAAGCCTGGCTGCCCTGTTAAAAAAACTCCCCTGAAAATTTAATAAGTATAGCTGGCTACTTAAAGGAACATATTCTTTAAAGTGAACTATGTAGTATTCTTGATTATTTCATGATGTGTCTTATAGTATACCGTGTTTTATAAGACACAAAACTAATTTGCAGGGTACGTGTCTTTTACTGTACCGGATTCTCCAAAATAATATTTATGCAGCAAAGCCTGAAAGAGAAAGTTGGCAACAGGATTTCTGAACTGAGGAAATCGAACAAGCTTTCTCAGCAGCAGTTTTCTTATGAGGCCGATATGGAAAGGACCTACCTCACCCATATAGAAAAAGGAAGAAAAAATATTTCACTATCAACACTCGAAAAAATTTTGGAGGCATTCAACATTACACCCAAAGAATTTTTCGACAGCAAAGAATTTAAGTAATGCCAAAGAAGTTGACTTTTATCGACCTCTTTGCCGGTGCAGGAGGTTTATCAGAAGGTTTTATCCGGGCAGGATATGAACCCATTGCCCATGTGGAAATGGATGAAGCGGCCTGTTATACATTGCGAACAAGAGCAGCTTATCATTATCTGAAAGCGACAAGAAAGTTTGATATCTATGAGCAATATCTGAAAGCTGAAATAACCAGGGACTACTTGTATAGTAAAGTTCCCAATGAAGTATTAAACAGTGTAATTAACCTGCCGATTGGCGGCGACAATAACCCCAAAATTCATAAAGCAATAGAATCATTGCTAGGCAACCGAAAAGTAGATTTAATTATAGGTGGGCCGCCCTGCCAGGCTTATTCTTTAGTAGGCAGAGCAAGAAGTAAAGACGGCATGAGGGGTGATTCCAGAAACTATCTTTATGTGCAATATGCCAAGTATCTGGAGAAGTACCAGCCCAAAATGTTTGTGTTTGAAAATGTATTGGGGTTAAAATCTGCCGGGTCTGGAATTTATCTGCAAAACATGGAAAAGCTTTTTGCTGCAAAAGGTTTCCATATGAAACTCTTTACGGTAGAAGCAAACAATTTTGGTGTATTGCAAAACAGAAAGCGTGTCATCATTATTGGCTGGCGTAAAGATTTAAAAATTACTCCACCTGATCTGGAAGCAATCCAGAAAAAAGAAAAACACATTGTCAAAGAATTATTCAACGATCTGCCATTCCTTTATGCAGGAGAAGGATATGATAAAGGGAGGGATGTAACATATATTAAACCCAAAACAGATTTTTTAGATAAAAGTGGAATCAGAAATGGAATTCATATACTTACCCAGCATGTTGCCAGGCCGCATACGGAACAGGATAAAGAAATTTACCGGATTGCTGTGGATTTGCTGCAAAGAGGTAAAAGGCTGAATTACACAACGCTTCCCTCACGATTAAAAACACACAAAAACCAGCATTCCTTTTTTGACCGTTTTAAAGTCGTGGATGCAGAAGCAGCTTTTTCTCATACAGTAGTGGCACATATTGCCAAAGACGGACATTATTACATACACCCTGATTTAAAACAGAACCGTTCCATAAGTATAAGAGAAGCAGCAAGGTTGCAATCTTTTCCGGATGATTTTTATTTTGAAGGGGTAAAAGAAGGAAAGAACAGAACAGCAGCTTTTAAACAGATTGGAAATGCAGTGCCGCCGTTAATGGCAGTCAAAATCGCTAAGTTTCTTCTGGTCGTTTTGAAAGACAAATAATGAGTCAAATTTTTAAAACTATTATTTCAGATTTTATCTCTACCCAAAATAACGGTAGCATGATGTCGTTGGTAAACTATGTAAGGAAAAAAAAAGTATCAGATTATGAAATAGCGGATTTGGCAATTTCTCTTTCCAAAACAGGTGAAATAATTAAGACTGATAAGACTTTAGATCTTTACGATATTCCTTCTACCGGAGGGCCTTCTTCATTATCAACTTTATTAGGGCCATTATTCTTAAGATGTTTAAATAAAAAAGTATTAAAAATTGGCGTGCCAGGCAGACCTGCAGGGGGCGTAGATACTTTAGCGCAAATAAATGGGTATAATGTAAATATTAATCCAGACATAGTAAATGAAAAGCTAATGCTTTTTGGTTATATCCATTTACTAACAAACTCAAGTTTTGTTCCTCTAGATGGCAAGTTTTTTAAGTTTCGGAAAGAGAATCAAGCTGTAGCAATCCCGAGCTTGGTAATAGCTTCAATACTTGCTAAAAAAATTGCAGCGGGTATAAAAAATATCGGTCTAGATATTCGAGTTTCAAATTTTGGAAATTTTGGAAACTCTTGGGAAGAAGCAAGAATTAATGCAAACAGATTTATTTCAGTAGCCGCCCTCATAGGAATTAAATGTACATGCTTTTTAAGTAATGGATATACCCCACAACAACCTTACATAGGAAGAGGCGAATCTCTTTTAGCATTACAAAAAATATTTCAAGAAAAAATGAATTCCTCATTAGAAAGACATTTTGGCTTTTGTGGTTCTATGGCTAAATCTTTAGTACATGAACCGAGTAAAGTAATTGGAATTAAAGACATAAAAAATGCTTTTTTTGAAAATCTCAGATGCCAACAAGGAGATAAAAATCATTTCTATTCTATAGTTACACAAATCGAGACAACACATATTAATAAAATTACAGCAAAGAAAAATGGGTATATTAAAATCGACTTAGAGCAAATAAGGAAGTCCATAATAGCAATTCAGGAGAACTATACACAAATTTTCCCTGACCCTTGTGGAATAATTCTGCTGAAATTAGATGGCGATCAGGTATTCAAAGGAACTCAATTATGCTCTTTTCGTTGCCCAGCCAAATTCCGAGATAACTTTAAAGTAGAAATGGAAAAAGCATTTTCTATTTCAGCTTTTTATGAACAACCATATGAACTTGAAATTGTAAACTAATGGATAAGTATTGTTGTTTTAAATGTCCTAGTAAGGATTATACAGAAAAGGATTTAAGTGATTTATGTCCTGTATGTGGATTGCCATATGGCTTTCCGCTTCAGGCAAAATATTTACCCAAAAGAATAGGAGAATTCAAAGTAGAAAAGGCTCTCAACAGAGGTTTTTATGGTGCGACTTATATTGTTGAAAAGCAGACTTCAATTCGAAAAAAGAAAATGGTACTGAAGGTTGTACCTAAAGAAATTTATGTAGAGTTTAGAAAAGATTTTGCAAAAGAATGCACTTTACATGCGGAAGTCGCTGAAGGTGCGCAGCATATAGTGAATATTGAAGATGTATTTGATGATGTAATAGATTATGGAGGGACTAAAATATCTTGTCATGTAGCTATACTCGAGTTTATAGAGGGTGAAACATTAAAAAACATACTAGATGATAGTAAAGCTAAAATATCTGCCTCGGAAATAGCCCAAATAGCTATTGACTTATTAAAAATTTTAATTGAATTAAATAGAAAGCATAAATTTCATAATGATTTACATCGTGGAAACATTATTATACAAAGATTGAAAGAGGAAGAAAAAAGGGCCTCGGGGGAGATCGATGAATATATTAAAGCAGTTGCTATTGATTTTGGCTCATTAGACTATAAGTCTCAAAGTGGAGATAAATCAAATCGTTTGAGCGACTTACACTGGGTGGCGGACACACTAAATACGCTAAGTCAAAGAATATTAGAAAATCCCTACATTTCTGAAGAGAGGGATTATAGGTTGGC
>JBATOU010000122.1:0-2129 GCA_049291115.1 Ferruginibacter sp.
GCTTTACTCAACAGCATACCTCCGGTAGCATCTACTTCGGTAATTCTACTCCTTGGATTGAATTTTTAAATTTTTTTCAAAATTTTTCTTATTGCAGCAATAGCTCTAATAGCACAACACGTTAAAATTATATCATGGAAGCATCATCATTTTTACTATACGGCGCCAATGGGTACAGCGGAAACCTTATTGCAAGGTTTGCACATGAATACAATTTGAAGCCTGTACTTGCCGGCAGGACTGAAGCTTCCATAAAACCCCTTGCACAACAACTGCAGCTTCCTTACCGCATCATCGATTTAAACGACCGAATGGCACTGGAAGCGGCATTAAAAGAAGTGAAACTGGTGCTGCATGCTGCCGGGCCTTTTCAGTTTACTGCAAAACAAATGATCGAAGCCTGTCTTAACAGCGGTACTCATTATATCGACATCAATGGCGATATTTCGATCTTTGAAATGATAAAAAAATACGATGCTGCAGCAAAAGAAAAGGGGATCATGCTGCTGCCCGGTGCAGGCTTTGATGTAGTGCCCACCGATTGCCTGGCATTGTATCTTAAAAATAAGATGCAGGCTGCCGTTGATTTAAAAATTGCATTCGCCACGCTTGGTGGGGCTGTTTCTCATGGTACGGCCAGCTCCATGATCCATAAACTGGGCACGGGTTCTGCACTCAGGAGAAATGGCAGTATACAAATGGACGCACTTGGAAAAAATGGGATGGAAATTAAAGTGGCCGGAAAGGACTTTTTTGTGATGAGCATTCCATGGGGTGATGTTTCCACGGCTTATTTCAGTACAGGGATTCCTAATATTGAAACATTTACCGGGATGAGTAAAAAAGTTTATTACCTGCTTAAATTTCAATTTCTCTTTAACTGGCTCCTGCGTACCGGGTTTATGAAACGCATATTGCTTAACAGGATCGCTAAAAAACCTGCAGGCCCCACAGATGAAGAGCGCCGCAGGGCAAAGGGTTATGTATGGGCACAGGTTACCGATGCGGCGGGTAATAAGCAAACAGCCACGCTTACCTGCCCCGAAGGTTATACCATTACCCTGCATGCTTCTTTGCTTATTGCACAGAAAATACTCAGGGGGAATTTTAAAGCGGGTTACCAAACACCTGCTTCCGCTTATGGAGAAGATCTTGTGCTCGAATTACCGGGCTTGGAACGGCAGGGATAAATGATTGCGACATTTTCAGGATAAAATTCTTTAACAGATATTTGCACAAAAAATTAATGGAGCAGAAAGCTTTTATTTTCGATCTTAACGGTACCATCATCAACGATATGGCTTTTCATGAACAGGTGTGGAACCGGATGCTCCGGGAGAACCTCGGTGTGGATATCAGCATGGAGGAAACAAAAAAGAATATGTATGGCAAAAATGAAGAAGTGCTGGAAAGGATCGTTGGTAAAGGTATTTTAACTGCAGCGCAGATGCATGCATTTTCCATTGCAAAAGAAACCGCCTACCAGCAAGTTTTTTTACCGCACCTGCAGCTGATCGCCGGGCTGGGGAGTTTTTTTGAAAAAGCATACCAAAATAATATTTTAATGGGAATTGGAACGGCTGCCATACCATTCAATGTGGATTATATATTGGATAACCTGCCCATCCGGAAATATTTCAGGAGTATTGTTACGGCCAGCGATGTACAAACCAGTAAGCCCGACCCGGAAGTGTTTTTAAAATGTGCAGCTGAATTGGGAGTAGCCCCGCAAAACTGCATTGTGTTTGAAGACGCACCCAAAGGAGTGGAAGCGGCCCGCAACGGTGGCATGAAGGCAGTGGCGCTCACTACTTATCATCCTGCAGCCGATTTTTCAATTTTTGAAAATGTACTGATGGTAGTGGATGATTACAGTGATGAAAGGTTGAGTGGGTTGTTATAGTACTTTATGTTCCTGTTTTTTCGACAGATAAGTGGCTGCTAAAAATAAGCAGGTTAATAACAATAATGTTCTGTTCAGATTATTTTTTCAATAATTTCTCCCTCACATACCGGTTGCTTTTTTTGATGCTTTCGGCTGATGGTATATCAAAATTTTCCTGTTCCACATAAAAATATTCAAGGCCCGAAAGTTTGGCCTGTGCAAATATTTTTTTATAGTCGATGGA
>JBATOU010000123.1:0-51245 GCA_049291115.1 Ferruginibacter sp.
GCTTTACTCAACAGCATACCTCCGGTAGCATCTACTTCGGTAATTCTACTCCTTGGATTGAATTTTTAAATTTTTTTCAAAATTTTTCTTATTGCAGCAATAGCTCTAATAGCACAACACGTTAAAAAATATTTCAATTAACGGTTCAATTTTGTACCGTTTTTTTATTTCAACTGCGCAAAAATAAATGCCGCCCATTACTGAGCGGCATTTATCATTTGTTTCAAATATAATTAAACTTTTCTGCTGTCTTTCATTAAGCCATTCCATACTCTTTTTCCGGTTAGCCTTTTTACAAGATACATGATACCTGCAAAGATGAAAAAGAAGGGTCCAAGAAATCCAAACATAGCAATCCACTTACCACCATAGAACCTTTCCATAGGCCGCTTTAGCCTTTCTGCAATGATGTACATGCTGGGCACCATTACCAGCGTCAGGAAAAACGCAAATATCAAACCAAAAATGATGGTCCAGCTCAACGGGCCCCAGAACACCACACTGTCTCCGCCAAAGAAAATTTTCGGGTTCAGGTGCTGGAAGAATGATACGAAATCAATATTGAAACCAACTGCAAGGGGAAGTAAACCAAGCATGGTTGCAAGGGCAGTAAGCAATACAGGTATGATACGGATCTTGCCTGCCTGTATAGCTGCTTCGCGGGTGCGCATACCACGGCTGCGGAGTTCGTCGGTAAACTCGATCAATAAAATGCCGTTTTTGATCACGATTCCTGCAAGGCCTACAATGCCCACGCCAAACATGATGGTGGCAATGGTCATGCCCGTAAATGCATAACCAAGTATTACCCCGATAATGGAGAAGAAGATCTCTGTAAGTACAATATATGGCTTGCTGAGCGAATTGAACTGAAGCACAAGTATCAGCAGAATAAGTCCAAGCGCTATTAACAATGCCTTCCCCAAAAATGCACTTGTTTCGGCTTCCTGTTCACTTTGCCCGCTTTGCCTGATGCTGATGTCGTGTGGAAGCGTATTTTTTAATTTAAAATCGGCGATCTTAGCGGCCAGCTGCTGGTTGATCTTTTGTGCCATGGTTGGATCCAGTACATTTGATTGTAACTGAATAGTGCGTTTTACATTTTTGCGAAGTACGGCCCCGGAAGTATTTGTATAATCAATAGTGGCAATGGCCCCAATGGGAACAGATTTTACCGCCATCGTATTCATGTCCATGAATGTGATGCGCTGATTCATAAGATCGGCCACGCTGTTTCGCAGGTCACTTGCATACCGGAGCTGAATTTTATATTCATCTTCACCCTCTTTTATCTTGCTTATTTCTTTTCCAAAAACACCGGTGCGTAATTCCATGCCAACCTGGGCCGTGCTCAAACCTTCCATGGTGGCTTTTTCACGGTCTATCTTGATGCTTATTTCGGGACTGTTGAGATCTACATCCATCCGGAGGTTTTCGATTCCTTCCACACGGTTGGTATCAAGGTAATTGGAAAGTGCGGTAGCTACTTTCGAAATTTCTTCATATTCATCGCCGCTAATTTCAATATTAACCGGTGGATCTGTTGGAGGGCCGCTATCCTCCTGTGCCACTTCAATACTGGCTCCGGGTATGCCTTTCATTTTCGCCCTGATTGAATCCATAAAGGGTTTGGTAGCCTTACCGTGCCGTTTTTCAAATTCCACAAAGGAAACCTGTATGCGGCCAAGATTCGATTGAATACTCCGGTTATTATCCTGGGGATTATTGGCACTGTTTGCCACGTTGGTGATCACACTTTCTACAATGCTTCCGGGCCGACCGGGGTTTTCTGCTTCCAGCACCTTTATAACCCTTTGCTCCAGCACGGCTGTAACACTATCGGTTGTTTTTGCACTGGTACCTACCGGTAATTTTAAGTAAACGTAAATAAAATTAGGGTCCCCACTGGGGAAGAAGGTAGTATTGTTTCCTCTTGCAATTAGAAGCATGACAGAAACCGGGAATAAAATAAACAGCGATACAAGCAACCATGCCGGCCTGCGTCCATGTAACGTCCAGCGAAGCAGTTTTTCATAGCGGTTCATCAGCCCTGGTAAGACCCTGTTCTGGAAAAAATGGATGATATCATTCAGCAAATAACGGTTAAGTATAAGCATGAGCGCATTAAAGAACATGAAATTTCCTGTTCCATGCCAGCCAATCAAATGCAGCAACGCACCTGCAATAAAGCATCCCCAGAACCACCATTTCTTAAATATTTTATGCTTTGGTTCTTCAAATTCCCTCCCCTCGGGCCGCATGAAGCTAACTGCAAATACCGGGTTAAATACAAAGGCAACAATCAGGGAAGCAGCCAACGTAAGGATCAGCATCACCGGCAGGTAAATCATAAATTTGCCAATGATCCCTTTCCAGAAAAGCAATGGGAAAAACGGCGCCAATGTGGTGGCTGTTCCCGCCAGCACGGGTATAAAAACTTCGCCCGCTGCTTCTTTTGCGCTGCGTACAATCGGAATTTTTCCGTTTGCATAGATCCGGTGGGTATTTTCAATTACCACAATGGCATCATCTACGATGATACCCAGTCCAAAGAGCAGCGCAAACAATACAATAAAGTTGAGGGTAACCGAACTGCCAATGATAAAATCGGCAACCGGTAAAAACATAAAGGCTACAAACACACTTAAAGGCACGCTCAGCGCCACAAAGAAGGCATTTGTTACGCCCATGAAAAACATCAGGATCAGCAATACCAGTACAAACCCAATAATAATGGTATTTACCAGCTCGTTAAAAGAAGTGGCAGTGGCTTTACTCTGGTCGCCGGTTATCACCACATTCAGGTTGTCGGGCAGTTCTTCATTTTTCTGCAGGTGTTTCACAATATCTTTTACTTTTCCGGCAGCTTCTATCAGGTTTTCACCCGAACGTTTTACGATATTAATGGTAACAACATTTTGTCCGTTTAACCTGGCATAACTTTCTTTTTCCTTTACGGTGTCCTTGATTTCGGCAATATCACGCAGGTAAGCCCATCCGCCCTGCGCACTGCTGCGCACAATGATATTCTGCATGCTGGAAGCGCCCTTAAACTGACCTTTTATTTTCATGGTCCGCTTCATATTGCCCACATCGATCTGTCCGGCTGTGATATCATGATTCTCTCTGCTTACCGCATTTTCAATATCCTGGAAGCTGATGCGGGTGGCCTGCATTTTATATGGATCGGCATTGATCTGTATTTCACGTTCAGGTGCACCCACAATTTCCGCCCTTGTTATTTCGGGCAGGTTTTCAAATTCATCCTGCATTTTTTTTGCATATTCTTTCAGCTTAAGGCCGTCAAAATTTCCGCTTACGTTTACGAACATGATGGGCATCTCGCTGAATGCAAATTCCTGTGCATTGGGTTGTGAGGTAAGGTCGTTGGGCAGATCTTTTTGTGCCCGGTCAATGGCATCCTGGACTTTTTGCTTGGCCACTTCTGTTTTTACATCGGTATCAAATTCTACGATAATAAGGCTGTAATCGGCCTGCGACACACTGTTGATCTTGTTCACTTTTGCGCCGCTGATGCCTTTCAGTTGTTTTTCGATGGGCTGTGTTACGAGGTTTTCGATATCCTTTGCAGAATTACCGGCATAAATGCTGGTCACACTGATGGTGGGCACCACAATGTCGGGAAACTGTTCTTTGGGCAGGGTTACAAATTTATACAGCCCAAATGCCGAGATAATGACCGCTATGATGTATACGGCAGTCCGGTTATCCACCGCCCAGCTGGTAACCCCGAATTCTTTAAATTTTTTTGATATCCCCTCTGTCAGTTGCTTCATAAAATCTTTTTTGCAGTTTGCAATTAGTTTACAGCAGTGGTAACCTGCTGGCCTTCATAAATATTCTGGTAGCCCTCTGTAATGAGTTGTTCCCCGGCCGAAAGGCCTGTTTTGATCTCTGCACGGTCGCCGTACACCTCCCCCATGTTTACGGGTTTCTTTTTGGCAACAAACTTGCCATTAGATAATTTTTCCATTACAAAAACATATTTACCCTGCTCATCAGTTTGAACAGTGTTTACTGGAATCACCACGGCATTGGCTGCGGCATAATCCAGGATCTTTACAATAGCGGTTTGATTGGGTTTTACCAATGGGTCGCTGGGGAGTTTTGCTTCTGCCACAAAACCGATCATTCTTGCACTCACCGACTGGCCGATATAAGATAAGGATGATTGATAAGTTTTGTTAATATCCGGGAGACTGATCACTACCGGTGAACCCAGGCGCATGCGGGTGAGATAATTTTCTGCAATATTGGTAACCACTTTAAGGCTGCTGGTATTTACGATTTGTATTTGCGGGCCGGCTGCTGTGGCTCCCTGGAATATTTCGCCTGGCCTTATGCTTACAACATCTGCCACACCACTTACGTCGCTGTAAACATTTGCTGTTTTCAATTGTTCTGCGGCAAGTTTTACCTGTTCGTTTGCAGCAGATAACTGGTTTTCCAATGTTTCAACATTTGATTTAGATGTAAGCAGCTGAACTTCGGTGCCAATCCCTTTGTCCCATAAATTTTTCTGACGCTGATAAACATTTTTTGCAAATACAAGTTGTGTCTTAATTGCGCCTGTTTGTTGCTGGGCTGCATTTACCTGCTGGCGCTGGAGTGCATCATCTAGTTTCAGTAGCAGCTGTCCTTTCTTTACATATTGCCCCTGTCTTACATAAACTGCTTTTACCTGTGCCGGCCCCATCCTTGGCGATACATAGGAAATATTTTCTGCATCCACGTTTCCACGCAATTCAATATAATGCTGAAAATTTTCAATTGCCACAGGAGCCACAGCCACAAGCTTGGCTACAACTGTTTTTGATGCCGCAGTATCAATTTTTGAAAGCTCCTCCTGAAGTTTTTTTATTTCGACATCCTGTGCGTCTTTCTCCTTTTTCAATTTTTCAAGAGCAGCTTTTTTATCATTTAAGGCTGCGTTGCCTTCTTTTTTACTGCCGCCGCAGGAGGCCGCTGTAAAAATTATCAACGCTGCTAGTATGAATTGTGATATTTTTTTCATTGTTAATATGTTAAAACGTTTTATTTATAATTTTCCAATTGCTTTCAAATAATCGATACGGGCTATAACTGCATCGTATAAGGCGCCGTAGTAGTTGTTTTGTGCCACTTTAAGTTCCGTTTGGGCATTATATATTTCCTGGTTGCTGCCAAGGCCCTGTTCATATTTAAGTTTGGTGGTATTGTAAACTTTTTCGGCCAGTTCCATATTCTGTTTCTGTGCATCCATGGTAAGCAGGGCCGATCTTATTTTGATGCGGGCCTGTTCCACGTCATTGTCAACCACGGCCTTCATCTGCTCAATATTGTTTTCGGTTTTTTGCAGTTCCAGTTTTGCTTTTGTAAGCCTGCTTTTTTTGGCAAACCCGTCAAAAATAGGTACCTGCAGTTTTAATCCAACAAGGGAGGTTGTAAACCACGATCCATCATTAAAGAAGTTGAACTTTGAGCGCTGCGCATTTTTTTGATAACTTCCAAAAGCCGCCAGCGTTGGTATATAACTTAATTTATACCGGCGCACATTATAATTGCCCAGTTCCCTGGCCACTTCCAGTAACTGCAGCTCTTTCCGGTCATTGTAATTAAAAGCGCTGTCGAGGATATTTTCTTTCAGCATATCTTCTGTAATGGAATCTTTTAGTACCAATACATCCTTTTGCGGCATGTTAAGCAGAAATTTAAGTGCTGCATTTCCTGCCAGCAACTGGTTTTCGAGCTTTATTTTTTCTGTGCGCAGGTTATTGAGGGTAACCGTCACCTTGTCAACATCCAGCCTTTCGGCAAAACCATTTTTATAAATTTCTTTGGTATCGTTCAGCAGTTTTTCAATGCGGTTTGCATTGGCATCAATAGAGGTAGCCTGCTGTTTACCCACCAGCAGCTGGTAATATATTTTTTGCACGTTTACCTTAATGCCCTCCTTAGTTATTTCTGTTTGTTTATTGGTAAAATTGAGCGTGGCCCTGCGTGCCTGCAGCCCCACAAACACCTGCCCGTCGAACAAAATTTGCGAAACATCTATTGACCCGGTGGAATTATATTTTGTGCCAAACTGTACCGGCTGAAAAGTGCCCGGCGTTCCGCCAAAAAATTCTGCTGGTATCAGGCTCACAGGAATTTTCAGGTAATCCATTACCTGCACGCTGCCATTTACCTGCGGGTATGCTAATGCAGTAACTTCCCTGTTTACCTGCTCCTGTATTTTTGTATCGAGCAATGCATTGCGCACCTGTATGCTGTTTAGCATGGCGTAGTCTACCGCCTGCTGCATGGTAAACTCGTTCAGTTTTTGTGCAAGGCTGGTGCTGGCCGCCAATAAACCAAGTACAGTAAATAAAATTTTGTTGTTGAATGCTTTCATTACTTCTCTTATTTTTTCTTTTGTTTCTTTTGGGTTTGGAGGTATTGGGTAAGTAGCTCGTATCCTTTTGGGGTAACCACACCGTACAGAAAATGTATCAGGATCTCCTGCTGCAGTTCAAAAAGGCTTTGCTTTAAACCAAACTGAAAATCGGGGTTAAAAGGCAGCATGGTGCTTTCTACCCGGAAACGTGCAAGTATATCCACGTTCAGCTCCGGGCGGTACAGTTTCTCTTTAATGCCCCTTTGCAGGTTTTTTGTGAGCACCTGCAGCAAAAACTGGTCCTTATGCTTTTTGAACCGGTGAAATGCTTTGGGATGGTATTTCTGCAAATCATGTACCACGGATGGGTTCATGGCGGTAAACATTTTCTGCATCATCTGCATGGCAAGTATTACTTCATGAATGGCATTTTCTGACGCCAAACGGTCATTTTCGCAATCGCACTCATTTTCAGAAAGAATATTGTTTACAATTTCCTCCACAAGCGCATCCTTGTCTTCAAAATAGTGATAAATGGTTTTTTTGCTGATGCCCAGCCTTGCGGCGATATCGTCCATACTGGTGCTGCGTATTCCGTACTGCAGCAGCAACGCACTTACTTCTGTGAGAATTCTTTTCCTTGGATCTGATAAAATTGGCATAATGGGCGCAAAACTATGGAAACTTTTTGTGTAACAAAAGTTTCCATCCTTTTTATTTTACCACTCATCCCAAAAAAGAAACATACCCAACTGCCGGATACGCCGTTTTGCGTATCATTTTACTATCAGCATCCCGCTGATGCCTATCTTTGGCTGGCAAAACCTCCATCTATGTCTAAAAGTTTTCATTTTTCAAAGGTCTTCCAGTATTTTTTACAGGGCTTGCTTATCATAGCCCCGGTTGCCATTACCATTTATGCCCTGTTTTTCATAGTAACCACAATAGACAACTGGGTCCCCATATTTTCCTATGTAGGTGAAGACGGGCGGCCGCATGTGCAAAACTATGGCCTCGGCTTCGTGGCCATTATACTCAGTATTATCTTTATCGGGTATTTCAGCTCTTTCTTTATAACCGGAAGGGCCGTAAGTTTTATGGACAGGATACTGGAGCGTACACCCGGCATCAAACATATTTATACCACCAGCCGCGATTTTGTAGAGGCTTTTGCCGGAGATAAAAAAAAATTCACCTATAATGTACTGGCTAACATAGACGACAATGACGTGTGGCGGATGGGTTTTGTTACCCGGGAAGATATGGCCGATTTTGGACTAAAGGATTATGTAGCGGTTTATATTCCAATGTCGTATTCTGTAGCCGGCCATGTATATGTAATACCCAAAAGCCGCATAAAACCCATTACAAATATCACCAGTGCCCAAACCATGAAATTTGCTGTAAGCGGCGGGGTTACCACGGTAGAGGAAGGGCTCGCAAAACAATAAAGGAAAAGAACTATATTTATCACAGATTTCGCAAATGAAAAAATTATTCCTGTCATCTGTTTTCACCTTCAGTCTACTGCTGACTTATTCCCCGTCTTATTGCTGGGGTTTTTGGGCGCACCAGAAAATAAATTATTTCGCTGTATTCCTGCTCCCCCCCGAAATGATGGTGCTTTACAAACCCAATATCAATTTTATAACAGAACATTCAGTAGATCCAGATAAACGACGTTATGCCGTTAAAGATGAAGGGCCAAGGCATTATATTGATATTGATAAGTACGGAAAGTATCCATACGATTCATTGCCCCGCCGCTGGAAAGATGCAGTGGAAAAATTTGGGGAAGATAGTGTGCGTGAACACGGCATAGTGCCCTGGCATGTGCAGGTGATGCTGCAGCGGCTTACCAATGCATTCCGCGATAAGAATTTCAGCAGCATTATGAAAAACAGTGCAGAGATCGGCCACTATATTGCCGATGCACATGTGCCGCTTCATGCAAGCAGCAATCATAACGGCCAGTACACAAACCAGAAAGGGATACACGCTTTTTGGGAAAGCAGGGTTCCGGAGTTACTGGCAGAAAAACATTTTGATTTTTTTATTGGCAAGGCCCAGTATATTAAAAATCCCGGGGAATTTATTTGGGCACGTGTGCTCGAAAGTGCTAAGGCCAGTGATAGTGTGCTGGTACTGGAGCGGGAGCTCACGCAACAATTTTCCGGCGATCAGAAATATTCTTTTGAAGAGCGCAACGGCATTGTTATACGCCAGTATTCATCTGCCTTTACAAATGCCTTTAACGATAAAATGGATGGTATGATAGAACGCCGCATGCGCCAGGCTATCTTTTGTATTGCATCCTTTTGGTACACAGCCTGGGTAAATGCAGGCCAACCCGATCTGAAGCCGCTCGTAAAACAAAAGTTCACAGAATCTGATGTAAAAGAGTTTGAAGAACTTAACAGCAAATGGAATCCCTCCGGTAAAATGATCGGAAGACAGGAAGAATAAAAATTGCGAATAAAGAACCGGCTTGTGTTTCAATATACGAAACAACACTCCGTCTTTGTTTTATTCGCTGGCCGGCCTCAAATTACCTGTTCCTTCCAAAACTCCTTTCTCTTTCTCCCGATCTGTTAAAATGGCTGTTCCTTTTTGGCCGGTTCTTTTGTTGTGGTCTTCCCTGTGGTGCAGGGCGTTTTATGATGCCGGTAAAAACGGTATGATAGGGATGATCGTCCACCACCGGAATATGTTTGCCGATCAGTTTGTGAATATCACGTAATGCCTCTGTTTCTTCTGCTTCGCAAAACGAAAATGAAATGCCGCTGGCACCTGCACGCCCGGTTCGTCCAATGCGGTGTACATAGGTTTCAGGCACATCGGGCAGTTCATAATTGATCACATGCGTAAGGTCATCCACATCTATGCCCCTTGCGGCAATATCGGTTGCCACCAGTATCCTTGTTGTACGGTTTTTAAAATTGCTGAGTGCCCGCTGCCTGGCATTCTGCGATTTATTGCCATGGATGGCTTCTGCGCTGATACCGCTTCTCACCAGGTCTTTCACCACTTTGTCGGCGCCATGCTTGGTACGGGTAAACACAAGGGCGGTTTCAATATTTTTATCGCCGAGTATATGGGCAAGCAGCATTCTTTTATTTTGTTTCTCCACAAAGAACAACGATTGGTTAATGGTTTCTGCCGTAGATGAAACAGGCGTTACTTCCACTTTTTTTGGATGGGTGAGAATGCTGTTTGCGAGCGACTGTATTTCGGCAGGCATGGTGGCAGAAAAAAACAGTGTTTGTCTTTTGGAAGGAAGTTTGGTAATGATGCGTTTTACATCATGTACAAATCCCATATCAAGCATACGGTCCGCTTCATCAAGCACAAAAATTTCAATGTCTTTTAAAGAAATAATGCCCTGGCTCATCAGGTCAAGCAGGCGGCCCGGTGTGGCCACTAAAATATCTACCCCGTTCTTGAGCTGAGAAACCTGTGGTACCTGGCTTACACCACCAAAAACAACCGTGTTTTTTAAACGCAGGTTGCGGCCATATGCATCAAAGCTTTCCTGTATCTGGATGGCCAGCTCACGGGTAGGTGTAAGTATGAGTGCTCGTATGGGTTTGTGCGCATGCTGCATGGTTTTGGGTACGGCAAGCAGTTGCAGCATTGGAATGGCAAATGCAGCCGTTTTACCGGTGCCGGTTTGTGCGCAACCTAGCAGGTCATTACCTGCCAGCACCAGGGGTATGGCCTGTTGCTGAATGGGGGTGGGTTTGCTGTAACCCTCTGTACTAAGCGCATCTAGGATGGGCTTAATGATGTTTAAGTCTGTAAATAACAAAATATTTTTTTTTAAAATGAGTGCGGAAATGAAGAAAACTTCATCACTAAAAATTGGAAGATGCGTGTTGCACTTTATCGGAAATGTGTGAGATCTGCAATAAATATCCGGCTTTTAATGCCGCTTAAATAAGAACTGCAGCAAAGGTAAGCAAAATAATCGACGAATCGGCTTTTAATACATAAGAACCGAGAATACTGCTCTCTGTGTAAAAAACAATGGTTAACCTGAACAGCCTATATTGCTGATGCTGGGCTCATTGCGAAAGTTTTTTCAATAGCCCTTAAGCCAATTCATTTTTCTTAATTTTACAGTTCTGTTATAACAATCAAAACAAAATTCTTTGATACATAATTTCAATGCAGGTCCTTCTGTTTTACCGCAAATCGTTTTTGAACAGGCAGCCGCAGCCATTTTAAATTTCAACAATACCGGGCTTTCCATACTTGAATTTGGGCACCGCACCCCCGAATTTACGGCTGTAATGGAAGAAGCAAGATTGCTGGTAAAGGAGCTGATGCATCTTGACGCCGATCATGAAGTGTTATTCCTTCACGGCGGCGCTTCCACGCAATTTATGCAGGTGCCTATGAACCTGCTCGATGCAAAAGATACAGCCGCATTTGCCGATACTGGTGTGTGGAGCAGCAAGGCAATAAAGGAGGCCAAACATTTTGGAAAAGTAGAAGTAGTGTGCTCATCAAAAGACAAAAATTACACTTATATACCAAAAGATTTTGCGGTACCCAATGACGCAAAGTATTTCCATATAACCACCAATAATACCATTTATGGTACACAATGGCAGCAGGTACCGCGTACCAGTAACAGTATGGTGGCCGATATGAGCAGCGATATACTCAGCCGGGTACTCGACTTTAATGCATTTGACCTGGTTTACGCCGGGGCCCAAAAGAACATGGGAGCCGCTGGGGTGAACATTGTGGTGGTTAATAAAAATGCCCTTGGTAAAATTAAACGGCCCATACCCACCATTATGGATTACCGCAATCATATAGCCGAAGACAGCATGCTTAATACGCCACCGGTTTTTGCTGTTTATGTATGCATGCTCAACCTCCGATGGCTGAACGCAGAAGGCGGCGTGCCCGAAATGGAAAAACGTAATAACGTAAAAGCAGAGTTGCTTTATAATGCTATTGATGATAGCGAAATTTTTAAAGGCACCGTGGCCAAAGAAGACCGGAGTAAAATGAATGTTTGTTTTGTGATGGAAGACCCTGAAAAGGAAAAGGATTTTTTAAATTTTACCAAACACCTGGGAATTGTGGGCATAAAAGGTCATCGCAGTGTGGGAGGGTTCCGGGCATCCCTTTATAATGCGCTCACCCGCAATAGCGTGGAAGTGCTGGTGCAGGCAATGAAAGATTTCGAAAACGACCTGTAGGAATATGCCTCGAGGCATGTTCCTACAGGTCGTTTCAACAATTTCTGCCTCGAGGCATATTCCTACAGGTTGTTTCAACAATTTCCGCCCGCAGGCGGGGCAAAATTGCCAGGTATCAAAACAGGTTGCCTAATAAATAAATACTAATTATAAAAATCCATTCTTGCCCCTCATCTGTTATTTTTGCAGCTAATATTTTTGTATGGTAACTATTTCTCCTTTTAAGGCCCTTCGCCCCGAGGTACAACTCGCTAAATCTGTTGCATCAAAACCATATGATGTACTCAGCAGCAAAGAAGCAAAACTGGAAGCACAGGGCAACCCGAATTCTTTCCTTCATATTACCAAAAGCGAAATAGATCTGCCCGATACCGTTGATGCCCATTCTCAGGAAGTTTATGATAAGGCAAAAGAGAACCTGGCAGCTTTTTTGAGCCGTGGTATCCTGTTCAGGGAAAGCAAGCCATGCTATTATATTTATAAACTTGTTATGAATGGCCGCAGCCAGGCGGGCCTGGTTTGTGGCAGCAGTGTGAACGATTATGAGAACGGGCTTATTAAGAAACATGAGTTTACCAGGCCCGATAAAGAAAAAGACCGCATCGACCACATGAAAACAATTGGGGCACAAACCGGAAATGTGTTCCTGGCTTACAGGAATGTGGCCGAAATAGATGCCGTTCTTAATAAATGGATGACCGATAAGAGCCCGCAATACGACTTTACTGCCGATGATGGTATACAGCATAGTATCTGGATTATCAGTGAAGATGAGGTGATCGTACATATTACAGAACTTTTTCAAAAACTTGTGCCGGCCACTTATATTGCTGATGGGCATCACCGGGCTGCATCGGCGGCCAAAGTGAGAGCTGCTTTAGGGAAAGATGCATCGGCTGATGCTGATTTCTTCCTTACAACGCTTTTCCCTTCTGATCAGCTGGCCATAATGGATTATAACCGGGTAATAAAAGACCTCAACGGGCTGACTGTGGAGGCTTTTCTTGAAGAACTGGCACAAAATTTTGAAGTGGAAAAGATGCCGGAAGCCTGCAGGCCAGAAGCTGCCCACCAGTTTGGAATGTATTTAAGCAAACAATGGTATAAACTAACTGCAAAGCAGGGTACCCTCAAAACCGATGCCATCGGAATACTGGATGTAAGCATTATGCAGGAATATATTTTAACACCCATCCTTCAAATTAAGGATCAACGTACAGATAAGCGGATCGATTTTGTGGGTGGTATCCGTGGCCTGGCAGAATTGGAGAAAAGAGTTAACAGTGGCGAAATGCAGCTCGCCATCAGCCTTTTTCCTGTAAGCATACAACAATTATTTGATGTGGCCGACAGCGGCGAAGTGATGCCTCCCAAAAGTACCTGGTTTGAACCAAAGCTCAGGGATGGACTTTTAACCCATGTGATTACCAGCAACTAATAAATGCCGCTGTTGTCTTGGCATTTTCTTTGCATTTAAATTTTATCTTTATTGGCAATGAAAAAAATAGTTTCTGTTTTATTTGCATTAACCTTTTGCCTTACCGGCATGGCACAAACAGTGGCCGAACTGCAGGAAACAGCCCGCAGTTTTATGAAGCAGGGCGATTATACCAATGCCGTACTTGTATTAAACAGGGCAGCCCAAATGGATCCTTCCAATATTGCCGTAATGAAAGAACTTTCGCTGAGCCATTATTACCAGGGCAGTTATGATAACGCACTGCAGGCCATAAAACCTGCGCTCGATATGTCCGAAGCCGATGACCAGGCTTTCCAGGTGGCAGGCAATATCTATAAACAGCTGGGCCAGCGAAAAGA
The DNA here is from genome assembly GCA_049291115.1 of Ferruginibacter sp. GTDB lineage: Bacteria > Bacteroidota > Bacteroidia > Chitinophagales > Chitinophagaceae > Ferruginibacter. The sequence goes on from JBATOU010000123.1 coordinate 13,411, forward strand.
TGCAGAAAAGGTATATAAAAAAGGACTGAAAAAATTTCCTTCAAGTGGGGTACTTTATAATGATCTTGGTGAAATACAATGGGCGCAGCAAGACAGGGAGGCTATTAAATCCTGGGAAAAAGGTATTGAAGAAGAACCATCTTACAGCAAAAATTATTTCAATGCTGCCAGGTACCATTATTACCTGGGCAGTAATGTTTGGTGTGTTTTATATGCCGAAATATTTTTAAATATGGAACCATTCAGCACCAAATCGCCCGAAATAAAGCAGGTACTGCTCGAAGGGTACAAAAAATTATTTTCGCAGGCCAATATTGAGCAGGGTAATGCAGATAAAAGTGTATTTGTAAAGCAATTTCTGCAGGTAATGAACCAGCAATCCGGCCTGGCAGCAGCAGGCCTCAATGCCGAAACCCTTACTATGATCAGAACAAGGTTTATTCTGCATTGGTCGGGTTTGGCAAAAGGCTATCCATATGCCTTGTTCGAATACCAGCAGCAGTTATTGCGGGAAGGCATGTTTGACGCCTATAATCAGTGGCTTTTTGGCAGTGTTCAAAACCTGGCTGCTTACCAGGGCTGGGCAAATATTCATGCAGAAGAGAACCGTGCTTTTTATAACTTTCAGAGATCAAGGGTTTTTAAAATGCCCGGTAAACAGTATTATCATTAAAATTTTAACTTGATGTTTAAACATTAATTTTTATATTTGTATTAAAAATTAACAACAAAATGAAACAAACATTACTATTGGCATCGGCTGTAGCCATTTTGGCGGCCTGCAATAATTCTCCCAAAGCAGATGAGGCAAAAACCACTGAAAAAGAAGCGGTGGCCGCAGCCGAAGGCCTTTCTTATGCTGCAGACAGCAGCAGCACCGTTACCTGGACAGGTACAAAGCCTACCGGCCAGCACACAGGAACTTTTAAACTGAAAGAAGGATCATTAATTGTAAAAGACAATGCACTTACAGGAGGAAGCTTTGTTATAGACATTAATTCTTTGAATAATACAGATATGGCTTCAGATGCAGAAAACAAGGGAAAATTAGAAGGACACCTGAAAAGCCCCGATTTTTTTGATGCGGCCAAATTCCCCACTGCCAAATTCGAAATTACTGCTGTAGAAGCATTTACAGCAGATTCTACTACTGTAATGAAGGATGCCACTCATACCATTAAGGGCAACCTTACCTTAAAAGACAGCACTAAAAATATCAGTTTCCCTGCGAGGGTAACCGTTGATGCAGCTACTGCCAGTGCTGTTGCAGATTTTAAAATTGATCGTACCTTGTGGGGTATGAACTACAAAGGCCCTAATAACCCGCAGGATTGGGTTATCAGCAAAGATGTAAACATCAGGCTGTCAGTTTCGGCCGCTAAAAAATAGTCTTTTAGTTTTAGGGTTAATAATCGGCCATCCTTTACGGGATGGCTTTTTTTATTATCTTAGTCGCACTTATACTTGCTATATGAACAATGTAAAACGGCTTTTCGATTTTTTATACTACCAGCTGAACAAATTTCCCAAGACAGACATGCTTTCCGGAAAAGTGAACGGGCAATGGGTAAGCCTGGGTACACAGGATGTAACCGTACTGGTAAACAAATTAAGTGCAGGCTTACTCAGGATTGGGCTTGGCGGAAATGATATGACCGTGGAGAATCAGGATAAAATAGCGCTTATATCCAAAAACAGGCCCGAATGGCTTTTACTCGACCTTGCCTGCCAGCAAATAGGAGTGGTGCTATGTCCTATCTACCCCACCACCAATATCAATGAACTGGAATTTATTTTTAACGATGCGGCAGTAAAACAGGCATTTATCAGTGGTAACGAGATACTGCAAAAAGTTAAGAACATTCATGAACGGGTTCCGTCTTTACAAAATATTTACAGCTTTGATAAAGACCTGGATGCCATTTTTTGGGAAACCCTGTTGGATGATATAAGCGCTGCAGAACTGGCCCGGGTGGAAGAAATTAAAGCGGGCATATTGCCTGCTCATTGCGCCACAATTATTTATACATCCGGTACCACGGGCACACCTAAGGGCGTTATGCTAAGTCACCACAATATTGTTACCAATGTGATCAATGCAAAGGCCAGTTTTCCTTTCGATGATGATGTGAATTCAAGGGCCCTGAGCTTTTTGCCCCTCAATCATATTTTTGAAAGAATGGTCTCCTATATCTATATCAGCAGCGGCAGTTCAATTTACTATGCCGAAAGCCTGGATACCATTGCAGATGACCTGAAAGATGTAAAGCCCCAGCTTTTTTGCACTGTTCCCCGCCTGCTCGAAAAAGTATATGAAAAGATCATGGCAAAAGGAGCAGCGCTTACAGGTATCAAACGGAAACTTTTCGACTGGGCCATTAGCCTTGGAAATGATTACGATGTCATCGATAGGGGAAGCTTCGGGTACCGTATACAGCTGGCCCTTGCCAATAAATTAATATTCAGTAAATGGAGAGAGGCACTTGGAAATAATATTAAATTGATCATTACCGGTGGTGCGGCCTGCCAGGTGCGTTTACTGCGCATTTTTACAGCAGCCGGTATACCGGTATACGAAGGATATGGCCCTACCGAGAACAGCCCTGTTATAAGTGTTAACTGCAGGCGGGAGCATGGAACAAAATTTGGCACCGTTGGACTGGTAATACAGGGACAGGAAGTAAAACTTGAGCCGGATGGAGAAATTTGTGTAAAAGGCCCGAGCGTAATGATGGGTTATTATAAACGACCCGATCTTACCGCAGAGACCCTTATCGATGGTTGGTTGCATACCGGCGATATTGGTGTTTTTGAAGATGGAAAATTTCTGAAAATAACCGACCGTAAAAAAGAACTTTTTAAAACTACCGGGGGAAAATATGTAGCGCCGCAGCCAATAGAAAATAAAATGAAGGAATCGCCATTTGTAGAACAGATGATGGTGGTGGGAGCAGAAAAGAAATTTGTAGCCGCATTGATCGTCCCTTCCATACCAAATCTTAAAGAATGGATGCGGTTGAAGGAAATTCCTTTCACCACTACCGAAGATGCCATAAATCACCCTAAAGTACTGGAGCTTTACCGGGAACTGGTGGATGCGTTTAATAAATTTTTTAATAATGTGGAACAGGTAAAGAAGTTTGAATTACTCCCACATGAATGGGCGGTTGATACCGGCGAACTTACCCCTACCTTAAAGCTCAAACGCAAAGTGATCATGGAAAAATACAAAGCTGCCCTGGACCGTATTTACAATTAAAATACAAAGCCCCGCTTTTTTGCGGGACCTTGTTACCATTTTAAAAACTTCTGGAGGGGGTTTTTCAAAGGAAGCATTTTTAAAACGGGGGTTTATCATCAGGTCAGGTATGACCTGATGATAGAGGTGATATTTTCAAAACTGGTTGATTTGTCAATAAAGTGGTCAGATCCTATCTGCTCACAGATGTTCCTGTACGTTTCACTGCTTTTATTGGTCAATACTATTACTTTCAAACACGGATGTTTTTGCTTGATGAGTTTCAGCAGTTCAATACCGCTGTTATCGGGAAGCTGTATATCAAGGAGTACCACATCAGGTGTATTGTCATCTATTTGTGCAACGGCCTCATTATAATTGTCGGCAAAGGATATATTTTGAAAGCAATTCATTTCATCAAGCAGGTCATGCAGGCGGGTAGCCACCACTTCAGCGCTGTCTATTATCAACGCATGCATCGTTTTATTTTTGCTAAGGGTCATTTCCTGTATCATGAAACGTATTATTCTTACAAAAGTAACCGGCAACGGTATTAATAATTGTAGTGGGAGAACGAATAAAACAGCACAGGAAATAAAGGTTTGCAGGTAGAACTTGTACTACAAGCAGGGGGTTGGTTTACAATAATTTATGCTCAATGGCATAAAGGGTAAGATCAGCATTTGTTTTCATGTTCATTTTAGCCATTATCCTGGCCCTGTAAGTGCTCACCGTGGTAACGCTTAAGAACATGCTTTCTGCAATTTCTGAAACAGATTTTCCGGAGGCTAAGGATTTCAGCACACTGAATTCCCGGTCGGAAAGCAGTTCATGGGGCTGTTTATCGCTGTCCTGGTCCAGTACGGATGCAAGTTTTTCGGCAATGGTGGCAGTTATATATTTTTTTCCCAGTAAAACCCGGTTTACGGCATTTACGAGTTCATCGGGGGCAAGGTCTTTGCTGAGATAACCTGCTGCCCCGGCCTTTAAAACCCTCAGGGCATATTGTTCTTCGGGGTGAATGCTGAGTATAAGTACCGGAATTTTTGGTTTTATCTGTTTGATCTGCTGCAACGCTTCAAGCCCGCTGCGCCCCGGCATGCTCAGGTCGCTAATAACCACATCCCAGTCGGCCTGTATTGTTTTTTTGATCAGTTCTTCAGCATCTGGCACTTCTTCTATTTCGGCATCAGGAAAACCCTCCAGCAAAATTTGACGCAGGCCCCTTCTGACTATAATATGATCATCTGCTATTAAAATCCTCATGAGTAAATTCTTTTATGCGCTTGCATGCTGTTGCACGCCTAAAGGTACAATTATTCTTACTAAAGTTCCTTTCTGTTGTTCACTTGTTATCTGGTAGGTTCCGCCCATCAGTAATACCCTTTCCTTCATACCCAGCAAGCCAAGTGTTTTTTTGTTTTCAATATCTGCCGGGTTAAAGCCCCTCCCATTGTCCTGTATGTTCAGCTCAAGACTGGTTTCTTTCACATCCAGTCTTGCCTCCACAATGCTGGCCGATGCATGGCGGAGCACATTGGTAAGGCTTTCCTGGAAAACCCGGAAAACAGCCGTGGCAATTTCGGGTTTCAGTTGAACCGAAGTTACATTTGACGTAAAATAGGTCTGGATTTCAGATCTTTTTTCAAACTCATCACTTTGCCATTCCATAGCGGCTATCAAGCCCAGGTCATCAAGAATGCTTGGGCGCAATTGAGTGGCAATGCGCCGTACCGTTATCACTGTTTTATCAATCAGTTTAATGGTATCCTGTATTTTCTGAACCACTTCTTCATCTGTTGACTTTATTTTTCTGTTGATCCACGATATGTCCATTTTAAGCCCGGTAAGCTGTTGCCCCAACTCGTCATGAATTTCCCTGGCCATATGCGTGCGTTCTGCCTCCCTTATATTTTCGAGGTGGGTGGCAAGCTGGCGAAGTTCTTCATGCGATTTTTTAAGATTTTCTTCTGCAGCAATTTTATCTGTTACATCGTTTGCCAGTACCAGCTTTGCGGGCCTGCCTTCGTAATGAATATCATGTGCTATGATATTCACTTTTACCACACTGCCATCTTTCTTTTTGTGGTCCCAAACGCCGGTGTCGTCCTGGCCATTTCCATTAACATGGTATTGATCACTAGTGAGAAACAGGTCATTTTCATGCATCCCGAGGAATTGCTCTTTACTGTAACCATAAAACGAAATGGCCGCCGGGTTTACATCCACAAAGCTGTTATCGGGCATAGAAAGCATCCACATGGGCATCGGGTTCTGGTTAAAAAGTAAACGGTACTTATTTTCAGAAAGCCTTAATGCCTCTGCGGCAATTTTGCGGGCGGTAATATCCCTCACAATACCCTGGAACCTGCCGTCGGGCAGCATTTTTGCACTGATCTCCACGTTAATAACCTGTCCATTTTTGCGCCTGAGAGAACGTTCCTTTATCACCACGTTGCCGTCCTTCATATCTTCCATCAGCAAAGCTTCCGTACTGTTTGGATCAACCGTTAAGATATTGTCAAACATATTCATATCAAGCAATTCTTCTTTGGAATAGCCGGTTAATTTGGCCGCACTTGTGTTAACATCAAGGTACTGGAGATACTGGTTGCAGATGAAAATGCCATCCGATGCCTGTTCAATGAGCGTACGGAAATTTTCTTCGCTTCTCTTTAATTCCTTTTGCGAGCGCACTCTTTCAGAAATATCGATGCCTACGCCTATGAGGCAATGCTCTCCTTCGTACTGGGTGGCAATGCCGGTAAAATAATAAGGAATTGCTTCCCCATTTTTGGTGATGAGATGCGCTTCCACACTGTCTTCCCCTGTATCAAATGCTTTTTCAATTCTTTCTTTTGCTTCCCCGGGGTTATAAAAAAAGTCAACGGCATTACCCTTCTGTATCTCATCCCTGCTGTAACCCGTAACAGCTTCCAGGTTTTTATTCCAGCGGTAAACCTCGCCCTGCCTGTTCATCAGGTAAAAAATACCAGGCAGGCTGTTGATGATAGAGTCGGAAAGTTCTTTTTCCAGTACGAGCTGCCTGGCAGATTTACGCAATTCTGTTATATCCTGCATGGCGCCAAGCATACGGTAACCCTGTCCTTCGCTGTTATATAAAATATAGGCACGGTCGTAAAGGGTGAGGTAATAATCGTTTTGTGATGTACGCAGGCGGAATTCTTCGTTTATCTGGTTCTCATGATTACGGAGCGCCTCCCTGAAATTTTCAATGATCTGTTCCCTGTCATCGGGGTGCACATACTGAATGTAATCATCAAAGCTGAAAGGCTGCCCTTCTTTGAGGTTGAATATTTCCCTGAAGCGGTCGTTGCCCCAAATATTACCCGAAGTAAAATCCCAATCCCAAACAGCGTCATTGGTGGCCTGCGCTACCAGCATAAATCTTTCATTTGATACCTTAAGTGCCTTTTCGGATTCTTCCAGTTGTGCCAGCGATTTCTTTCTTTCGGTAATATCTATGAGCGTGCCAATGAGCGCCTGCCTGCCGCGGTAAATGGTTACAGAGCCAAAAACCTCCAGGTAAAGGGTATGCCCGTCTTTATGCGTTGCCCTGAATTCAAAATTGATATTTTCTGAATAGGCTGTGCCGGGCGTAATGAACCTTTCCACCACCAACGGAAGGTCTTCGGGATGCACCACATCTTCGGGGCTGAAATCAATAAAATTATCTGTTTGATCATACCCGAAAATTTCTGCAAATCTTGGATTGATATAGGCCAGTCTTTCGTCTTGTATGATATAAACACCCACCATCGACTGTTCTACCAGGTTACGGAATTTTGCCTCGGCTTCCTGCAGTTCAATTTCGATCTGTTTGCGCTGGGTGATGTCGAGCACCAGGCTCATAACGCCTGTTACTTTTCCCTGCTCATCTTTTAATACAGAGTTATACCATTCGCAGTAAATTATTTTTCCTTCTTTGGTGATATTCCTGGTAACAATATTATTTTTCGTGTTTTTTCCCACCAGTTCGGCTATCGACCGGTGTACATCTGCACGGTCATCGTCAAACATCAGTTGGTCTAGGTTCAATTTTCCGTTCAATACTTCCTCTGCCGGCCATCCAAAAATATGCTCAGCATTTTTGTTCCACTGCAGCAGCTGAAAATGACTGTCGAATTCAATTACACCCATCGGGCTGTTATTGATATGGTAACTCAGCTTTTCATGTACTTTTTCAAGGGCAAGTTCGGCCTTTCTTTTCTCGGTAATATCATGGTAATAAACTGATATACCATCTGCTGTTGGATAAATAAGGTCTTCATACCATTTGTCTTCCAGTTTATAAAACAGCTGCAGTCTTTGCGGCTGCTGTGTTTCTTTCGCCAGCTGCAGCGCATCATGAAAAGGCTCATGCACCAGGTGCGGGTATTGTTCCCATATGTTTTTACCCAGTAGCTCAGATTCGGACCTGCCATGTAATTTGGCCGCCATTTTGTTTACGTAGGTGTAATTCCAGTTGTTATCAAGTGCTATAAAAGCATCCGTTATCCGTTCAAAAACAGCCGTAAGTTCGGCAGCCTTGGCATTTACCTGCTGTTCCAGGTTCTGGTTAAGATGCTGTAACTGCTGTTGTAGTTTTTTTCGTTCTGTAACATCACGTACCACTTCTACAATGCCCAGGTTTTCTCCTTTTTCACTCCGGATGCCCGAGGTGGTTATTTCTACAAACAGCGGGTTGCCGTCTTTATGGTAATGTACCACCTCTCCTTTCCAGTTGTTTTTTTCATGAAATTCATTTTCTATCAACAAATAGGGTACGGGGTATTCTGTATGAAGAAGATCGCCCACTTTTTTCCCCTTGGCCTCTTCTTCTGTAAAACCATATAACTCTTCCGCCGGCTTGTTCCAGTTCGTAATAAGATAATTTTCGTCGATGGTGATGATCGGGTCCGACATATTCTGTACCACAGAAGCATTAAAACGCAGGGCATGGTCGTTTTCTTCCCATTTTTTAAATTCGTTATTGATGGAGCGGAAACTGTAGTACAGGATACCAAAGAAAAGCAGTACCAGCGCAAAAAACTCCCAGGTGATGCGCCTGGCATATTCTTTAAGCCTCGTATTGCTTTCTTCAAAAGAAGAACGTTTGTGCGATTTTATTTCATCAATGTAGGCCACAATATTTTCAAACTGTTCTTTTCCACGGCCCAGCACCATATGTTTAGCGGCAGAATCGGCACCGTACAGCTTTCGTATTTCTACGTTTTGTTTTGCATGATCAATTTTTTGATGAAGCATCTGGAGCAGGCTATTGCGGTAGTTGATGGTCCTGGTATCCAACAGGTTCAGGTCAGCTAAAAAAGTGGTGTCCCGCCTGATCTTATTAAGGCTTTCGTAAAAAGGGGGCAGCAGTTTTTCGTCTGCGGCTATTAAAAAACCATTTTGCGATGCCTCCATGGCATTGATGTCAATGATGCTGCTTTCGAGCCGGAGGAGCAGGTCGAGCGAAGATTTTACATTGCCGCTGGTGGTTTCGGCGCGGCGCATGTTTATAAATGTAAAAAGCAGGAATACACTTATAACAATGAAAGCAATAATAAATATGATGCGTATCCTGGCATCGGTTAATTTACTCTCCATGGAAACTACACGGTTTTTAACAGGTATAAAGTACAACTAATTTACGGGCAGTTGCAAAAATACGTTCATTTACCGGAGCAGGATACAATGCCTATGTTAATTCATGGCTGAGCCTTTTCAGGTGCCGAATGATTGAGCTGGTTTTATTCAGCTCCCCCCGGGCCGATATCTTTTCTATCCAGAATGTAACAATGAACATCCAGGCAATATAAGCAACAACAAGAATGATTTTTGCATTATTGCTGATTGCAGCCATATAAATTGTTTCGTAAAAGTACAGGCCAAATGCAATATTTACTATAATGCTGTACCAGCGAATGCCTTTTGAGTGAAGCCATTGCTGTTGCACATAAAATTTTTCAAATTCTTTTAAAAGCGCAGAAGGGGCCTGAGAAAAATCTGCCCGGCTGAGAAAACGAAGCTGTTTGATCCTGAAAAATGAAAACAAAAGCACACAAACCAGCATCAGTCCAATTCCGATATAACTGCTTATATAATCAAAATCAACCGCATACATAAGATAGCCCATAGTGGGAATTACCAGTGCGAGGCTGATGGTTTGCCATAATATTTTGTTCCTGACCTGGCGCCTTATACGGCTGGCTTTACCTATGATGGCAGCTGCATCAGGAAGTGCACGCAGGGGCATGGCCGTTTTCCACAATATTTCTATATCGCTAAAGCTGTTCATTATTAAAAAAAAGTTTGGTCAGTTCCTGTTTAATGCGGTGGATCTTTACCCGGAGGTTGCCTTCAGAAATATTGAGCGATGCGGCGATCTCTTCATACGGTATCGCCTCCAGCACCATAGAAATGATCAGCCTGTCGGCTTCGGGCAGCTGATGTATTGCCCTGTAAAGCTCCTGTATATCCTGCTCTTTCTGTATACTTCCGTTCTCATCTGCACGGTCGAAGGTTTCCTTCAGTTCTGCCGGCGCTGCGTTTTTAGGAGATCTCAAATGACCCAGGCAGGTGTTTATGGCAATACGGTAGATCCAGGTGCTTATTTTGGCCTCGCCACGGAATTGCCGGATGTTTTGCCAAACCTTTACAAATGTTTCCTGCATGAGATCCTGTGCCAGCGCCTCGTTGTCGGTATACGCCATGCACATATGCAAAACCTGCGGGGCATGTTTAGTATAAATTTCTGTAAAAAAAATTTGATCGGCCTGGCTCAAAACTTTTGTGCTAAAAAATCACCTATGATTATTTAACATTTGATGCGCTGTTGTACATTTTGTTACAACTGAATTTGGTTAGCAAACCCGGAAACAAATATTTCCCCTTATTCTTTTCTGAATACAGCCATAAAATACATGGGCTTGCCCTTGGTTTCAAACGATTCGGGGTAATGGGTGCCCAGCAGGTTATAACAGGCAGTAAGACCTTTATCGTTTAATTTATAAATAACCGAAAAATGCTTGCCTTTATTCACCCCTTCCTTTCCGTAAATATCCATTTTGCCGTCATTGTATTTTACGATCCCCTTATCAACACTTTCTGCAACAAAAATATAATTGCTGTCGCTAATGCTCAGCCGTTGCTTTTCAAAACTTGCGGGTGGAAGCTGCCTGCCGTCTATTTCCAGCATAACCGGGATCCAGTTTCCGTTTAGTTGGCCAGAATTTGTTCCCGCGAATTTAGCAGTGTTGCAACCAAGGCAAAAAACCAGGGAGATGATAACAGCAAGAATACGCATTTGCTTTTTTATTTAATTTGAAAGGGCTCTTTAAATTACAGGAGGCATTATGATAAATACCTCCTGTAAATAAATTATTTTTTATTTCCTTCCACATCCAGTTCTATTATCTCATATCCAAATTTTTGCAGTCCTGGCAAGATCTTGGCTTTATCGCCCACCAGTAAAATATTCATTTTAGAAGTGTTCACCCATTTTTTTGCCAATGCATCCACCTGGGCCTTGGTAAGGCTTTTTAAAATGTTATTTTGTATTGTCACAAAATTTGCTGGCAGGTTGTATTCCAGCATACGGCCAACAAAACCCGCTTTTTGGCCTGGCGTTTCATAAAGCCTGGCATCACGCTGGCCAATGGCGCTCTTCAAAAATGCCAGTTCATCCGGCTTAATGCCGGTCTTGCTGTAATTGTCCATTTCTTTCAGCACTTCCACCAATGCACTGTCTGTTGCATCGGCACGTATACCGCTGCTGAAAACAAAGTCGCCATTTTCTTTTCCGCTTGTAAATGCAGAACGGGCTCCATAGGTATAACCTTTGTCTTCACGAAGGTTGATGTTGAGGCGGCTGTTAAAGTCGCCCCCAAGTATATGGTTTACCAGCCCCAGTTTGTAATATGCTCCCGTAGCATCATATTTTAAACCGGTGGCATTGCCCACCCTGAATTCTGTTTGTGCGGCCTTTGGTACATCCACCAGGTAAATTTTTGTTTTGTCAATGGCTGGTGCGGCTGCAGGTTTTGCAACAGAAACTTTTTTATTGGGTAATTTATTGAGGAATGCAAGCTGGGGTAAAATTTCCGCCTGGGTAATATCACCCACGATCACGACCTGTGCACCCTGGCTGGTCATGTAATTACTGTAATAGTCCTCAATGTCTTTAAGCGCCAGGTTTTTGATCGTTTGTTCTGTTCCGTTATCACTCATACCCAGTATATTGTTGGCCCCAAAATTAAGTTTGTCTATTATTTCGCTGGCAATGGCCGCAGGCTGGGATTTGCGCTGCTTAAAACCTTCCATCGCCTGTTTTTGCAGCCTGCTGAAAGCCTGTTCTGTAAAATTGGGGTTCAGCATGCGTTCTTCCAGTAGTAAAAGTGTGGAACCAATATTCTTTTTGAGCGACTGTACATTAAAGGAAATACCATCAAACTCATCAATAACAGAAATAGAGCTGCCCAGTTTTTGCAGTTCCACAGCCATTTGCTCTGCGGTGTAATTTTTTGTGTCTTCGTTGAACATAGAGGCCGCCATACCGGGAAGGCCGAGTTTTTGAGGTGTGGAGGCCATTGCCATATGACCGCCCGGAATTTTTACACTGATGCTTACAACAGGTATTTCGTTATAGGCAGCGCCCATCATACTGATGCCGTTAGGTAAAGTTTTTTTCCAAACTGCAGGCACTTTTACAACAGGGTTTGCCCCGGCTGCAGGTATTTTGCTCCTGTCGAAATTATCAGTTGGCTTTGTATATTTAAGTCCCGCATACCCATAATCAGGATTGGTATAACCGGATTTGTCAATAGAATAATTATCAGCCTGGGCCGGAGTGGATTTTCCGTCTTTTGTAAGTACGCTTACGGTTACACTGTTTTTGTTTTTAATGTACTTGTTGTATGCATTCCACACATCTTCTTTTGTAACCGCCCGGTACATATTAAGCAGTTTAACGATCATGTTTGGGTCACCGGTAAAGGTTTGAAATGCGGCGAGTTGGCTTACTTTTCCCGAAACACTTTGAAGCCCGTTGATATACTGCGATTCGATACCGCCTTTGAATTTTGCAATATCATCATCGGTCACCCCGCGTTTTTCAAATGCTTCAAATGCATTATAAATAAGGCTGTCTGCTGCGCCCAAACTGGTGCCCGGCAGCGGTGTTACCTGAAGGCTCAATTCGCCACTTAATTCGCTCAAACGGCTGAAAGCGCTTGCCGCCACGGCTTTTTGAGATTTTACCAGTTGTTGATAAAGAATCGAATTTTTTCCCTGTCCAATTACCTGGGCCAGGCAGGCAAGCGCTGCCATATCGGGGTGGTAATTAGGCACAGTGGGATATGTTTTGGAAAGAATAGGAATACGTGCATAGTTGTCGGTATAGCTTACATAACGGTTCGATTCGAGGTTAACAGGGGGTAAAACCGTTTTTGAAACTTCTGGCCCGCGGGGGATGCTGCCAAAATATTTTTCCACCAGCTTAATGGTGTTTGCAGCATTAATATCGCCGCCAATGGTAACAGTGGCATTGTTGGGTCCGTACCAGCGGAGGAAAAAGTTTTTAAGGTCGTTTACATCCACCCGGTTCAGGTCTTCCACGTAGCCAATGGTGAGCCAGCTGTAAGGATGGCCATATGGGTAAAGGTTTTTGCTGCTGGTTTCGCCCAATAAACCATAAGGGCGGTTATCATAATTTTGCCCGCGCTCATTTTTTACTGTGCTGCGCTGAATTTCAAATTTCTTTTGCGTTACAGCATCCAGTAAAAATCCCATGCGGTCGGCCTCCAACCACAGCATTTTTTCGAGCTGGTTGCTGGGTACGGTTTCATAATAATTTGTGCGGTCAAGATTGGTGCTTCCGTTAAGAGTGCCACCAGCCGCTGATATGATCTTGAAATGCTGTTCATCGGCAACATTATCGCTTCCCTGGAACATCATGTGCTCAAAAAAATGGGCAAAACCGCTCTTGCCGATTTCTTCCCGGGCACTGCCCACATGATAGGTTACATCCACATGTACCACAGGGTCACTATGGTCTTCGTGAAGCAAAACAGTAAGACCGTTTGGCAATATGTATTTTTCGTAAGGAATCACCAGTTCAGTACCTTGTTTGGTGATCTTTTCAGCAAGTTTTGCCTGGCCGGCAGCCAAAAAAGAAACAAAACAGCCTGTTGCAACAAGCACAGCAATTTTTTTCATGAATAGAAAGTTTAAGAGCGTTTTCAAATGAGTATAAAATTAAGGTAAAACCAGCATGCCTCAACAGCTTATTTTAAGGCCGGTCATAAGAAACAGGGTTTACCGGCAAAACCTGTTTTGTATATTTGTGCATTAACTAAATTAGTTTTTATGGCAAGCCATGATATTGACTATAAAATTTATGGGGAAGAATTACAGTTTGTAGAGGTGGAACTCGACCCGGGCGAAACCGCCATTGCCGAAAGCGGCGGTTTTATGATGATGGACGATGGGATAGAAATGCAAACCATTTTTGGCGACGGCAGCCAGCAGCAAACCGGTGGCTTACTGGGCAAACTGATGAGTGCCGGTAAACGCCTGCTGGTGGGGGAGAGCCTTTTTATGACGGCCTTTACCAATGCCGGGGAGGGAAAAAAGAAAGTGAGTTTTGCAGCGCCCTATACCGGCAAGATCATTGCTTTTGATCTTTCAAAACTCGGAGGCAAGATCATTGCCCAGAAAGATGCATTTTTATGTGCCGCTAAAGGGGTGAGTATTGGCATAGAATTTCAGCGAAGGCTTGGTACGGGTATTTTTGGAGGCGAAGGGTTTATTATGGAAAAAATTGAGGGCGATGGATTGGCCTTTGCCCATGCCGGCGGGTATGTAATGGAACGGGAACTTCGGCACGGAGAGTTGCTGAAGGTTGATACCGGCTGCGTGGTGGCTTATACGGCTTCCGTTGATTTTGATATAGAACTTGTAAGGGGTGTGCGCAACTGGGTGTTTGGTGGCGAAGGACTCTTTTTTGCCACCCTGCGTGGCCCCGGAAAAGTGTGGATACAGTCATTGCCCATCAGCAGGCTGGCCGGCAAAATGATGCAGTATGCATCCGGCAACAGAAAAGAAGAGGGAAGTATTTTAGGCGGGTTGGGTAACCTGCTCGATGGTCACGAATAAAACCAGATCCTGATGATAAAAAAAACCTGCGGCACATTTTTTTTGTGCACCATCACCCTGCTGCTTTATGCGCAGGAGATTAAATCCAATATTATTAAGCTGAACCCGGCCGGGTATTTTCTTTTATCCGGCAGTGCTTCTTACGAACGTATTTTGGGCAGCCAAACAGCCGCACAGGTAAACCTGGTTGCAGGCAATGCCTATGGAGGCGAGTTTAAAACAACAGCTGCACGGGCCGATTTCCGCTATTATTTCAGTAAAAATGCAGCGGCCCGGGGCTTTTATGGGGCAGTGGGGGCCGGCTACGAAAAATTTTCCTTTTATACCAGCCTTACGGTAAACAGCCAGACTTACCGGCGTGATTACAGCGCAAGTGGTTTTGCTGCTGCCAATTATTATGGTTACCAGTACCATTTTAAAAATGGATTTTCCCTAGATGCGTTTGCAGGCGTGCAAAAATTATTTTCAAAATTCCGCGACGAAGACGGGTTCGAATATCTTCCTAATACGCCCAAGGCCTGGGTGCTGTATCTCGTACCGGTAGTGGGCGTTTCTGCCGGGTTTTCTTTTTAATTTTTTTATGAAAATTTGGATTTCTGAATTGTTTAATCGTATATTTGCGATATAAGATTAAACAATTCATTTTGGCCATTCATAAAAAAGAGGAATTTACACAGAAAGAACAGGACCTGGCAAATTTTGCCAAGGCCATCTCCCATCCTGCAAGATTGGCCATATTAAAAGTACTGGCCCAAAAAGACAGTTGCATTTGTGGCGAAATAGTTGAAATATTGCCTTTGGCGCAAAGCACCGTTTCGCAGCACCTTAAAGAATTGAAACAGGCCGGATTGATCAGCGGCACCATCGATGGGCCAAGGAGTTGTTATTGTATTAACTGGGATTCGTTTGGAAAATTTTGCGATCAGTTCAGTGACCTTTTCAGCAAGCTTACCGGGATGCGCCAGGATGTTTACGCTGGATACCTTAAAAATGCAAAAAAGAAGAGTGAAAATAAATGCTGCTAGCAAAAAAATGGACCAACGTTTTACTTACAGGGCTGCAAACGAAACAGTATTGCCGCAAATGGTGGAACTGCTTCAGCACGCGGGCTTGCCGGTAGCTGATATAGAAAATCCATCTATTAAGTTCCTGGCCGCATACAGCCCCACGGGCGAAATAATTGGCTGCATTGGCCTGGAGCAGTACGGAAAAAATGGATTGCTTCGCTCGCTGGCGGTCCAAAACGGTTACCGAAATAAAAATATTGGATCGGCTTTGGTAAATGAACTGATTGGCCTGGGCAGGGTTCAACAAATTAGTAAGCTGCACCTGCTTACCACTACAGCCGAAATTTTCTTTCAAAGAAGAGGTTTTAAAGCAACAAACAGGTCATCAGCACCCGGTTCTATAAAACAAACAGCCGAATTTTCGGGTATTTGCCCGGCCTCGGCTATTTATATGGTTTATGGACTTACATAACAGGAAAAATTTCTTTACAATAAAATTAATTTCTCATGCAAACGAACGATCAAATAAAAGAACTGGTAAGGGAAAAATATGCCGCTATTGCCGAACAGGGCCTTGAGCAGAACCAGGCCTCCTGCTGTGGGGCCACATCTGCCTGCTGCGGCGATGATGTGTACAGTATTATGGCCGACGATTATACAAAACTGGAAGGCTATAATGCCGATGCCGACCTGGGCCTTGGCTGCGGGTTGCCCACCGAATATGCAAAAATGAAAGAGGGAGATACGGTCATCGATCTTGGCAGTGGTGCCGGTAATGATGCTTTCATAGCAAGAAAGATCGTTGGCGAAAAAGGCAAAGTGATGGGAATCGATTTTACAGAGCCGATGATAAAAAAAGCAAGGGCCAATGCCGAAAAGCTTGGTTACAACAATGTAGAATTCCGCATGGGCGATATCGAAGACATGCCGGTAACCAGTAATGCCGCCAATGTTATTGTAAGTAACTGCGTACTCAACCTGGTTCCCAACAAGCACAAAGTGTTCAGCGAAATTTACCGGGTACTAAAACCTGGCGGGCATTTTTCTATTTCTGATATTGTGCTCGAAGGTGAACTTCCTTCCAAATGGCGCCAGGTGGCCGAATTGTATGCCGGCTGTGTTTCGGGTGCCATTCAAAAAAATGAATACCTGCGCATCATTAACGAATCGGGTTTTGCCGGTATCACTATCCAGAAGAATAAACCCATTATCATTCCGGATGATATCCTCAGGAATTATTTAACAGAAGCGGAGATCGCTGCTTACAAAGAAGGAAATGTAAAGATCAGCAGCATTACCGTATATGCAGAAAAACCTGCAAAAGATGAAAGAAACTGCTGCACACCGGGAAGCGGCTGCTGCTGAAAAATTTAAATAGTACAGGCAGTAAAAGGATCATTATTTTGCTGCCTGTTTTTATATTATGAAAAAGAAACTCCTTTTTGTTTGTATAGAAAACAGCAACCGTAGCCAGATGGCCCAGGCCTTTGCCATCATGCTTGGTGCAGAAGCCTACAGTGCCGGCAGCAAACCCAGCGGTGCGGTAAACCCAAAGGCAATTGCCGCTATGAAGGATTTGGGATACGACTTAAGTATCCACCAATCAAAATCCCTGGATGAAGTAAAGAACAATGCCCCGTTTGACGCGGTGGTAACAATGGGATGCGGTGATGCCTGCCCATGGATGCCGGCAAAGGAGCATATCGACTGGCAAATACCCGATCCGCGTAATATGGACCCCGAACAGTTTAACGAAGTAAGAGACCTGATAAGAAAGAAAGTGGCAGCTTTACTGGATGCTGGGCGCAAGCTATGAGCCTCTAAGGTACTGAAATAGGTTGAAACGAGATCGTGTAAATCTAAATCAGGCAACTCATAACAGTTGACAAAGTAATGATCACACTATAATTTATTTCACACTTTACTTGATTTTTAATTCGTATCTACTCAATAACAAATTTGTAGCCCCTGCCATGTACGTTTATAAATTTAAAGGAGTTATCATCGCTTAATTTCTTACGTAATTTAGACACCAATACATCAACATTTCTGCTGATCACCACTATACCTTCATCTTCCCAAATTTCTTTCATCAATTTTTCCCTTTCCACCACCTGGTCTAAGTTTTCTGCGAATATTTTCAGTGCTTTTGTTTCTTTTTCCGAAAGCGAAATTGTTTTACGCCCAGCTTTAAGAACATTGTTAGCTGTATAAAACCTAAAGTTTCCTAATTGTATATAGTCACTATTATCGAAAATGGGTGCTTTCCCTTCTTTGTTACGGAACCTGTCTTTTACATAAAAACCAATCAAGCCCAAAGGAATGATCAACAGCAATAACCAAAAGAAATTAAACTGAGTGGTCTTCAAAAGCTCGATCTCAATAACATAACAACCAACCTCCAGCGTACGACCCCTGCAAGGTGTTAAATCGCCTGTTTGGCTATTTATTTCGAATGCAAACACAGTTTCATTTTCTTTACAATTCCTCAAACTCACTATATAATCGTTTGCCAGGGCATTTTTTTGAAATGTTCGTTGAACCAAATTGATGAGTGTGTCTGAAACAAAACCAAAGTCATTTTTAAAGGATACCTGGTAGGTATTTTCCTTTAATTTCTTAACCGGCAGTACCCGGGATGTAGCATCTTTAGCTGTAAGCAAAAGTTGATGCCCCAGATCACGCAATACAACTTCTACATGCTTCTCAGGGATTTCATGCTTTTTATTGATAAATGCAACAGCAGAAATAAAAATAGCAATTATCATAATTGAAGATCCGAAGAGGAGAAATGGCTTCATGGGACAAAAATAACACCTTAAACCCTGGGTTTAGGTGATTTTACAAATGTTTTACGTATAATTTACACTTATTTACTATTAAAAAGCACCAGGATATTTGACACCTGATACCTTTACTTTATAGTTTCACCAAATCAATTTATGTCATGAAAATCTGTAACTTTTCTTTTTTGTGCTGTATCCCATTTATTTCGGGGCTCCTTTTTCAATTAGCTTCCTGTAACCGGGCGTCAGAATTTCCAACGGCATCTAAGCTACCGGATAGTGTGCAAAACCGAAAAGCAGATAAGACCGGAACTGCAAACATCGTTTTTAAATCTACGGATGGCGGACAAACCTGGCAGGACATCAGCAAAGGGTTGCCAGAAAATTTCCGGGAAGATAGTATCCCGGGAAATAGCTTCTTTGCAAATGATAAAGGACTGTTTTTAAAGGTTGAAAACGGGCTCTATCACAGTACCCAAAATGCCATAGATCCTTTTTGGACCAAAGAGATTTCACAAGACGAACATAGCAGCATTTTACCTGCGAAGTCCGGCATATTTGCCAACAATTACTGGGCTGTAAATTTGATAAAAACAGATGGAACGAGTGTATGGTCGCCAATATTCGACCTTTCTCATGAGCCACGAATACGCAGCGTTTTTGAAACTGCCCAAGGTGCAATTTTCATCGGCACCAACGAGGGCCTTTTTAAAACTGATAACAGTGGAAAAACCTGGAAACATGTTTATGCCGGAGCCTTTGTAGGGCATTTGGCAGAGTTAAATGGCGTACTGGTGGCGATCGGTATGAGAAAGATTATAAGGTCGACCGATAATGGCGAAAACTGGGCGCCGGTGATCAGTGAGGGCGGTGTGGCCTGGGATGTAAAAACTATCAAAGGTGGATTCGCTGCTGTCATTTCCAGTTCAGAGTCGACTACCAGGACGTTAAGGACATCTTACGACAACGGTAAAACCTGGCAGCCCATTGGTGCCGGCGTTCACGACAAAGTTGTTAGTGATTCAATATGGCAGACCTGGGATGATCGCCCTTTTCTGCAACGCTTTCCAACTTCAATTACCCAGGTTGCTGAAAACTTCTTTTGTACCCATCCCGAGGGAATTTTCAAATCATCAGACAAGGGAAAAACATGGAAGTTTTTACTTCCTTCGAAAGACGGAAAGGTCTTCAATTTATTTGTTTCAGGCAACGTGATCTATGCCATATCCAGCAAGGGTGGATGTTGAAAAAATTGCAAACGCAACAAAAACTTTTGTTTTTTTAAATTCATAAAGATGAAGACGATAAAAAATATTCCCGGCTATACCTTGTTTTGTGTATTGGTTCGTGGAGACAGGCAACTATGGCGAAAGAAAATTTCGTTCCTTCAATAAGCAACATCACCGGTCATACACAGTTTAAAATCACAAACTGCGGCAATGCTCAACGAAAAATTTTCCTGATATTTTTATTTAGCCGCTGGTGCTATCACCGAAATTACCTTCACTTCTGTTCTCCGGTTCTGTGCACGGCCTGCATCCGTTGTATTAGGAGCGATCGGTTTTTTCTCCGCAAATCCTTTTGCCATCAGCCTGCCTGCTGCGACCCCTTTCGATAAAAGATACTGAACAACGGCTTTTGCCCGGTTGTTCGACAGTTTGAGGTTATCGGCAGGTTTGCCAACATTATCAGTATGGCCGTCGATCTCAATTTTAATTGCAGGGTTATCATTCATCAACTGTACCAGTTTATCCAGTTCTATCTGCGATTCGGGCTTGAGGTCCCATTTTTTTGTATCAAAGAAAATGTTTTTCAGCACAATACTTGCCCCGGCTTGAAGCGGTTGAAGGGGAATATCGATCCTGAGTGCAGTGTCGGGTATATTGTTTTTTAAAGAGAAATTATCTGAGTAAAAAAGATAGCCCTTCCTGTTTACATTAAATGCATAATCCCTCCCTAGCGGAAGGGTTACCAGGTAATTCCCTTCTTCATCGGTTTGCAGCCTTGAAACGGCCCGCTTGGTCCCTATTTCTGTAAGTTCAATGGAAGATGGTAAACCCTGGCTGGTTTTTTTATCATATACCTTTCCCTTTACCCAAAGTGTTTTTAATGCGCTGATATCATCCCGCAATTGAAAGCTGTAAATATCAAGCCCACCCCTGGTATCGGCACCATCACTGGCATAATAAGATGTTTTTCCATCACTGGCTACAATGAGTGAGCCTTCGTCATCAATTGTATTTACAGGAAAGCCAAGGTTTTCGGGTTTTTGCCATTCGCCATCTGCCGTTTTCCGGCTTAAAAAAAGATCTGTACTGCCGTAGCCCTGGTGGCCGCTGCTGTTGAAATACAGTGTTTGGTTATCTGCATGAATAAACGGCGATCCTTCATCGGCCCCGGTATTAATAGATGGCCCCAGGTTTTCAGGCTGGCTCCATCGGCCGCCGGTAATACGATGACTTACCCAAATATCAGATCCGCCATAACCACCTGTTCTGCTGCTGGCAAAGTAAAGGTCTTTTTTATCGGGCGATAAAGATGGAGATGATTCCCAAAATTCTGTGTTGATCACACCAGGAAGGTTCTCAGGCTCCGTCCAGCCCCCGCCTTTTGTTCTGTAAGCAATATAAAGATCGCAGCTGCCGCGGCCCTCTGGGTAGTTGCATCCGGTAAATACCAGCAAATCGCCGTCCTGCGAAATATTTTGTGCACCCTCATTATAATTGGTATTTATTTTCCCCGAAATAGGCATCGCCTTCTCCCAGCGGCCGTTTATAAAATTGCTTACATAAAAATCCTCATCATTGTTTTCTCTTCTTGTATAGATCATTTTACTGCCATCGATGGTAAGAGAAGGAAAATATTCAAGTGCGGCAGAATTTATGCTTTCTCCCATATTTTCTGCTTTAAAAACATAACTGCCCGCCGGGTGGTTTTTTACATAATCAATGGCAAACTCGTATGTGCTTTTGCGGTAAACAGCCGCCTTCCTGCTTTGTTCATTGAGCCGGGGAGTTTGCAAAAATTTGTTAACGGTTTCCAGCGCTTTTTCAAAATTACCGGTACCTGCAAGCGAAATCGAGTAAGGCAGCAGGTACACTTCGGCATATGGCAGGTCGAGCTCCAGTGCTTTTTCATAATCTGCCACAGAAGACCTGTAATCTTTTAAATTACCATAAATGCCGGCACGGGAAAGAAAAGCATCTACAAATTTTGGATCTATCTGCAGGGCCTGGTTTAAATAATTAACCGACTCTTTGTACTTGCCTTCAGTGGCGGCCAAATAAGCCTTTTCGTTCATTTCGGCAGCCTTTTTGTTTACCTTGTCGGGGTTATACCACTGTGAAAAGCTTCTTTGAGAAAAGAAAAAAACAAAAGCAAGTAAAAGGGCAAAAGAGAAGCGCTTCTTCATTCAAAATTATTATGGAGTGAAGGTATAACGAAAATAACTGAAATCTATTTCAGCACTGTTAAAAAACTAAGGTACGTTGATGAATTTATGGAGTTGTACCGACAGTTCCCATTGGGGATTTTGTTTGATGTAACCTGTGATCAATGGCAGCATTTCGGCCGATTTGCCCCATTCGGGCTGAAGGTATAACCTGCAGCCGGGAGATACCTGCGCAGCATACAGTTCTGCCCACTCAAAATCTGATTTGTTATAAACAATGATCTTTAATTCATTTGCCTTTTCGATCAATTGGGGCAACGGGGCTTTAAATTTTTTGGGCGAAAGGCATATCCAGTCCCATACACCGCTTAAAGGGGCAGAGCCCGATGTTTCAATATTTGTTTCACAACCGGCTTCCTTTAATTTTTGGGTAAGCACATCAAGGTTATGCATCAAAGGTTCACCACCTGTTATTACTACCAGTTTTGCAGTCATCTTTTTTACTTCGCCAACCAGGTCTGCAATATTGATCAGCGGATGGGCATTTGCATCCCAGCTTTCTTTTACATCGCACCAAACACATCCTACATCGCATCCCCCCAGTCGTATAAAATAAGCCGCACGCCCCTGGTGAAACCCTTCTCCCTGCAGGGTATAAAAATGTTCCATCACAGGAAGTTTGGCAATATTTGAGAGCGAAGTTGTCAGCATTTGTTTTTAACGGCATTAAAGGTGTTCATGAGCAGGGCAGCAATGGTCATCAGTCCCACGCCACCTGGTACCGGTGTTATATAACTTGTTTTTGGAGCCACGTTTATAAAGTCAACATCACCTTTAATGGCATAGCCGCTTTTCTTTGTACTGTCTTCCACCCGGGTAATACCCACATCTATTACCACAGCATTTTCTTTTACCATGTCTGCCGTTAAAAATTCAGGTTTGCCCAATGCTGCCACAATGATATCTGCCTGGAGGCAAAATGCTTTCAGGTTTTTTGTTTTGCTGTGGCAGAGTGTTACCGTACAATTGCCCGGGTTGGTATTTTGGCTGAGTAAAATACTCATGGGTCTTCCTACAATATTGCTGCGGCCGATCACCACGGCATGTTTGCCTGCAGTTTCAATATTATAATGTTTTAGTAAAAGCATGATGCCGTAGGGTGTGGCCGGAATGAAACTTGGGAGCCCCTGCACCAGCTTTCCCACACTGCCGGGGTGAAAGCCGTCTACATCTTTTGCAGGATGAATGATGTTAATGATCTTTTCTTCGCTGACATGTTTGGGCAATGGCAATTGAACCAGTATGCCGTCAACATCTTCATCGGCATTAAGCAATTCAATGGCATGGATAAGGTCATCTTCCGAAATGCCTGTTTCAAAGCGCCGGAGGCTGCTTTTAAACCCAACTTCTGCACAGCTTTTAATTTTGCTGGCAACATATGTTTCGCTGGCACCATTGCTGCCAACGAGTATGGCTGCAAGATGGGGTGTTTTTCCACCCTGTTCAATATGTTTTGCAGTAAGAACCTTCAATTCGTCTTTTACAGCCTGCGATACAGCTTTACCGTCTAATAATTGCATGAAGCAAAATTAACCAATTGATACTTTGAACGGCCTGAAATTTAAAAACCAATTTGCACATTTCAATATTTCGCCATTTGCACATTTTCTCCTACCTTCAACATACTAATTTTATTGCTTTGATAAAATATCTGCAGGTACTGTTTTTTGTAATGCCGTTCAGCTTTTTGCTCCAATCGGCTTCTGCTCAATCGCTCCGGTATAGCATCAGTATGCCCTACATCGGGTTGGGGGCCTACAGTACGAGGCAACCAGATCCATTTTCATTTACCAATAACCAGGCCGCACTTGCACAAATAAAAGATCCGGGCATAGGTGTTTATGGTGAGCGCAGGTTCCTGCTTGCCGAAAACAGTGTTTATGGCCTGGCACTGGCGCTGCCCACAAAAAAAATGGGAAATTTTGGCGTCCAGGTCAATTACGCAGGCTTCAGCAATTTTAATGAAAATAAACTCGGCCTGGCTTATGCACGCTCTTTGGGAAGCAAGCTCGACCTGGGCATCCAGTTTAATTATTATGGCTATCGTATTCCCGCTTACGGTAATGCTTCCTCCATAAATTTTGAAGCTGGCGTTGTTGCTCATTTATCAGAAAAACTCAATGCAGGCGTTCATTTGTATAACCCGGTTGGTGGCAAACTCGGAAAATCCGGAGATGAAAAACTGGCGTCGGCTTATAAATTAGGTTTTGGGTATGATGCCAGCGACCATTTTTATTTCAGCACAGAAGTGGTTAAGGAAGAGGATAAAAATGTAAATGTGGTTGCTGGTGTGCAGTACCATTTCAAAAAACAGTTTTTTGCACGTGCAGGCTTTATGAGCGAAACAGGCAGCGGCTTTGCAGGTTTTGGCCTTGCATGGAAAACAATCCGGCTCGATATTGCCGCCAGCTATCATCCCCAATTGGGGTTTTCACCTGGCCTGATGCTTATTTATAATTTCAGAAAGCCAGCAGAAGAAACAAAATGAAGAAAATAATTTTCATCCTGTTGTTTTTTTATTCTTTAAAGGGGCTGGCACAAACGCCCGAAACCCCCGTCACTACAACCGTTGAGCAGCAGCTCGAAAATATTACCGAAAACAGCGAAGATGCCGAAACAGAAGATGACTCTTACCTGCAATTGCTGGCAGAGTATATAAAACACCCCATCAACCTAAACACCGCCGATGCTGGAACATTACAGGAACTCCGCTTGCTTTCGCCCATGCAGATTCAATACCTGCTGGGCTACCGGAGTTATCTCGGAAAATTTCTGAGCATTTATGAAATACAGGCCGTGCCGGGGTTTGACCTGGCCACTATTCAAAAAATACGGCCTTATGTTATTGCAGTGGAAAACCTTAACCTTATTGATGCGGTTACTTCCAGGCTCAGCAATGGCAGCCATTCCATTATGGTAAGGGTTGGGCAGGTACTCGAAAAATCGAAAGGGTATAAACTCGATTCTACACAGGCCACTAATTTTTATCCCGGTTCGGAACAGCGGTTATTTCTGCGCTATAAATATAATTTCAAAAACCTGCTTCAATATGGTGTTGTGGCCGAAAAAGACCCCGGCGAGGAGTTTTTTAAGGGGTCTCAAAAACAGGGATTCGATTATTACTCGGCCCATTTCTTTTTACGCAATGCAGGTATTGTAAAGTCATTGGCGCTGGGAGATTTTACAGTTAACCTTGGGCAGGGCCTTACACAATGGATGAATCTTGCATTTAAAAAAGGGCCCGATGTATTGGCTACCAAACGCCAGTCTTCAGTGCTGCGTCCCTATAATTCTGCAGGAGAGATCAATTTTCACCGGGGGGCAGGCATCACCATTGGCAAAAACAATTGGGAAGCCACAATATTTGCTTCCTATAAAAAATTAGATGCCAATTTTGTGGATACTAACCGGCTTACAGATGATGACGATTATGTTTCATCGTTTCAAACATCAGGTTATCACCGTAC
Organism: Ferruginibacter sp.; assembly: GCA_049291115.1. Classification (GTDB taxonomy): domain Bacteria; phylum Bacteroidota; class Bacteroidia; order Chitinophagales; family Chitinophagaceae; genus Ferruginibacter. The sequence goes on from JBATOU010000123.1 coordinate 38,517, forward strand.
CAAAAGTGAAGTAACCGATAAAGGAGTGCAGCGCCAGCTTGCATTTGGCGGAAATATAAGCTATAAAATAAAAGGATTCGACCTGGGCCTTAATGCGGTTCAATACAGTTTTAAGTATCCATTGATAAAGGCAAAAGATCCCTACAATCTTTACGCACTTTCGGGAAAAAGTTTTGGAAATTATAGTTTCGATTACGGTTATACATTCAAAAATATGCACTTTTTTGGAGAGGCCGCCAGCACAGACAAAAAGCACCTGGCCTTTGTACAGGGATTGCTGTTAAGCGTGGCCAATAATGTGGATATGAGTTTTTTTTACCGCAATATTTCCCCGGGCTACCAGGCCTTATATACGAGTGCATTTACCGAAAATACCTTCCCAACCAATGAAAAGGGTTTTTTCAGCGGCATATCCATCAGGCCAAACAATGCCTGGCGTATAGACGCTTACGCAGATATGTTCAGGTTCCCCTGGTTGAAATTCCAGGTAAACTCCCCAACCAACGGAAAGGAATATATGCTGCAGTTGTCTTACAGGCCCAATAAGGTATTTGATATTTACAGCCGTTTCCGTTCAGAATCAAAAGCTTACAACTTTAGTGGGGGAGAACCGGTATTGAACCCTGTTATTTCGCAGGCAAGGCAAAACTGGAGGACCCAAATGAGTATGAAGCTGAACTCCACTTTTACCTTGCGCAGCAGGGCCGAAATGGTTTGGTTCGATAAAAAAGGTCCGGAGGCCGAAAACGGGTTCACTTTATATGCAGATGTACTTTATAAACCAATGATGAAGCCATTTTCAGGCAATATCAGGCTTCAGTATTTTGAAACCGATGGCTATAACAGCCGTTTATATGCTTATGAAAATGATGTGTTATATAGTTATTCGATACCTGTTTTTTACGACAAAGGTTATCGTTACTACCTGAATATCAACTATGATGTAAATAAAAAACTCTCTTTATGGGCCAAATGGGCCCAAACGGTTTATTCTGCCCGGCAAACAGTGGGCTCGGGCCTCGATGAAATCGAGGGCAACCATAAAACCGAGGTTAAACTGCAGCTCAGGTACCAGTTTGGCAACTAAATTGTCATGGTTTTAACAAATTTTAATGTTGGTGCAGCAATTTAAAAAGGGTTATTGTCCATTGATATGATATTGTATCCGGGGGTCAATTTTAACATTTTTTTTGTGTTAAAAGGGTAAGCCCCTATATTTGTAGCTTATAAAATTTAATTAATCAATCGCAAATGAGAAGATTTTTAACACTGTTCACAGTGCTGATGCTCTCCGCAGTATTAGCATTTGCACAAAACCGGGTGGTGACCGGTAAGGTAACTGACGCAAACGGGAAACCAGTTCCTTTTGCCTCTGTTGTAGTAAAAGGTGGCGGTGGTGTACAAGCCGATGCAAACGGTGAGTACTCCATAAAAGTAGCCCCTAATGATGTTCTGGTTATTTCCGGTACTGGATTACAACAGGTGGAAGTGCCTGTTGGGTCAATGACCTATATTGATACACGTCTCCAGTTAAGGGAAAATACCTTACAGGAAGTTGTGGTAACCGGTGCATTCGGTATTAAGCGTGCTGCCAGGTCTACTACTACAAACGTGCAGAATGTAACAGGCGATCAACTGAATACAGTTCGCCAATCGAATGTTAACAACGCCCTTGCGGGTAAAGTGGCCGGTGCCCAGATACGCAGCCAGTCTGCCGCTGCACTGGGCCGCGAAACAAACGTTCGCCTCAGGGGTGAAAATGGTTTGGGAACCGGCGCTGGTCCTATCTATGTTATAGATGGTACCATCATGCCAAGTGCAAATGATATCAACCCCGATGATATTGAAGACCTTAACGTGTTACAGGGCCCGGCTTCAGCTGCGCTGTTTGGATCTGATGGTTCAAATGGTGCGATTGTAATTACTACAAAAAAAGCAAGGAAGGGCCAAAAGGGCATCGGCCTGGAAGTTAATACAGGTATGGTTTTCGACCGTATCTATATTACGCCAAACTACCAGAACTCTTACGCTGGTGGCTCATTTGGGGATCTTGTAAAATACAAATGGACTCCCGGCCAGCCAGAAGCCTGGAAAGCGCTTGATGGTAAATATTACCACGATTATTCTGATGATGCCAGTTGGGGTCCACGAATGGTAGGCCAGGAATATATTCCATGGTATGCATGGTATGGTGGGCACGATGCTTCATACAAAACTGCCAAGCTTACCCCTCAGCCAAATAATATAAAAGATTTTTATAATACCGGAATTACCGCTACCAACAACATCAACTTCTCAAAAGCTGGTGATGGATATAATTTCAGGGGTTCTTATACAAATCTTGATGTAAAAGGGCTTATTCCTAATTCTTACCTCAAGCGTAATACGTTTAATGCCAATTTCTCTATAGACCTGGGCACAAAACTTACGTTTGCAAGTAATATTAACTTCATTCACCAGCGCAGGAATGCAGAAAATAATGATGCTTATTCTAACCAGTCAACAGGGTCATTCAGCCAGTGGTTCCACAGGGATCTCGACCTGGCCAAGATGAAAGAACTGCGTGGTTTGAGGACCCCAGAAGGCATTTATGCTTCCTGGAACAAAACCAATCCCGATGGATACAATCCCGATGATATGCGTAAATCAATGGGTGGAAACTATTGGTACAACTTCTTCACCTATTTTGACCTGGTTTCTAACCTTGATACAAGGGAAAGGATATTTGGTGACGCGTCACTTACGTATAAGTTCAATAACGATTTCCGGATCAAAGGAACTTACCGTAAGCAGCAGTTAACAACCGATGCCAGTTCAATTTATCCACAGGAACTGGAAAGAAGTGGTTACCAGGCCTCTTTCAATCCATGGGAAGGCAACGGTGTTGCTGGTTATGGCGTTTCCAATTCATACAGTAACAGGCAAAATTTTGAATTATTGGCATCTTACAATAAAAAATTCGGAGAATTTAACGTAGACGCAAATGCGGGTATCGACATTTTTAAAGCCACTTTAAGGGGAAGCAACCAAAATACAAATGGCGGTATCAATGTTGATGGCCTGTATTCTTTAACAAACTCTAAGAGCCCGATTACTTACGGCCAGGCTTATTCTGAATTTAAGCGCAGGAGCCCGTTTGTACGTGCCGGTGTTGGATACAAGAACATGGTATTCGTGGATGCAACTTTCCGTAAGGATTATACATCTGCAGAACCTGTGGGTAACGTGATCAATACCAAATCATTTGGTGGATCATTTGTATTCAGCGAATTGATCAAGGATAAATCAATTCTTTCTTATGGTAAGATCAGGGCCTCATGGGGCCAGTTGCTGAACTCCCTTCCTGCCTATGCACTTAACTATGCTTATGCGCCTGCCGCAGATTTGTTCAATGGCAACTTCCTGATGGGTGAGCCGAACACATTGATCAGCCCAACATTACAAGGTGCCACCAATGACGAAAAAGAAATAGGTATCGAAACCAGGTTCCTGAAAAACAGGCTGGGTGTTACTGCCACTTTCTGGGACAGGACAAATAAAGATTTCCCTGTAGTTTACAATATTGACCCAACCAGCGGTTACAGCTTCCAAAATGCCAATGCAGGTGAAGTGGCCAAGCGTGGTGTGGAATTGCAGGTATTTGCAAATCCTTTCAAGTTTAACAATTTCGACTGGAACATTGTTGCCAACTGGGGTTATATCACCAGGAATGAAGTGGTATCAATTGCACCGGGTGTTAACAGGCTGAATATTGCTACCGGCGCTTTCTCCGGTACATCTGCAGCATATACGGTTAACCAGGTTGGTAAACCATGGGGCCAGATGTTTGGTGGAGGTATCAAACGTAATGAGGCTGGTAAACCCATCCTGAATGCCGATGGAACTTTCATTAAACAGGATACAGTACAGTTTGGTAGTGTATTACCACGTTATACAGGTGGTTTCCAAAATACCATTACCCTCTTCAAAAACTTTACAGTTAATATCAATATCGACTACCAAAATGGTGGTAAGTTCTTCTCACTTTCAGACCATTGGGGTACCTTCTCAGGCCTTACTGCCAGAACAGCTGTGCTGAACGACAAAGGAAACTCTGTACGTGATGCAGTTGCCGACGGTGGTGGTGTACATGTGTTTGGTGTTGACCAGGATGGAAAAGATGTTGATTATTATGTAGAAGCACAGGATTATTTCCACCAGTTCAGAAATAAGAATATCTCTGAGGTTTTCATACACGATCTCTCTTTTGTAAAACTGAGGGAAGTTAGTGTGGGTTACAAACTCCCTGTTGAAAGAATGGGTGCTATTTCTAAATATGTTAAGAACGCCACATTCTCCGTTATTGCACGCAATCCCTGGTTGATCTGGAGCCAGACAAAGGATTTTGATCCTTCTGAGATCAGCAATGTATATGGTGAAGACGGACAGATGCCGGGTACTAGGTCTGTAGGCTTTAACCTTCGTATAGGCTTTTAATTAATCAACTAAAATGATAAAAATGAAATATAAATTATTTAAAAGTTTGGCCATCATTGCCTCCTCGGCTTTCATAATCGGGAGCACCGGCTGTGGCAAACTCGAAGATTTTGGGAACACAAACGTAAACCCGCTGAGTTCTACCCAGCCCATCACTGCAGCGCTTTTGACCAATGCTGAAGTGTTTACAGTATCTGGGGCTGCAGCTAATATCAGGGGTGGCTTATTTGCCCAGTATTTTTCTGAAACACAGTATACGGATGCTTCTCTTTTCCAGGAACCCAAGTTCGACTTTGCCATTTATAACACCGGTTTAATGGATCTGCAAAGAGTGATCGACCTCAATTCTGATCCTGCTACAGCTGCGGCTCAATTGAATTCCGGTTCAAATGCAAACCAGATCGCTATTGCGAACATCCTGAAATCATATATTTTCTGGACCCTTACCGATCGTTGGGGAGATATCCCTTACAGCGAGGCGCTGAAGGGTGCTGCTAATCTTACCCCGGTATACGACAAGCAGGAAGATATATACAAAGGCCTTTTGGCTCAACTTACTGCATCTATCGCAGGCTTCGACGGTGGCCCAAATGCAAAAGGAGATATCTTCTTTAACGGCGATCCTGCAGCATGGAAAAAAGTTGCCAACTCACTCCGTATGCAGATAGCCTTACGTATGAGCAAAGTATATCCCTCTTCAGGCCAGTTGGCAGCTACCGAATTTGCTGCTGCTGTGGCAGATCCTAATGGATTTATGACCACAAATGATGATAACGTGGTGACTGCTTATCCAAGCAACATCACAGCATATCAGCATCCCTGGTTTGCCACTTATGATGGAAGGTCTGACTATGCTTACAGCAAAACTATCTACGATATCGTAAGCAATATGGGCGATGGCCGCAGGGCTGCTTTTGGTACAACCGGTTCTCCATTCCCATATGGATTGGTGCGTGCCGATGCTACTACATTGCCTACTAATTATGCTACTGTTCTTGCAACAAAGAATGATAATACCCCTTATGTGGTTATCAGCGCTGCAAGTACATTGTTGGCTTATGCAGAAGCTATTGAGCGTGGATGGGTTAGCGGTGATGCTAAAGCTACTTATGAAGCTGGAGTAAAAGCATCATTTGCCCAATGGGGCCTTTCAGAAGCTGCCGCAAATGCGGTTCTTACAGGATCTGGCAATTACGATACAGGTACCGGAGGTGGTACTTCAATCGGAAATGGTGCATTTAATGCCGTTCCAGGACAAACAGCTGCCACTGCTACCAAATTAGAGCGTCTTGCACTTCAGCAATACCTGGCATACTATCCCGATGGTGTTCAGGGCTGGAGCAGCTGGAGGAGAACAAATATCCCAAGACTCGTTCCTACAGTATTTGCAGTTAACTCCGGCGTTGGTATACCCCGCAGGTTTGTTTATGGCAATACTGCTTACCAAACGAACCCGGCCAATATTGCTGCTGCAGTAAGCAGGCTTACCGGCGGCGACGTTATGCAGGCAAGGGTTTGGTGGGATGTTCAGTAATTAATAAATCATTATTTCAAAAAGTAAAAACTAAAAAATGAAATATTTTAATGTTCCTGTAAGGTTATTGGCACTCACCCTGATGATTGCCGGCTTTGCAGCATGTAAAAAAGCTGTTGTGGCCGATCCCCTGGGCGATCGCGGTCAAACCGTGGTAAAAGTTATGAACGGAGGAGATGAGCATGGGTACTGGAATAAAATACTTAACGGTATTGACTTTGTAAATACCACTCAAACCATTGATGTATGCGATATCAGGAGAGATGCAAACAGCAACGCAGAATTAAACCGTGCTTTTAATGCCATCGTTAAAGATGATACAGCTGCTATCCGGATCTATAATGATTCTAATGGCACAAGTATCATTCCTATGCCAAGAGACTGGTATACCGTTAATATCCAGCCTTCTGCAGTTGGAGGAAATTATACGATTCCTTTTGCAGCCGGAGATTTTGCAAAGCAGATAGCTATAACCATTCCCGATGCCACCCTGCTTGATCCAAGCAGCACTTATGGTTTGGCATTTACCTTACTGTCAAACGATGCAAACTTTGTAAATGGTGCCGGTAAAACGCTTATTTATGAAATTGGTGCAAAAAATGCATTTGATGGTAAGTATGAAGTAACAGGTACTTTCCGTGATGTGGCCAATGCTGCATTTGTTTCTGATTATCCTCAGGAGTGGCACCTGATTACCACTGGCGCTAACTCTGTTGATGTATATAATGAGAGCCTGGGAACAGTTGGTTACCTGTTTTCAAATGCAGGTAGTGGAACATATTATGGCGCTTTTGGCCTAACAATGACATTCGATCCTTCAACAGGTGCCATTGCTGACCTGCACAACTATTATGGCGATCCTACCAAGGCTGCAACGCCAGGTGGAAACCCTGCAGCTGGTTCTGGTGCGCCAAACTATGCTGCGTCTAACGGCCGCCGTGCAGTGTTAGATCCAAGTGGTGTAAATGCTTTCAGTTTCTCAACACATGATATCGACATTAAATACTGGATGGTTCAACCCAGCGTAGTTGCTGTTGGTCCAAGGTCATTCTTTGCAGAAAACTGGAGATATATCGGCCCAAGATAATTTTCAATTTTTTGAATAATTATATCAGCAAAAGCCCCATTACGGGGCTTTTGTTATATTTGTAAAAACACTTGAGAGAATATGGCAGACAATCAACCCAACCAGCTTAATATAGAAATTTCAGAAGAAACTTCAGAAGGCCAATACGCTAACCTGGCCATCATTACACATAGCCATGCCGAATTTGTAATTGATTTTGTAAATGTAATGCCCGGCACACCTAAGAGCAAGGTAAAAAGCAGGATCATTATGACGCCCTTTCATGCCAAAAGGCTCATGAAAGCAATGGCAGATAATGTACAAAAATTTGAAGCGGTAAACGGAGATATAAAAGATACAGAAACCGTGGAACTGCCATTTAATTTTGGCGGGCCGCCTGCACAGGCCTAACCTGCATTCCAGATCCTCCAGTTTTCTTCTGCCTGTAAAATAAGCATCTCAAATCCATTTTTGGTGAGGCAGCCTCTTTGTTTGCCCTCCTTTAAAAATCCTGTTTCAGCCGGCTTATATATGAGGTCGTACAGGTAATGCCTTGGACTGAGAAAGTCAAAGGGAATGGTCGGCAAGCCATCTTCGTGCGGTGTCATGCCCACGGGTGTGCAATTGATGATGACAAGGTTTTCTTCCATGATCTCTTTGTTCAAAGAAGTATAAGAGATACAGTTATCGCCCGGCTGGCATAACCTGGAAACCAGTGTGAACGGCATCGATAATCTCTTAAGTACATACTGTACTGCTTTTGATGCCCCACCGGTACCAAGCACCAATGCTTTTTTATGATGTGCCTGCAAAAGTGGCTTAAATGATTTTTCAAAGCCGGTTGCATCTGTATTATAACCCGTAAGTTTATTATTACTCACCCTGATGCAGTTTACAGCACCCACTTCACGGGCGGTTTCATCAAGCTCCGACAAAAAAGGCATAACAGCTTGTTTATGGGGAATGGTAACAGCCAGGCCTTTTAAATTTTGATGGGTATCTATTAATTCCGGAAAACGGTTGATATCATCCAGGGAGAAGAGTTCAAAAAAGCAATCCCCCAGCATTTCCTTTTCAAATTTTTCGGTAAAATATTTTTTCGAAAAAGAATGACCGAGCGGGTATCCTGTTAGTCCGTAAAGTTTCATTATGAAACCACTTTATCAAGATAAAGGTGAAAAGTATCGCCCCGCAAACCAATGCGCATTGCCTCCAGCGGAATAACTTCGGAAGGGGCTATATTGCCCAGGTTTACATTACAGCCAATGAGCTCCAGGAAATACAGTTGCTGAGCTTTTTGAGGCGCTTCCCATATGATCTGTTCTTCGGGTATTTGGGTAAGAATTTCCTGCACAAGTCCTTCCCTTACCTCACCGCTTCCCCTGTAAATGCCCACATTGCCCGCTTCCCTGGCTTCTGCAATTACATAGGCAGATCCGGCATTAAGTTCGGCACGCATCAGTTCTATCCATTTATAGGGAGGAATAATATGGGCGGCATCTTTACTGCCCACTTCGCTCAATACAGTTCCAACTTTTGTAAGTTTTTCGATATACCCGCATTTTTCTGCATGCGGTATCGTGATGGAACCATCGCTTACTTCCATATAGCTTACGCCATAGTCTTTACACACTTTTATATAATCATCAAACTGGTTGCGTATCAAAAAGGCCTCAAACAAAGTGCCCCCAAAATAAACCGGCATATTGTACTGGCGGTAAACTTCCAGCTTTTGTTTAAGTGTGGGAGTTACAAAAGAGGTACCGAATCCCAGTTTTACAATATCTACATGCGGCTCGGCCACACTCATAAAATTCTTTGCTTCTTCTACACTAAGGCCCTTGTCCATTACCATGGTGAGGCCACTTTTGCGGGGTTTAGATATCCTTTCGGGAATTTGGGAAAGATTGAAATTCATAATATAACGCTTTGCTGTTTCGGGTGCAAAGATAAGGGGTTGGGCCACATTGGTAAAATGACAAAAATTAGGTATCGGAAAACCCTGTATGGAAAGTGGCTATTTTCTTTTTTTATACCGGGCCGCTAATTCCACCACAGGCTGGTGTCTCAGCAGAGAAGGTTCAAGCTCTATAAGCTTTTTGAGTAATTTGGGGTCGGCCGCCATGCCATTTTCGAGATAGAGAAACGCTTCTTTAAATTTTCCTTCTGCATAAAGAAACAGGCTTTGGTAAAAAAGAAAAATTGGCTTTTTAGCAGTTTGATCATATGCCATGGATGCATATTCAATTCCTTCTGTAAACATTTTTGAACGGTAAAGGCAGTTCAGCAATTCTGACCAGCCTGCGGTATTTTTAGGCCGCATTTTAACCACGTTGGCAAGGCAGGAGATGGCTTCCGCTGTTTTGCCGGTTTCCATATAACACCTGCCCAAAGAAAGATTATACTCTGGTTGCATTTTATGCAGGTTTAATGCCAGCAGGAGGGTTTTTATAGCAGGTTGCCAGGCAGATTCATTCATGTAAGTGGTGGCTATCTTATGAAGGATCTGGCTGTCTTCGGCATTAAGATGGCTGGCTTTTTTATAGTGAAATCTTGCCTGCGAAAAATTTCCCAGCCTGTCATAACAATGGCCAATGGCCTCATAGATCACATACTCGGGTCTCGAGAGTTCGAGTACTTTTTCCAGCGCTTCAATTGCCTCCCTGTATTTTCTCAGCCTGAGATAGGCATCGCCCAGGTTGCGGTAGGCATAGTCGAATTTCTCATCTATTGCCACGGCATACTGGTAGGCATCGATCGCTTTTTCGTGCAATTTTATTCCCTGGTAAGCAGCTCCCAGGTTAAACCAGGCCAGTTCATTAAAGGGAAACTGGTCAATTATTTTCTGGTGCAGCCGGATGCTCTCCTCGCTGCGTCCGGTAAAGTCGGTCCAGAAACAGATCTTATAAAGAGCTTCCTCATTATTGGGATCCTGCTCAAGGATCATTACAAGGCAATCGAAAACTTTTTCAAAATTTTCGTAATCATCATATACATCTGCAAGTTCAAAAAGGAGATCGATCTTTTCTTCGCCTTCAAAATTTTCAATGGCTGCTTCCAGCAATTCGGCTGCTTTTTGCTGCAGGTCAAGGGCTAAATAAACATCTGTTTTTAGAATATAAAGGTCAATATTGGCTGCATTGTAGATTTCAGCTTTTTCGAGGGTCTTAAGGGCTTCTTCGTATTTTCTGAGGGCTATTAGTAAACCAGCTTTTTGCAAGAGCAGGTCCGATGAAAAAGGGTATTGTTCCAGGCCAAAATTGGCAGCTTCAAGCGCCTGGGGAAGTTGTTCTTTTTCATCATAAAATTCTATAATGCGCTCAAAATCATCTTCATCTATAAACGAATGTGCCCTGCCAGCCTTTAAATTTTCATATTGGCTTAGCAATGCCTTTAGCTCCTCCCTGTCTTGCCTATATGGATTTTTACTCATGTTCCTGTAGTAGGTTCCTGTAATTTACCCTCTTTTTTGTTAAAGCTTTAATAAGCTATACTAAATACTTATAAACATACGTTGAAAATCTGTTAAAAATTGTGACGAATGGTGTGATAATATCCCGGTTTTTTTAATATATTTGTAACAATTATACCTGTTAATGGCAAAAATGTTAAAAATATTAGTGATGGTAGTGGTGCTTACGGGCATCATGAAGCCTGGTTTTGCCGACAGGGGTGTAGGTAAAAAGAAGAGCAATAAGATACTTATTGACCTTCCCTCTTTCAGGAGCGGTTCAAAAAATTTATCGTTCAATTTAAAGAGCGGCGTTAAGTATAAAGGTTCGTTCAGTCTCTCTAATAATTCCGGTAAATCAAACGGCTCCGCTACTACCCTGGTTACCTACCAAAAAGGGAGCAATGTGTATATTATTCCTTATAAGCAGAAAATATTAGTGCCCGAAGTAAAACAGGGCTATACCGGTTTAAAACTCATTATCAAAAGAAATTAAAAAGAGGCTGCTTCAAAAGACAGCCTCTTTTTTTCTCCACGTATCAGGCAATCACCAATACAGTTCTCAATAAAATTAGTTGACCAAAGGCTTGCAGCCATCGTCTTTTTAGGGGTTATTTTAGAGGAAGCCCGTCTCAAAAAGTAGTAACTTGGGGTTCTAAAAAAAATGCTATGTCCCGCCATCTATCCCGCCGCCACTGGCTTAAACTAATGAGCATAGCTGCCGGCGGAGCAGCTCTTCCCGCCTCTTCATTTGCTGCAAATGAAAAAGGAGAAAAAATATTACTGCCCGGCCCAAATCCATTATATAAGAAGTTAAACAGGCCTGTTACAGCCATTACGCTTGGCGCCGGAAACCGCGGCAACGTATATGGAGGCTATGCTTTGGCTTATGCAGACCAGTTAGATATTGTAGGTGTGGCCGAACCCGTTTTACTGCGCAATGAACGGTATGCAAAAAAACATGGTATCCCAGGGGAGAACCGGTTTAAAACATGGGAAGACGTTTTCAGGAAACCAAAATTTGCCGATGCGGTCATTATAACAACACCCGATAACCTTCATTATGGTCCTTGTATGGCGGCATTAAAGATGGGTTACGATGTGTTGCTCGAAAAACCCATATCGCCCAGCGAAAAGGAGTGCCGCGATATACTTGCACTGGCAAAGAAAAAAGACCGCATTGTGGCCGTATGTCATGTGCTTCGTTATGCGCCTTATTTTATAAAACTAAAGGAACTAATGCATAACGGGAGTATTGGCGATATTATCAGTATACAACACCTCGAACCGATTCATCATGTGCACATGAGCCACTCCTATGTACGCGGAAACTGGCATAACAGTAAGGAAACAACTCCTATCATTCTTGCAAAATCCTGTCACGATCTTGATATTTTAAAATGGATGCTTGATAAGCATTGCAAAAGCATATCGGCGTTTGGCAGCCTGAAATGGTTCACTAAAACTAATGCGCCGCAGGGAAGTACCGACCGTTGTATCAACGGGTGCGCTGTTGAAGCAAACTGCCCGTATTCGGCAAAACGAATTTATTACGAAAAACGGTCCTGGCTTCATCATTTTGATTTGCCCGACGACAAGCAAAAGCAGGGCGATGCCATTATGGAATATCTTAAAACAAGCAATTTTGGCCGCTGTGTTTACCAAATGGATAACGATCAGCCCGATCATTACAGCACCAATATTTTATTTGAGAATGATATAACTGCTGCTTTTTCTATGGAAGCTTTTACCAGTTACGATGGCAGAAGAACCCGGGTAATGGGTAGTATGGGTGATATTGTAGGGGATATGACCTCCTTTATACATACCGATTTCAGAACAGGAAAATCAACTGAGTGGAAACAGGATACCGACGGGCATGGTGGTGGCGACTGGCGCCTCGTATCAGACTGGGTGCAGGCGGTAGCACAACACAATGCTTCGTTATTGACATCAACTATTGATGCTTCTATAGAGAGCCATCTTATGGGCTTTGCCGCCGAAAAAAGCAGGAAAATGAAAATGACGGTCGATGTTTCTTTGTAATATTTTTGTTGTACAATTTTCCCCAATAAAAAAGAGGCTGTCTCAAAAGGGCAGCCTCTTTTTATTTAGGTAATTCACATTTGTAGATAAGTAAAGTTTATTTTAGAAGATGTGTGCATGAAAGTTGCTGTTTAATGGTCATGGCAAAAGGCCCCG
>JBATOU010000124.1:0-95415 GCA_049291115.1 Ferruginibacter sp.
GCGTAATGCAGGCAGGGATTTCGGGTGCCTTTTTTGGGTACCTTTTTGGGCAAGCAAAAAGGTACAAAACAAAAGTTTAAAAGAATTTGTCAAGAAGTTTAAGAAGTTCAATAGCACAACACGTTATTTTTTACTTTTTCCTCGCCAGCACTTTCTCCACAGCCTTTACAATATCATTGGTATCGAGGCCATATTTTACCAGCAGTTCTTCGGGCTTCCCGCTTTCCCCAAAAGTATCATTGGTGCCAATATACTCAATGGGCACAGGATGGTTGCGGGAAGCCACCTGTGCAATGCTGTCGCCCATACCACCAATAATATTATGTTCTTCGGCGGTAACTGCGCAACCTGTTTTTTTGATAGAGGCCAGTACACCTTCTTCATCGAGGGGCTTAATGGTATGTACATTTACGAGTTCTGTACTGATGCCCCTTGCTTCTAATATTCTTGCGGCTTCCACGGCTTTCCACACCAGGTGCCCGCAGGCAAAAATACTTACGTCTTTACCTTCATTGAGTATTTGCAGTTTACCGATCTTAAAATCCTCTTCTTTGGTAAAAATGGGCCAAACCGGGCGGCCAAAGCGTAAATAAACCGGGCCTTCGTAATCGGCAATGGCCCTGGTGGCAGCTTTTGTTTGATTATAATCAGCCGGTACGATCACCGTCATACCCGGCAGCATTTTCATTAAACCGATGTCTTCCAGTATCTGGTGAGTGGCCCCATCTTCGCCAAGGGTGAGCCCTGCATGCGATGCACATATCTTCACATTCTTACCACTGTAAGCAATGCTCTGCCTTATCTGGTCGTATACACGGCCGGTGCTGAAGTTGGCAAAAGTGGTGGTATAAGGAATTTTGCCGCCAATGGTAAGCCCGGCAGCTATACCCATCATATTGGCTTCTGCAATTCCACATTGAATATAACGTTCGGGAAATTCTTTCATAAAGCCCCCTAATTTGAGCGATCCTGCCAGGTCGGCGGTAAGCGCCACGATCCTGTCGTTTATACGGGCTGCTTCCAGTATGCCATCGCCAAAACCACTGCGGGTGTCCTTTTTGCCCGTTACTTCAATTGAATCTAACATACCAATATTTTTTTTGCAAAGTAAGGGATTGGATACGGGTTTTCAAATTTTAGTTATGCCATATTTGTGGAATGGCGGGGAGTTGAAATGCAGTTCAAAACGAATTTGGGTAAGGCATCAATATATGCCGGGCCGTTAACTCATTTGCGGGGCAAAATACCCTGCCCGGGGCAATTTTAAGGTTCGCCCAGTTCATCCACTTCATTGATCTGTTTCAGGTATTCAAAAGTTTGTTTTGCCTCCTCTTCATCCACCACGCTAATGGCCACGCCTACATGCACCAGCACATAATTTCCTACAGCAGCTTCGGGAACCATACAGAGGTTCACTTCTTTGGTAATACCGTCGAAAGAAACTTTTCCGTAACGAAATGTTTCATCCAGCTGGTTTGTGATGGAAATTATTTTTCCTGGTATAGCTAAACACATGATTTGGGCCCTTTATCTCCGATGGAGAAACCCGGGAAGGTTTTATTTCATAAAATTATCCAATGCATTCTGCAATTCTTTTTTTGCAGGCAATAAATTTACATTATTCCTCACATAAGCCAATTGCCCGAAACTGATATTTTCGTCGTTTGGGCTCAGTTTGTGCTGAAAATACATTTCAAACCTGCAGCCCAAGAGCTCATCTATCAAATCCACCAGCAGGGCATTTTGAAACACACCACCACTGCATGCAATTTTTTTTATCTTTCTGGCTTCCGCCACCAGCCCGATCAAATTTGCCAATGATGCAAATACTTTTTTAGCAATGAAGGGAATTGGGATACCGGCATTTTTGTCATCCATTACCCGGGTTACCATGCCGTGCCAGCTAATGATATCATTTTGTAATGTTAATTCGTAGTAATGCCCGGTCTTTTCGCTGCATTTTTCAGCCATGGCTTCCAGTTTCATAGCAGCCTCTCCTTCGAAACTGTTTACCGGACAAATACCAAGAATAGAAGCAATACCATCGAGCAGCCTGCCCATGCTGGATGTTTGTATGGCATTATCGTGTTCAATTAATTTCAGGTAAAACATACGCTCTTTGGCTACAAATTGTTCCTTTAGCATCATAAGCTGTTCCATATTGTTGCGCAACAAAGAAACAGCCGAAACCCTTGGTTCCCTGCTCATTTTATCGCCTAAAAACTGCGGAAAATATTCCAGGTGAGCTGTTCGTTCCATTTTACCCCGCTGGTAAGTAAAAAATTCTCCTCCCCAAATTTGCCCGTCGTTTCCATACCCGGTGCCATCCCATATAACGCCCAGCACGGGTTCGGTAATATCAAACAGATCGCTTTCCTGCAGCACAGCGCAAAAATGTGCTGCATGATGCTGAATTTCTTTTAACTCCAGGGCCGATTCTGCAGCCAGTTTTTTACCAAAATCCGTTACGTGATATTGCGGATGGCTGTCAACAAGAACAGAAGATGGCTTTACATGCAGCAATCTCACCATATGCTGCAGGGTATTGCGGTAACTTTGCTGCGCCTCATAGCTGTCCTGCCTGCCAAGATATTGGCTGATATAAAGGTTATTTTTATTAAGAATAGTAAAACAGCTTTTAAGTTCGGCGCCCAGGGCGATCACTGCATCAGCAGAGCCGGCAAAAGGGTTTGGGTAAAACTCCGGTGCCATTCCACGTGAGCGCCTCAGGATGATCTGCCTGCCATATTCGGTAAACTGCATCACACTGTCGTCCTGCGGTGTTACAATATCCCGTTCATATGCCAGTACATAATCAGCATAGTTGCAAAGGCCTGTTAATGCCTCATCATCTTCATAAACAATAGGAGAGCCACTCAAGTTACCACTGGTGGCGATAAGCGCTTTCCCGAATTTTTTTGAAATCAAATAAAGTAACCCGGTATAAGGAAGCATGACCCCGATCTTATTAAGCCCCGGAGAAATGATACCGGCCTGCAATGACCGGCTATGGTTTTGCCTCAGCCTGCAAAGTACAATTGGCGAAACTTTACTTTGCAAAGCTTCCTCTTCCTGTTTATTAATATGAACATCTTTATGAGCAAGTTCAATAGCAGGGTACAGTACGGCCAATGGTTTTGCAGGGCGGTGTTTGCGTTCACGCAGGTTACGGATGGCCGTATCATTGCCTGCATCGCAAAGCAGCAAATACCCTCCAATCCCTTTTACCGCTATTGTTTTGCCAGCTTTCAGTTCATCGTGAACAAACTCCAGGACAAGGTTTGTATCGGCAGTTATTTTTTCTCCCTCATCGTTAAATAATGCAATGGGTATGCTGCAGTGGATACAGGAATTGGTCTGGCTATAATGCCGGCGGTCGTTAATATTATTGTACTCGGCCCGGCAATTAGGGCAAACCTGCAAATTAGCCATGCTTGTGTGCTCCCGGTCGTATGGCAGCGCATTGATTATGCTGTAACGGGGGCCGCATTCTAAACAGGTGGTAAAAGGATAATGATACCTGCGCCCGGCATGATGGCAAATATCATTTATACAATCATTGCAAATGCCGATATCCGGTGTTAATAATAAATCGGGCTCTGTATTGTTTGTACTGGCAGTTATTTGAAAACAATGGAAATTTTTGTGCCCCAGTTTTTTTATTGAATGACTGTCAATAATGGCATTGGCGGGTGCATGGGTCAAAATTTCCCGCAGGAATTGCTGTGCAATTGTTTCAGAAGCATTTATTTCAATGTGCAGGCCATCGTTTCCGTTGTTAACCCAGCCATGCAGTTTTTTTTTATCTGCCAGCCTGCGTATATAGGGCCTGAAACCCACGCCCTGTACCCTTCCGCCGATATGGATATGATAAGTGTGCACGATTTAAAACATTAGCCGGTACAAAAACAGGGTTGAAGATCAAATTGCACAAATAAAATCAGTGCTGCTGTATATATGCCGCCTCCGTTTGTGCCAGATTCAGTTTCAGCCATTCGTACCATTGTTCCACTCCCTGCCCGCTGGTGCAGCTCAGTTCAATGATCTCGAGTTGCGGGTTTACCTGTTTTGCAAAGGCATTTGCCTTTTCGATGTTAAACGGAACATAAGGGAGCAGGTCAATTTTATTGATGATACATAATTGCGAACTGTGAAACATATCCGGATATTTTACCGGCTTATCTTCACCCTCAGTTACACTCATTACCACCACCCTTTTTGTTTCGCCCAGGTCGAACATGGCCGGGCAAACGAGGTTACCCACGTTTTCAATAAACATCACGGAATTGGCTGCCGGTTTCATCTCCTGCAGCACATGCAGCACCATATGCGCATCGAGGTGGCAACCTTTACCGGTATTGATCTGCGAAACTTTGGTACCGGTGGCATGAATGCGCTCTGCATCGTGGTTGGTTTGCTGATCGCCTTCAATGACATAAAAAGACATTTGTCCTTTCAGGTCGGTAAGTGTTCTTTCGAGCAGGCTGGTTTTTCCCGACCCCGGAGAGCTGACCAAATTGAGCGCCAGCATATTTTTTGCTTCAAAATAACCGCGGTTCCGCTGCGCCAGCATATTATTCTCGTAGAGTATATCCTTTCCCACTTCTATTATTGTACGGCCTGTTCCATGATCATGTGTATGATGATGGGCATGCCCGTTGTCTCCGCATCCGCAGGTAGCGCACATAAAAAAATTTTAATTTACGATCAGTGATTTTACTCTTAGTTCCTTCCCCTTTTGTATAGCTGTTAAATTACTTTTGCAAACCGGGCAGGGGTCATAATAATGGGCAACAGAAAAATGATTGCCGCAATCGCCACAAACGGCTTCGCCGCAGATACTGTTGATCTTCCGTTCTGAATGTTCGAGCATCGTATCTTTTACCGCCTGCTGCCAGGCAAAATCGAAACTGCTCATTTCCACCGTACTCAGTTCGCCGATATCTATTTCTATTTCCTCCACTACAGTTGCATTATTTTCCCTGGCCTGTTTTTCTGCAATTTCAATAATGCTCATTACTATAGAAAGTTCGTGCATTATTGGCCTGCTTTGTTTTTGGCAAATTTTTTGGCAGCATACAAAACCACCAGGGCCGAGATCAGGAATACCCCGATATGTTCCGGCTCCGTAAAATAATGTGTAATATTAAACCCGTCGCCATCGCCATGACCCGGATGTGCCATTGCCGCCAAAGGAAGCATACCCAAAAGGCCGGTTAATTTCTTCAGCATATCTGTTGTTTTATTGAAAGAAAAATTTTAAACACCTAAAGTTAAACCCGATTTGGGCAGAGTTTTTATGATTAATATCATTGTTTCTGCTAATGTTATGTACTAATATTATGCCCTCAAATTCCTCTTCTCACATAAATCATTTTGCTATGCCATTTTCCATACAAAATGCGCCCACTTACTACGACGAAGTAAAGCGCAAGGGATACTCACGCCGTGACTTTTTGAAGTTCTGTGCCATGATCTCCGCCTATATGGGGCTTGCCGAAAGCGGCATTGCCCAGGTAGCTGAAGCTTTACAAAAAGCAAAACGCATACCGGTCATCTGGCTTCATTTCCAGGAATGCACCTGTTGCAGCGAAAGTTTCATCCGCTCATCGCACCCTATTGTTGCCGATATATTACTCGACCAGATCTCGCTCGATTATTCAGAAACACTGATGGCCGCATCGGGCTTCCAGGCGGAAGCAGCCATGAAACAAACCATGGAAAAATATAAAGGTGAATATATTTTATGTGTGGAAGGAAGTGTGCCCACAAACGCCGATGGTGTGTACTGTATGATCGGCGGCAAAACGGCCATGCATATTTTAGAAGAAGCATCTGCCAATGCAAAGGCAATCATTGCCTGGGGCAGCTGCGCCTGCAATGGATGTGTGCAGGCCGCCAGTCCAAACCCCACATCGGCCACGCCTATTCATAAATTGGTAAAAGGAAAACCTGTGATCAAAGTGCCCGGCTGCCCTCCAATTGGTGAAGTAATGGCCGGTGTAATTGTACATCTTGTAACCTTTGGCCGCATACCCGAGCTCGATGGATTGGGCCGGCCAAAAGCATTTTACAGCAAGCGTGTGCACGATACCTGTTACCGCCGCCCATTTTATGACGCCGGTTTATTTGTAGAAACATTTGATGACGATTATGCCAAAAAAGGCTACTGTTTATATAAAGTAGGTTGTAAAGGCCCGAGCACTTACAATGCATGCGCCGTTACCAAATGGAATGGAGGCACCTCCTTCCCCATACAAAGCGGCCACGGATGTTTTGGTTGCAGTGAAGAAAATTTCTGGGACAACGGGCGCATTTACAGCCGGGCTTCGGCCTTCCCGGGATTTGGTATAGAAGCCACTGCGGATAAAGTGGGTATGACAGCGCTGGGTGTTACCGGTGCAGCCATTGCCGGGCATGCCATCATGACCAATATCCGCAAACGCAAAGTGCTGCGCAAAATCGAAAAAGAAGGCAAGCAAAGCGAACAGGAACTTAAACCATAAACTTTCAACACTTTAATATATGAGCCAAAGAATAGTTGTAGACCCCATCACACGTATTGAAGGTCACCTGCGTGTGGAAGCCGAAATAGAAAACGGGAAAATTAAGGATGCTTTCAGCAGCGGCACCATGGTGCGCATGCTGGAAGAAATTTTAAAAGGCCGCGACCCAAGAGATGCCTGGGCTTTTGTGGGCCGGGTTTGCGGGGTTTGTACCTCGGTACATTCCCTTACATCTGTACGCTGTGTAGAAGATGCGCTGGGCATCACCATTCCCCCCAATGCAGAAATGGTGCGCAATATCATGTTTTGTACGCAGTACCTGCACGACCATGTGGTGCATTTTTATCACCTCCATGCCATGGACTGGGTAGATGTGGTAAATGCTTTAAAAGCAGATCCTAAAAAAACATCCGAGCTGGCGCAAAGTATTTCGCACTGGCCAAAAAGTTCGCCGGGTTATTTCAGCGATATTCAAACACGCATCAAAAAATTTGTGGAAAGCGGGCAGCTGGGCATTTTTGCAAACGGTTATTGGGGGCACCCTGCTTATAAATTACCGGCAGAAGTAAATCTTATCGGGCTTGCCCATTACCTGGAAGCGCTGGAATGGCAAAAAGAAATTGTAAAAGTGCATGCCATTTTTGGAGGCAAAAATCCACATCCTAATTTTTTGGTGGGCGGCATGGCCTGTGCTATTAGCATAGATGATGTGAGTGGCATCAATGCAGAACGGCTGAGTATTGTAAAACAGCAGTTAGATATGGCCAAAACTTTTGTAGAGCAGGTATATATCCCCGACCTGATGGCCATTGCTTCGTTCTATAAAGACTGGGGTGCCATTGGCGGCGGCCTGGGAAATTTTATGAGTTATGGCGACTTGGGCACCAATGGCTATCGTGACCCCTCTTCTTATAAATTCCCTGCAGGGGTAATCCTAAATAAAGACATCAGCAAAGTTTATGAGGTGGATCTGAGAAAAGATGATGAAGTACAGGAGTTCATCACGCACAGCTGGTACGAGTACAAAGGCGGCGATAAGCAGGGCCTTCATCCCTGGAAGGGCGAAACAAAAGTAAAATACACCGGCCCCAAACCTCCATTTGAACACCTGGATACCACTCAAAAATACAGTTATATTAAAACACCAAGGTGGAAAGGAAACCCGGTGGAAGTGGGTCCATTGGCAAGGGTGCTGATAGGTTATGCAAGAGGGCGTGAAGATTTTAAAGCAGTAGTGGATAAAGCGCTTACCGATCTGCAGGTTCCTGTTACCGCACTATTTTCCACCCTGGGCCGTACGGCGGCACGTGGACTGGAAAGCGTACTCACAGCACAATGGGGGCTGGAATTTTACAACAAGCTTATTGAAAATATCAGGAACGGTGATACACGCATGGCAGAAATGAGCAAATTTGATCCCGCCAAATGGCCCGCAAAAGCCATTGGTGTGGGCCATGCCGAAGCGCCCCGTGGAGGGCTGGCACACTGGATCAATATAGAAGATAAAAAAATTGCCAACTATCAATTGGTGGTTCCCACCACCTGGAATGCTTCTCCACGTGATGCAAATGGCAAACAATCGGCATATGAAGCAGCCCTGATGGATACGCCGGTACATGATGCCAAACAACCGCTTGAGATCATACGCACCATTCATTCCTTTGATCCATGCCTGGCATGTGCCATCCACCTGTATGATGAAAACGGGAACCATATTAACAGGGTAAAAGTGGTTGATTGATAAAATTTAAAATATTTCACGATGGAATCAGCAAGTTCTGTCCGCAAACTGCGCCGGGTATATGTATGGGAATTACCGGTAAGGATCTATCATTGGCTTAATGCCCTGTGCATTGTTGTATTGATCGTAACCGGTTTGTATATTGGCGGGCCGCTGGCACTGCAAAGCAGCGCCGAAGCCTCTCAAAAATTTACCATGGGCTGGATAAAAACCTTGCATTTCATTGCCGCTTTTATCTTCTTTTTCAATTTTGTATTCCGTATTTATTGGGGTTTTGTAGGAAACAAATATGCCGACTGGCGCAATTTCATCCCCACCAACAAGGCCTATTTTTCTGAGATGTGGCAGGTGCTCAAATTAGACATCCTGATGCTGAAAGGAAAAGAACATATGAGCGTTGGGCACAATGCCGTGGCCGGATTTTCCTACTTCATTACGTTTATGCTTTTTCTCATCCAATGCATTACCGGCTTTGGGCTGTATGCTGCCATGAGCGACTTTTGGTTTGCAAAATTATTTACCTGGGTGCCTTATGTATTTGGCGGCGATATTTTGCTTCGCCAGATCCATCACTGGACCACCTGGCTTTTTATTCTCTTTACCGTAGTTCATGTGTACCTTGTTTTTTACCACGACTATGTAGAAGGCCGCGGCGAAATATCTTCTATGGGCGGAGGTTGGAAGTTTATTGAGGAAGAAGAATTTTTACATCACAGGGAAAGAAAACTGGCACGCAGAAAAAGGAAATGACGCAGCAACGGATACTAATAATGGGTGTGGGCAATTACCTTATGAGAGATGAAGGTGTTGGGGTGCACGCAATCAAATACCTCGAAAAACAAACACTGCCGGCAAATGTGGATCTGCTTGATGGGGGCACAGGAGGTTTTCACCTGCTGGGATATTTTGAACGTTACCCGCATGTGATCCTGGTTGACGCCACACTGGATAACAATCCACCGGGCAGCATCCGGCTCATAAAACCAAGGTATGCTGCCGATTTTCCGCAGGCCATGAGCACACATGATATTGGTCTTAAAGATCTTGTAAGTGCAATGCAATTACTGGATGTAAAAACAACTGTTTATCTCTTTACCATTAGCATCAAAACAATACAGGAACAGGGCATTGAACTGAATGCCGAGGTAAAAGCCATTCTTCCCGAACTCGCAGGCCGGGTAATTAAATTATGTAATGAGATCGTGTAGCCTGCCTATCTCCCGTTCATTTTTTTACCAGGCAGCTAAAATCAATAAGCGGATCTTCGTTGCCAAAACGCTCGCCCAGTATCCATGCAATGGTTTGTGCCACCTGCTTTTGGTATAACCTTTCTCCATTGTGCATTTCTCCTGCCGGGCTTATTCCCCTGCCAAGTAATGCCAACCATGTTTGTGATGATCCCTTTACAAATGTATTGTGCGACGTCCATTTTGTTTGGCCGCGGCCGTGGTCTGTGGTAATAATAAAAGTAGTATTATCCCTGTACCCATCGGTGGTTTGCACCCAATGCCAGAGTTCTGCAATGATACGGTCGCTCTCATTTGCCTTTTGCAGGTATTGAAAATAATCGCCAGAATGTGCAAACTCATCGGTTTCGCCCAGCCCCAGGTAGAATATTTTCGGGCGATGAACCTGCAGGTATTCTTTTGCGGCAATATAAGTAAGCATATCGTGCCTTGTACCACCCTTTTTATGCAGCAATTTTTCCTGTATGGTATTGAGCAGGGCTTCTGTCCTTGTTTTGGTTTCGGTTTGCTCGTAACCGCTGTTAATGGTAATTCCGCTTCGTTCTTCATTGAGGATATAGGGAAATACATCCCAGGATGTAAAGATGGCGATGCGGCCATTGTAAGCAGTTTGACTGTTAAGGAATTCAAAGATATTTTTATGACCGTTTTGCTTTTTACCGTTGCTGTTCACCCAAAAATCATCATCCCCGGTAAACATCTCGCTATAGCCCGGGTAAGAAAATGCATGCAGGTTAGATACGTTTACTTTGCTGCCCAGGTTCCGGTTTCCGTATAAGCGCCCTTGCTGGGCCAGAACATTCCATGTAAACGGCATTAATTTTTTGCGGCGTTCTTCGGCCGTGGGCGACCAGTAAAGCATTTTGGCAGTTCCAATATCGCTGGTATATTCTTCATCGGTAAGGATGGATGAATCTGCGCCGGTAAAAAGTTCCTGCCAGCGGTAGCCATCAAGCGTAATAATAAAAATATTAGCCGTGGTATCTTTTGAAGGAAGCTTGTATTTGTTTGTGACAGAAGCCCCGGGCATTTGTACAAGTGCCAGAACCAGGACAGTACTCAGTAAGAATTTCATGGTAAGAGGTTTTACAAAAATCCATACTTACCATTAACTAAAAGTTATTACAGCATTAAGCGACTGTTATTAAAATGTGTGGAAAATGCGTGCAAGCCCCGGTAACGGTGCTAATTTAAAACGGCTTTCCCGTCGCCAAACATACTTTCGTCTTCTTTTAATTTGAGTTCCCATTTCCAGGCGGTAGCCATCATGTCTTCCAGTGAATACTTGGGATTCCAGCCCAACACAGTCTTGGCGTGGTCGTTATTGGCATAAATGGCTATAACATCGCCTGCACGGCGCGGGCCGATTATATAGTTAAGTTTTTGGCCGCTTACTTTTTCAAATGTATTGATCACTTCCAGTACTGTATACCCATTGCCGGTTCCGAGGTTAAACACTTCGCAATTACTGGTATTTTTTGCGCTGATCATATAATTGAGTGCAAGCGTATGGGCATGTGCTATATCGCATACATGAATATAATCACGCAGGCAGCTGCCATCTTTTGTATCATAATCGTTTCCCCAAACCTGCATTTGGTTTAATTTACCGATAGCCGTTTGTGTAATGGCAGGAACAAGATTTGCCGGCAAGCCCAGCGGTATTTCGCCGATCTCGCAGCTGGGATGTGCCCCTACCGGGTTAAAATAACGCAGCAAAACGGCATTAAGGTTTTTAAACTGGTGCGTGGTATGCCTGATGATCTCCTCGCCCATTTGCTTGGTATTGCCATAGGGAGATTCGGCCGGTTTCCACGGGGTATTTTCTGTAACCGGAATCTCATCAGGGTTTCCATACACGGTGCAGGAAGAGGAAAAAACAAAATTGGGAATATTAAAATCGAGCGAACATTTAAGCAGGTTCAGCAGGGAATTGATATTGTTCTCATAATACATCAGCGGCTGCTCCATACTTTCGCCCACCGCCTTATAAGCGGCAAAATGTATGATACCGGCCACGTCGGGGTTTTCCTGGAAGATGGCACAGGTATCGTCAAAATTGCAGAGGTCTACCTTATAATTCTTTACTCTTACGCCTGTTATTTTTTCCACGCCGTTTAAAACATGCGCATAACTCCGGCTGTTGTTATCGGCGCAAATAACCTGGTAGCCATGCTGCAACAGGTCTACAATGGTATGCGAGCCAATATAACCACAACCTCCTGTAACTAATATCTTTTCCATTTTCAGTGATATATGTACGCAAAGAAAACAAAAAAAAACCACTCGTGGCAAGAGTGGTTTTTTTAATATGAGTTACAAATGCTTTATAAAAAGAATTTAAGCAGGTAATAAGCACCTGCAGCCAGTGCGCCGCTAACCGGAATGGTAAGTATCCATGCCCATATAAGGCTGAGCGTAACACCCCATCTTACGGCACTCAGCCGCTTGGTAGCTCCCACGCCCATAATAGCACCTGTGATGGTATGTGTGGTACTAACCGGCGCCCCAAGGTTTGCGGCAGTAAAGAGTGTGATAGCTCCTGCTGTTTCTGCACACACCCCTTCGAGCGGCGTTACTTTGGTAATTTTAGTGCCCATTGTTTTTACAATTTTCCAGCCACCACTCATGGTTCCCACACCAATGGCGGTATAACAAGCCAGGGGAACCCAGTTGGGCATTTGATTAAACTTATCTATCTGGCCGCCTGCTATGAGCGCAACAGTGATGATACCCATCACTTTTTGGGCATCGGCACCTCCATGACCAATGCTGAACACCGCCGAGGATACCAACTGCAGTTTTTTAAACATATTGCCTGTACGGGCAGCAGTTTCGCCTTTCAGATGAACATAAAAATAAGAGGCAATAAAGATCACCCCCAGGAATAATAATGCCCACTTTTCAAATGGCTTCTTAAAGTCTATAAAAATAATACAGGCTGCAACCACGGCAACAATGATCCCGATCTTGAGCCAGAATTTTTGCTGTACGGTTACAATGGTAATGAAGATGGAAATAAACATACCGATCAAGGGTGCCAATACGATAAAGATGACAGTTTTCATAATAGCGGCACTGTCGATACTGCTAAAACCTGCAGCAGCAATGGCTGCGCCGGCAAATCCGCCTATCAAAGTATGCGAAGAAGAAGACGGGATGCCATACCACCAGGTAAGCAGGTTCCAGGCAATGGCCGCAATCAGTCCTGCCAAAATAATGATCATACCATTTTCGCCACCTACCACATCGGCCTTAACTGTTTTTGCCACTGTATTGGCCACAGCATGGTCACTGAAGATGAAAAAAGCCACAAAGTTGAAGAAGGCTGCCCAAACAACTGCCTGGAAGGGCGTAAGCACTTTGGTGGATACGATGGTGGCAATGGAATTGGCCGCATCATGAAACCCGTTGATGAAGTCGAAAACGAGCGCCAGCGCAATTACAACAATTAGTAAGGTAGTCATATTTTTAATGTGCAAACGGCAGTAATGTGCCGGTATGCAAATTTTAGTTTGTTAGTCTTTTTTTTGATGCGCAAACACCGGTAACTATTTTCACATTGCTCTATTTGCATATTTGCACATTAAAATTCTTTAAGCGTACTTGATCACAATGCTCTCTATCACATTAGCGGCATCTTCGCACTTATCGGTAACCACTTCCATGATCTGGTAGATCTCCCGTTTCTTGATCACTTCTTTTGCGTCAGACTCGGTAGCAAAAAGCCTTTCGATGCTCATATCAAAAATATCGTCGCCCTGGTTCTCAATACTGTTGATGGCCACCAGTGCATCGGTGATCTGCCGCATGTTCTTCATATTGCGGATCTCGGTTACGGCCTTATGCACCTGTACACAACCCAGGGCAATAAGATCGGCCATTTTCTGAATACCGATATCATTGGGGTTTACCCTGTAAAAATTGATCTTTTTGGCAGAAGCATAAATATAATCTGCAATATCATCCAATGCAGTTGCAAGAGCGTGTATGTCTTCCCTGTCGAACGGGGTAATGAAGTTCCTGCTGAGCTCTGTAAAGATCTTATGTGTATAGTCGTCATTCACATGCTCCATGTCTTCAATTTTTTTGATGAGGGCTCCCCTTTTTTCGAAATCAGGTTCATTCACCACATCTTTCAATGCCTCCCCCATTTTTACCAGTTCATTACTCACGCTTTCAAATAATTGGTAAAAAACCCGGTCTTTAGGTAAAAATATTTTTAAAATGGAGTTAATTCCTGACATAAAGTAAAATTTTGTGCAAATGTAAAGTTATTGGGAGTTGGCAAAAGCAAATTGAAATTAGTAATAATTTCTTAACAATGCGGTAATACTGCATTCGTAGTAAAAGGGCCAATTTTGTCCCCATGCGGATAAAACTTGCTTTGTGCATGCTGTTCATTTCAGCTGCTATACAGCGGGCTCATGCCCAATTTTTGATGGATATGGTGGATACTACCACCGAAACCGGCAAGGGAATGCTCTCCATTTATAAAAAATTCGACGGTCTGCGTATCAGCGGGTATATTCAGCCCCAGTTTCAGCTTTCACAAAGTAAAGGGGCAAAAAGTTTTGAAGGCGGGGATTTTTCAACTGCGGTCAGCAACCGTTTCATGCTCCGGCGCAGCCGTGTAAGGATCGACTATGTGCGTTTTGGCCACGAAACAAAGCCCGGGGTTCAACTGGTGTTTCAATTTGACGCCAACGAACGCGGCTTTACTGTAAGGGATGTATGGGGGCGTATTACAGAAAACAATTGGCAGCTTTTTTCTTTTACTACCGGCATGTTTGCCCGCCCTTTTGGTTACGAAGTAAACCTGAGCAGCAGCGACCGTGAAAGCCCTGAGCGTGGACGTATGAGCCAGCTTTTTATGAAAAGCGAAAGAGACCTGGGAGCCATGCTGAGTTTTGATGTACGAAAAAAACACCACCCACTCAAATATTTAAAAGTGGATGCAGGTTTTTTTAACGGCCAGGGCATTAACGCCAGCGGCGATTTTGATAATACCAAGGATTTTATTGGCAGGATTTCTTTTAAACCTATCAGGCTCAATCAATCGCTCTTCTTTTCAGCAGGTGTATCAATGCTGAATGGCGGCCTGATGAACAATACAAAATATACTTATAAGACCGGTACCGAAGCGGGCATTAAAAAACAAATGCTGGATTCTGCCTCAGAAAATGCCGGCAAAACCTCGCCACGCAAATATTATGGCGCCGACGCCCAATTGAAGATCAAAAACAAAAAAGGATTTACAGAGTTAAGGGCCGAAATGATTACCGGCACACAAACCGGCACAGCCTTATCATCAGAAACGCCTATCGCCCTTCTTTCCGGTTCAAACGGTTTTTACCAGCGGAAATTCACCGGCGGATATTTTTACCTGCTGCAAAATATATTTTCTGTAAAGCACCAGCTTGTATTAAAATATGATTTTTATGATCCCAACAGCAATGTTGCCGGAAAGGAAATTGGCGCGACCGGATCTAATTTTTCTCCGGCTGATATTAAGTACAATACGCTAGGCTTTGGCTACATTAATTATTTAACCGACAATGTGAAACTGGTTTTATACTATGCCAAAGTTAAAAACGAAAACACTTCATTGAACGGTTTTACTTCCGATATAAAAGACGATGTTTTCACCTGCAGGCTGCAGTTCAGGTTTTAAGGGCTTAACATTTCGGTAACATTTAAATAATCTTTTACTAACCTTCCCTTCACATTTGAGCAATCTTTGATTTGTCCCTTTGTGGTCAAATTAAAAGAAATGCGGATCATTACTCTACTTGCTTATTGCTTATTATCTTCTCTCTCCCTGTTTGCCCAAAAAGGAAAGATCGAGGGACGGGTCATTAACTCAAAAAATGGTCAGCCACTTACCGGGGTTTCTGTTCTGATAAAAAATACAAATATTGGCGGTGCTACCGATGTTGAC
Source organism: Ferruginibacter sp. (assembly GCA_049291115.1). Lineage (GTDB taxonomy): Bacteria > Bacteroidota > Bacteroidia > Chitinophagales > Chitinophagaceae > Ferruginibacter. The sequence goes on from JBATOU010000124.1 coordinate 15,436, forward strand.
GGGCATTATGTTATTGTGGTGGAAGGGGTATCTAAAGTGAGCCTTGTTTTTTCTTATGGCGGAACACAGCAGGAAGTGAACGATATAGAAGTAGCCGACGGAAAAGTGACCACGCAGGATATATCATTTGAACCCAGGGCCAAAACAGGCGATGAAGTGGTGGTAAGGGCCAGCAGCAGTGCAAAAAAAGAAACGGTAAATGCCATGATCGCCGTTCAAAAAAACACGGCCGTGGTAGCACAGGTGATCAGTGCAGAATCCATAAAACGCAGCCCCGATAAAAGTACAGGCGAGATCCTGAAACGTGTTCCGGGTACCAGTGTGCAGGAAGGCAAATACCTGATCGTGCGTGGCCTCAGCGACCGCTACAACCAGGCAATGCTGAACGGTATTTTGCTCAGCAGCACAGAGCCCGACCGCAAAACCTTCAGCTTTGATATTTTTCCGGCGGGGATGATCGATAATATTGTTATGAACAAAACCTTTATCCCGGAGCTTCCGGGTGAGTGGGCCGGCGGACTGGTACAGGTACAAACAAAAGATGTTCCCGCTGCCTCTTTCTTAAATATACAGGTGGGAACCGGGTTTAACAGCAATACCATTGGCAAAGAATTTTTACAGGGAAAGGGAGGCAAGCTTGATTGGCTGGGAATAGACGACGGCTACAGGGCCCTGCCAAAAAACCTGCCCCTGAAAACAGCATTCTCCCTTTTGAGCAGCGAAGAAAAAGCGGCCTATGGCGCACAGTTCAAAAACGACTGGATGCCACAAAAAACCAGCGCCCCGCTCAACTCGGCTTTGCAGCTTAATGGCGGTGGCAATATCAAATTATTCGGAAAAAAAGTAGCGGGCATATTTGCACTGACTTATAACCAAAGCAACCGCAAAACGCCTTTCGACAATATTTTTGTTACCAGCAACACAGGTGATTATGATTTTGCATACCAGAACAACAAATACAGCAGGGATGTATTGGCCGGTGCATTGGCCAACATTGCCGTTCAACTAAATTCCAATAACAAAATATCTTTTAAGAATATCATTAATGTAAACAGCTCAGATTTTGTAGTAGACCGTTATGATGGTAGGGACAGGCTGCTTTCGGGAGGCAATACCGGCGACAGGGTGAAGGCAACCGAGATCGGTTTTAAGCAGAATGTGTTTTTTAACACACAGCTGATAGGTGACCATAACATAAAAAAATTGGATGCCAAATTCAGGTGGTATGGCAGTTTCAATATTCTCGACCAGTATATACCCAACCAGCGCCGCCTGTTTTATACCCAGCCCGAAAACGACCCAGGCGGTCCATACCGTGCACTTATAGGAACCGGTTCGAGCCAGAAGAGCGGCAGCATTTTTTTCAGTACGCTGAGCGATTATAATTACAATGCAGGAGCCGATTTCACCAAATCATTAACCGTTAACGGCACACAACAGTCTGTAAAAATCGGTTATCTCTTCCAGGTGAAAGACCGCCTGTTCAACAGCCGTCCTTTTTATAATGGCACTGCCAGCGATGCGCTGAGGTTATTGCCGCAAGACAAAATATTTGCACCCGAAAATTTTGGTGTGGGAAACAATAAAGTGCAATTCAATGAAATACCCGGTGAATCATACCGGTATATGGCCAACTCAATATTAAATGCAGGATACCTGCAGTTTGACAATGCCCTGTCTGAAAAATTCAGGATCGTTTGGGGTGCAAGGATGGAAGTGTTTGACCAACTGGTGGGAAGCGTAAAGCAAAAAGATCCCAGGCATGCCCATACTATTGTAAAAGACTTTTTACCCGGTTTTAATCTTACCTATAAATTAAATGCCAAAACAAATATCAGGATCGCCGGCAGCCAAACCGTTATCAGGCCTGAGTTCAGGGAACTGAGCAATTTTGCCTTCTACGATTTTGAACTGGGTTCTGCCGTACAGGGCAGCAAGGCTTTGAAGCGCACAAAAGTGTCAAATGCTGATCTGCGCTACGAACTATACCCAAGGGCGGGAGAATTGTTTACGGTGGGCGTTTTTTACAAGCATTTTGACACGCCGCTTGAATATTACCTGAACAACAGTTCCTTTAATATCATCAATACCAAAAATGCAAAATCACTGGGCGCAGAAATTGAAGTAAGAAAAAAACTTGATTTCGTCAACAGCCTGAAAAATTTTACGATCAGCGGAAACATCAGTTATGTAAACAGTAATGTAAAAGATACCACCGGAAATGTTAACAGGCCATTACAGGGCCAGAGCCCTTACCTGGTAAATATAAACCTGCAATATGATCTTGCCAAAGCCGGCTTTACCAGTACTTTACTTTTTAACCAGATAGGCAGAAGGATCTTATTTGTGGGCAACGAAGCAATTCCAAATATATGGGAGGCACCCCGGCCGTTGTTTGATCTGCAGCTTGCAAAAAAAGTACTGAAAACAAAAGGCGAAATAAAGCTTAACATAAGCGACCTGCTCAATAAAACTGCCAGGTTTTACCACGATATCGACAACAACAAAAGATATACTGCTGACTCAAAAGATGTGCTGGCCATTACAAGGAACTATGGCACCAATTTCAGCCTGTCTTTTGCCTACAGCATAAAATAAAAAACTATAAAAAAAACAACTATGTTTAAACAAATCAGTATGCTGGCGCTTGGCGCATTATTGATCGGCACCAGCTGCCGAAAAATTGAAGTAGACGGAACAACAAACACCCCTCCTACCGGGAACACCGAAAACACCATCCTTGAAGGAAGGATCACTTCCAACAAAACACTTAAAGCTGATTTTGTTTATAAGCTAAGAGGTCTTGTATATGTAACCAATGGTGCAGTATTGACTATTGAAGCCGGCACCAAAATCGTGGGCGAAACAGGCCAGAGAGGTGGACTCATCATTACAAGAAATGCAAAAATTTCGGCCGACGGAACCGCCGACAAACCCATTGTGTTCACATCCGAAGCGGCCTCTCCTGCAAGGGGCGACTGGGCCGGCCTGGTGATCCTGGGAAATGCACCAACCAACTCGGCATTTAACGGTACATCTGGTGTTGGAGAAATAGAAGGTGGCATCAATAACAGCGATGGCCTTGGTTTATACGGGGGCACTAACCCTGCAGATAACAGCGGTACACTCCGCTATGTACGCATTGAATATGCTGGCTTTGCTTTTTTGCCCGATAAAGAAATCAACGGGCTTACATTTGGCGGAGTTGGTAACCAAACCGTAGTGGACCATGTACAGGTTTCTTATGCAAATGACGATAGTTTTGAGTGGTTTGGGGGTACTGTAAACTGCAAGCATTTGATCGCTTATAAAGGGTTGGATGACGATTTTGATACAGATAACGGATATGCAGGAAAAGTACAGTTTGCCATCGGCTTCAGGGATAGCGCCATTGCCGATATCAGCGGCAGCAACGGCTTTGAATCGGATAATGATGCAAACGGAAGTGCGCTCAATCCGCAAACTGGTGCGGTATTCAGTAATGTAACACTGATAGGCCCCAAAGCTGCGCTTAACAGTGCAGTTAACAGCAATTACAGGAGGGGTATGCATCTTCGCAGAAACAGTGCACTGAGTGTTTTCAACTCTGTTGTAATGGGATGGTCAACCGGCTGGTTGCTTGATGCAAGTACCGGAACACCCACCGACCTGAACATCGGGGCGAATAAAATGGTATTGGCAAATAATATTCTTGCAGGAAACAATACCCAGTTCAGCTACTCTGCCAGCGCAAGTGCCCCCACCGGCTGGGCAAGCATCGATGTTACGAATTATTTTAACCGTACAGATGGCGGCAATACCGTGCTGGCCACTACGGCCGAAGTTGGATTGGCCGACCCGTTCAAGTATGATAATACGGTTAATTTTAATCCCACAAGCGGATCGCCTGCTTTAACGGGTGCATCCTTTACAAATGCCAAGATATCTTCACTTACCCAGGTTAGTTACCGCGGCGCCTGCAGCGACACTGATACCTGGTGGAAAAGCTGGACAAAATTCAATTAAAGATTTTCTTAAGCAATAGCAAGTTAAATCTGCACCGGGCTTATTCTTAAGACCGGTTTTTTATTGCTCTGAAAAGGCCTCTGTAAATGAAAGGCTGATTTTTTTACTGCCGGGCAAATGTATTTCACGGATGATTGGCTTATTAAAGCCGTCGAGCAGCTTCATCAATAGCTGTTTTGTTAGATCAGGGTAATCTATTTGAATACGGTTCGCATTGCGGATCCATTGGCCTATCACATCATCCTTTTTGCGGGGCAGTTTGCTTATCACTTTAACACCCAATTTTTCGAGCGCTGCCGCATTGCACTGCTGCTCGTACTGGCTTTTCATAGGGATGGCCAATAATTTTTTGCCCATGTATAATGCTTCTGCAGGCGTTTCAAATCCGGCACCGCAAATAATGCCCTCGCAGGTTGTGAAACTGCTTATAAAATCATAATTGTTCACAGGCCTTACCCAGCAATTTTTTTCCGAATAATTTTCCCTGGCATTCCTGCTGAAAATATGCCAGTTTACGGATGTATGTTTTGAAAGCACTTTAATCAGTTTTTGATCACTGTAGGCAGGCAGGTAAACGGTATAATGCCCATTGTTTCTGTGGAAGGCATTCCTGATTTCTTTTCTTATGACCGGTGTTACGATTGTTTGCTTTTCTTTACAGTATTGTTCAAAATGAAACCCAATACCATCGTTGCAGGGTGCATAATATTTTAGCAGCATCCAGGCCAGGGGGTTCAGTTTTGCCGGCCGGGGCGCCCCGGGCTGAGTTACTGCAAACTGGTGGCTGATAGCAAAGCAGGGAATATTTTTTAGTTTACAGGCCCAGGCGCTCAGTGGTTCAAAATCATTGAGCACCAGGTCATATTGTTCCACCGGCAACGATTTGATCTCCCGGAGAAATTTTTTTGTATGGAGCAACTTCCATGTTTCTACAAAATCAATACCGCCCTTTTTGCCAAATACAAAACTTAATCCTTTACGCCGGTATTTAACCAGGTGATTTAAGCTAACACTAGCCTGTGTGCCGCTTAACAATACGTCTACCTCTGCCATTTGTTCAAGCAGTGGAATAATTTCATTGGCCCGGCTGATATGGCCATTGCCGGTTGCCTGAACGGCATATAAGATTTTCATGAAAGTTAATTTTCACAAAAATTCAGAAAGCCAGCTTACGCAGGTATAAAGAAATCATTATGAAATCATGAAGTATTATGAATCTGCAGCAGCCTGGTCTCTTCTTTTTTCGAGTGTAAACCCAAACGAGCTTCCCACAGCAGTTGTACTGCGCACATGAATATTTTGACCATGCGCTTCTATGATATGTTTGCAGATAGAAAGGCCCAGCCCGCTGCCACCCACTTTGCGGCTGCGGGCCAGGTCGGTACGGTAAAATCGTTCAAAAACACGGGGCAGGTGTTCTTCAGAAATGCCCACGCCATCATCACTTATTTCCATCAGCACCCTGTTTTCTTCCACCTTATAAAAGCTGGCTTCCACCATTCCGTTTTCTTTACCATATTTGATGGCATTATCTGTAAGGTTAATAAGTACCTGCCGTATCTTTTCCTTATCGGCATAAACGGTTATGGGTGTTTCACAGCCCTTTTTAATAATGCATCTTGTGCCACGTTCGGCAGCTCTGAGGTAAAGCGAGTCGTACACTTCTTTCATCAGTTCCTGTATAATGAAATTCTTTTTATTGAGTTTGAATTCCCCGCTTTCCAGCTTTGATATCTCATCAAGGTCGTCTACCAGGTTCACCAGCCTGTCAATATTATGTGCTGTATTTTGCAAAAAACGCCCGTTCACTTCCTGGTTGTGCAGGGCGCCTCCCAGCAGGGTATCTACATAACCCTGTATGGCAAAAATGGGTGTTTTAAGTTCGTGGCTCAGGTTTTGTAAAAACTCCTTACGAAATGCTTCATTTCGCTGGAGCACCTCTATCTCTGCCTTCTTCTCCTCGGCCCATTCTTCCACATCCTGCCTTACTTCATCAATACTTTTTTGCGGCAGCAGGTTTTTATAATAAAACTCCTCTTTTTTGCTGGCCTTGGTTTGTGAAATAAGTTTATAGATGAGTTTTATTTTGCGGTAAATGAAATTTTGTAAGGTGTACAGTATAAGGCCATAGCTTCCTGCAAAAATAACAATGAAGGAGGTAAGAGCTATCCACCATACAGGTTTAAATATAAAAATACCGATGGTAATGGGTACATTCAGCATCAGAGCGGTTAGTGCCGATAATTGCTGTGGAGAAAAATTTTTTTCGGAAAGCATGTGCAAAGTTATTGATCCCTGCTTAAAAAGCACCCGATAGATCAGCAGGTGAGGCAATTCATTGAAAGTTTACATAAATGGCCCGATAGCTGGTATGCTAGATCTCAAATTTATATCCCACACCTTTTACCGTGGTTATACAGTCGAGCCCTAGTTTCTGCCGTATTTTCCGGATATGCACATCAATGGTACGGTCGCCAACGATCACTTCTGTGCCCCATACCTGGTTCAGGATCTCGTTTCGCAGAAAAACCTTTCCCGGTTTTGATGCCAGCAGGGCAAGCAATTCAAATTCCTTACGGGCAAGTACAATGTCTTCTCCTTTGTGAATGATCATATAACGCTCCCGGTCAATTTCCAGGTCGCCGATTTTTATCACAGCTGTGTCCTGCTTGCCCAGCCGCCGGAAAAGGGCGTTTACCTTACTCACCAGTACACGGGGGCTCACCGGTTTGGTAAGATAATCATCGGCCCCGGTTTCCAATCCCTTTATTTCGGTGGCCTCATCGCTTAGTGCGGTTAAAAAGATAATGAGTGTTTCTTTAAACTCCGGAATACTACGCAGAATATTACAGGCTTCAATACCCGTTTTGCCGGGCATCATTATATCCAGTATAATAAGATCGGGATTTTCTTTTTTGGCCAGATCAATGGCTTCTATACCGTTTTTAGCCAGCACTACATCGTATCCTTCGGACCGGAGATTGTATTGCAATATCTCCAGGATATCAGGTTCGTCATCTGCGATCAATATCTTTTTTGCCATATATAAGTTGCTGCGCAAAAATAGGCTATCGCAGGCATCTCTTCAGTAGTTAAAGCCCTGTTATAATATTATGAAATTGTTAAGCCCCCTGCAATAATTACCCTTTTTGAGTAGTCTATAACCAAAAACGAAGTGTATCTTGCAGCAACTTTGCCGGTAACAGCAATTATGAACAGAATTTTACTTTTTACATTACTATTTTCCCCGCTTCTTACCTCAGCCCAATCTGATACGGTTGTAAAACCTCCTATAGACAGGCAGTATTTTCACGATCTCGTAATGCAGGAACAAAAACTCACCGACAAGGCCGATGGAAAGCAAGACGGCATCCTGAAGGTTGGCTCAAATGAAGAAATTCACCTCTTGCTTACGGATGCATTATACCGGAAAATTGACCAGGTAAAAAACTGGATCGAAATAAGCAAAGACCTGCCGGGTAAAAATAACAAGGTAAAAAACCTACGTTATACAGAAAATATGCTGAGGCTTTTCCGCAACAGCTGGAAACAGCATGATATCAACCCGCTGGACCTGCCTGTTCTCACGGAAAACTTTTGCATTGCCTTACAGGCACAGGCTAAAAATGAAACCCTGGTTCCAATTATTGAAAATTCACCTTACCCGGTTGCAAAGATCATCACCGATGTGCTTTTCGACAATCCCGGTATTAAAGAGCTGAACAATATTGTTTATCTTAAATTCAGCCATCTATTCCCCGAAAAAATATTGCCTACCATCAGGCCTTTTGCCTCACAGCCTTTTGCCGACAGCCTGCTGGTACTTGCCTGTAAAAATAATCCTGCTCAACTTTACAGTTTTGCCCAGTCAAAATCTTCACCCGAAGGGAGGCTGATACACAACAGCACAAACCCTATGGTAAAGGCGGTGGCCGAACTGAGCGAAACACCCAATGCGCTTTTTTATTTTCCCTTTTTGGATGATCTTCTTTCGGGTAAACAAAAAATTGATGATATAAAAAAACTGGTGGGCGATGGCGATAAGGGATATGACAGTGTTGGTTATTACAAACTGCTTGTACGTACAGGGTCTGATTATTTCAGGCGTATGTCGCCTCCGTTGAGAGATACGCCCGTAGCCATGTTTGGCACCAATGGTTTGAACGAAACCCTCAAAAAGAAAGCCATTCAGCATTTCATTACACCCATTAACGAACTGCACGACCTCAGCAACCTTAACGTACGTATGCGGGCCATTGATCCGCTTGGCCCCGAAGAATTGTACTATATGATGGTGATGGGCGAAACAACCATTTTTACATCGAGCTACAAGCACAGTTTTAACCGCATGCTGCAGCGCATGGGCCCGGGCCCGAGAACTGATTCACTTTTGCTGAAAGTGAATTTCGACCATTTTAAAAAGTTCATTAAAATGGCGGCCAACTATAATAAGCTGGATACATTTTTAAAACTGATGCCTGAAGAAAGTTCAGAAGTGCTGATGAAGGCATTTGTGGCCAACCTCGATAAGGCCGAAAGCCTGGAAGATGCCGTTGATGTGGCCGATAGCTACAGCAGCATTACTAATAAAAAATTACTTGCCGGCATATTGAGTTATGTAAAGGAAAATGAAGCCAATGCCATTGCCAATGGAAACAGCCGCGGGAGGATCATATACGGCTTGCTCAGGAATATTTTTATGGCTGCAGATGATAACAGTATCGACCTCTCAAAAGAGATCGGCATACCGCCTATTTACGAAATACCCATGACAGGGATGAAAGATGAAAAAGGCCGGATCGTTCAGCAGGTTTTCTTTTATGGCGATGAAGACGGCAAGGCATTTTTCCCAAGGTTTGTTAATTCATTTGCAGCCAAAGACTGGGTGCGTACAGATAAGAAGGAATGGGTTGAACTGAAATCAAAAAAAGGGCAAGTATATGTTTTTGCAAACAAGCCGTTGAACTATGACGCTAATCTTGATGATTCGGCGCAGGTTCACCTGGCAAAATATATGGAATCCTTAAACATGGCCCCTACCATGGCGGTGCATCGCGGCCATAGTTACTGGCTCCCCGGAACCATCAAACGGCTGCCCGAAACTGCCCGCATCATTTTACTGGGTTCCTGCGGCGGTTACCAGAACCTCAATTCGATCCTGGAGGTTTGCCCCGATGCGCATATCATTTCCACCAAAGAAATCGGAAAAGGAGATGTGAACCAGCCCATCATCAACTACCTTAACCAATCATTTTTAAGCAACGATACCCTTGTATGGAAAAACATGTGGGCTGCGCTTGGCAAAGTGTTTCATAAAGATCCTAATCCCGAAATAAGGGAAAGCTGGGACGATTATATTCCACCCTACCGCAACCTTGGTGCAATATTTCTGAAAGCTTACCATAAGCGGATGGAAAACGAATAATGCATCCCGCAGGGTTTTACCCAATTTTTTTTAGCAAATATTTTCTGTTCGGCTTACGGCAGCAGTTTACAGTACGGTGAGGTTTTATGTACATTTGCATACATGTCGCAACCCGTTGCTAAAAAACAAAAATTCAGTTTTGCCTTGCTCAAAAGGGTTTTCCGTTTTGCTGCACCTTACAAAAAAAAATTCTATCTCTCCCTCCTGCTTTCGGTTTTACTTGCACTGCTGGCGCCATTGAGACCACTGCTGATCCAGCTTACCATTAACAATGGCATCAACAACAGCACAACAGCACATTTTGTAGATGGCCCCGGTGGTTTTATCATTGAAATGACGATCATTCAAATTGTATTGCTGCTTGTGGAAACGGCCGCCAGGTTTTACTTCAGCTTTACCACCGCATCGCTGGGCCAGACCGTGGTGCGTGATATGCGGGTGGCCACCTACGATAAAATAACAAACCTGAATTTATCTGAGTTCGACCGGACGCCCATTGGTACCCTTACCACAAGGACAATCAATGATATTGAAAGTGTAAACGATATCTTCAGCGACGGATTGATCCCGATCATTGCAGATATGCTTTCCATTGTATCCATTTTGGGCTATATGTTTTGGGTAAGCCCAACACTAACACTGATTTGCCTGGCACCTTTCCCTTTTTTGATTGTGGCCACTTATTTTTTTAAAGAAACCGTAAACAAATCGTTCATCAAGGTACGCAATGCGGTGGCTGCGCTCAATGCATTTGTACAGGAACATATCACCGGCATGAGCATTGTGCAGGCTTTTGCTGCTGAAAAAAGAGAGCAGGAAAAATTCAGAAAAATAAACAGGGAGCACCGCAATGCCAATATAAAGGCCATTTTTGCCTATTCCGTTTTTTTTCCGGTAGTGGAATTGGTATCTGCATTTTCCATTGGATTACTGGTATGGTGGGCAGCAAAAGATGCCATGCCAAATAAGGATATTGCAGCCGGTATTGCAGGCATAATCACTTCCTTCATTTTGTGCATTAATTTATTGTTCAGGCCGCTGCGGGTGATAGCCGACAAATTCAACGTACTGCAGATGGGCATGATAGCCAGCGAAAGGGTATTTAAAGTGCTCGACAATGAAAACACGATGCCCAATGAATCCACTTTTACCGCTGCGGGCATACGTGGAGATATTGAATTTAAAAATGTAAGCTTTGCCTATAACCCCGGAAATGAAGTGTTAAGAAATCTCTCTTTCGGCGTTAAAGCCGGCGAAACATTGGCGCTGGTAGGGCATACAGGGAGTGGAAAAACATCCATTATCAGTTTAATAAACAGGCTTTATCCCATACAGGCAGGTGAAATTTTAATAGATGGTAAAGCAATTGAAGCATATGAACTCGGTTTTTTACGCAGCAGGATCGGCGTGGTGCTGCAGGATGTTTTTTTATTCAGCGGCTCCATTACCGACAATGTAACACTCCGTAACCATACCATCAGCCGGGAGCGGGTGGAAGAAGCCGCAAAGCTGATCGGGCTGCACGATTTTATCATTCGGCTGCCCGGCGGATATGATTATAATGTGATGGAACGGGGCGCCACGCTCAGCATGGGCCAGCGGCAATTGCTGAGTTTTGCACGTGCACTGCTGTACAACCCCTCCATATTGATATTGGATGAAGCCACTTCTTCTATAGATCCCGAAAGTGAATCGCTGATACAAAAAGCGATAGACAAGCTGATTGCCGGCCGTACTTCCATCATCATTGCACACCGGCTCAGCACGATCAGAAAAGCCACAAAAATAATCGTACTCGATAAGGGTGAAATAAAGGAAATGGGCAGCCATGCAGAACTGATGGCCCTGCAGGGTCATTATTATAAATTGTATAAAATGCAGTTTGAAAAAACACAAAGTGTAACAACCTGAAGAAATTATTTTACTTGACCGACCCCATTGAAACCATATCAAATTTTTTTGTTGCACAGCAGGAAGCTTATACTGTTTTTCTCCCGGCTGAAGAAGTGTTCGCTGCAATAAAAACGATCCCGGCATCAAGTGGTCTCCGGGATGATAATGACCCCGAACTCGTTTATGCGGGCAATCATTCATTTTGCCTCCGCCTGCGCAATATCTTCAGCAGCCGCACAGGGGTTTCATCAAGATTATATGGTAAGCTCAGCATAAAAGGCGAGTCAGGAACGCTGATAGAAACTACCGTAAAAGGAAGCCCTTCGCTGTACATACTCTACTTCCTTTTTTCTATTACCGGGTTGGTGTACCTGCATCGCTATATGCTCATGCGGGGAACGCCACAGGACCTTATTTTGGCCATGCTGGCACTGGTGGGCCTGCCCTGGTTATGTGCCTGGTATAAAAAAACAACCGACGAAACCATAAGGCTGCGTTTTGAAAATTTCCTGGAAGAAAAATTCGGGTATGCTCAAACCAATGAAGAAAATGAAAGTTAGTATGCCCTTCTCTCAAGAAAATTAGCAACTTCCATTACCCGGCTGGGATCACGGCGACGCAGGTGCTGGTTACCAGGTACAATACTTACCCCGTTGAACATGTTGAAGTGAAGCGTAAGCAGCTCATCCTTGTACATAAAATCCCATTCAAGGTTTTCGCCTTCGTCGAGCTGGTTGAGGAACCTTACCTGCAGGTCATCTGCAAGTGTTTGCGCTATGGCATAAAACTTTGAAATGCCGCAGTTGTCGTCAATTACGGCTTCGGTGCCGCCATTGGGTGTTTTTAATTCGTAGCACATAGATTTCAGGTTTTGTGAACAGGGTATAAAATCAATAATTAATTCAAAATTTGCTGCCGCCTTTATATTTCTTCTTGTTCGACTTTTCCACTATTTCATCCTGGCTCATGCCCCGTGCATCATTTGGGCAACCGTATTTTTCTTTCTTCCTTAACACAGAACAACTGCTCAGCAGCAGGGCCGCAAAGCTGATCATCAATAAGGGTTTTGTTGCTTTCATGTTCAAATAATGTTTGTACTAAGGTATATTTTTAATTATCAAACTAAAAGTTAAATGCACCGAACCTGCTATTTTTCCTGCCCGGGCTGCTCTTTGAACCATCCACTGTACTTTACATAATTGTGCGCAATACGGTCAATTTCACCGCTGATAAGCCCGGCACTGATATCTTTTACTTTTTTAGCCGGAATTCCTGCATAAATAGAACCCGCTTCCACCACGGTGTTTTCAAGTACCACCGCTCCCGCCGCAATGATGCTATTGCTGCCGATACGGGCATTATCCATTACAATGGCACCCATGCCCACCAGTACGTTATCTTCTATAACGCATCCATGCACAATTGCATTGTGCCCGATGCTCACATTATTTCCGATAATGGTCTTTGTTTTTTCGTATGTACAGTGTATTACAGCCCCGTCCTGCACATTTACCCTGTTTCCCATACGAATACTGTTTACATCGCCCCTTATCACGGCATTGAACCATACGCTGCACTCCTTTCCCATGTGCACATCGCCTACAATAGTGGCATTGGGGGCAATATAGCAATCACCGCTTATTTGAGGGCTGACCCCGTTTACTGGCAAAATAACTGGCATGTTTTAAATTGAAAATAAAGAAACTAACTTATCAGCGAAGCATTGCCTTGTAAATGGCATCGTGTATTTTACCCCGCACATTCATCCGCAACAATGCCCTATTTTCAACCGGATTTACCCGGTTGCTTAAAAATACATAAATGATATTATACTGGGGGTCGGCCCATGCACAGGTTCCTGTAAAACCGGTATGCCCAAAGGTTTTAGAAGAAGGCAGTGCGGCCGGGTAAGGTTCATCCCGTTTATAATTATCTTTTTCAGGTTTATCAAAACCATAACCGCGGCGGCTGAAATCGCTGTGGTAATCGGTAAAAAGGCCAATGGTTTCTTTACCCAGGTATTTGCGTCCGTTATAAGAACCCCCGTCGAGCAACATCTGCATCACCGCCGCAATATCGTAGGCATTGCTGAAGAGCCCGGCATGTCCCGATACACCACCAAACATGGCTGCTCCCGGGTCGTGCACATCGCCGCGTAAAACCTGTTTACGAAAAATTTTTTCTTCTTCAGTCGGTACAATGCGCATTGCCGGCATCCGCTGCTGGGGCCTGAAGCCGATACTTGTTAAGCCCATTGGTTTGTAAAATTCATCCTCCACATAACGCTCCAGGGATTTATGCGTGATCGCCTCCACTATTTTTCCCAGGAAAATAAAATCATTATCGCTGTATACATATTTGCTCCAGGGGCCCAGCGGGCTTTTTAAGATACGGCTGAACATCGTATCCCTCCAGTCTTCACGCATGTAGAGGTTCTGCGCCACTTTTACAGGAAATTTGTCGCGCCAGCTGGTAAAATAAATGCTGTCGAGCGGCGCCCCCGAGCTGTCAAGCGTTTCTTTATAAAAGGGAATAAATGCAACCAGGCCGGCCTGGTGCAGCAGCATGTCTTCAATTTTGAGGTATTCTTTATCACTGCCTTTAACCCACCCCAGGTAATGACCTAAGTTTTTTTTTAAATCGAGTTTTCCATCCTCGTATAATTTCATAACTGCAATAGTGGTGGCACATATTTTTGTGACCGAGGCCATGTCGTAAACACTTTCCCTGTTTACCGGCTGCTTTTTGTAATGATCATAAAAGCCGAAGGATTTATTATAACTGATCTTACCATCTTTTACCACCATTACCCTGCAGCCGGGTATGGCCCATTTGGCAATGGCATCTTCGGCAATAGAATCAATGGCCATCATTTTTGCAGCATCGAACCCCGGCGTGGGATTCAGCGGATCCGGAACCGGGTCATACAAAGAACTTGTACTTTCACCGAAACCATATTTAAAATTTTCGCATACGGTTACAGGAAGGGTGCCTTTAAATGTAAGGTTGCCCTTAAGCATTTCTGCCGCCGTATTTTGTGTAATGGCATCATCTTCGTAACATAGCGCCAGGTTTTTGGCGCTGCAAAAATTTTTTGCTGCATACGCATTGGCAAATAAAAATATCATACTGCTGGTTTCCTGCTGCAACCGGTTAACCAGGTTAACAGCAGCCTCGCTTAACCCGAAATTTGTTGCGGGCGAACGGCTGGTATTGTGCACACCTATGATGATACGTTTGTATTTTTCTTTGAGTTTTAAAATAAGTTCCCCTGCATCGGCATCTGTTTTACTGTAATCAAAATAAAAAACAGCAGCTTTATAATCAGCATCCATACGGCGGCCAAAATCATTGATACGGTTGATACCCACGGCCACATAAGCAACATCGCCCGGCTTGTTGTTGTCTTTTTCGCCCAGCGGAAAAAAGGCATCTTCTTTACGGGCCAACAGGGTGATGGCATTTTCTGCAACCAGTTTGCGTATTTCGGGCACTTTGCTGTTTAGGTCGGCAGTAAGGTTTGTGGTATTCACCGGCTGCAGGCTGGCAAGGCCATATTGGTATTTAGCCATCAGCACTTTTTTACAATGAATTTCAATATCGGTCCAGCTAAGTTTTTTTTGTTTGATGGCCTTCTTTATTTTTTCAATTGATAAGGGCACATCACCGGGCAAACAAAGCATATCGTTTCCGGCAATAATACTTTGTACAGAAGCCTCTCCATCCGGAAAAAACTTTTTTACCCCCTGCATTTCAAGTGCATCGGTAAACGTGAGTCCCTGGTAACCGATCGTTTTGCGCAACAGCCCGTTAATATTTTTGGGCGAAAGGGAGGTGGCCCTGTTGGCCGTTGTATCAATAGATGGGATGTATAAATGGGCGATCATCACACTGCCCACCCCTGCCTCAAAAATTTTGCGGAAAGGATAAAGTTCCAGCGAATCCAGTTCGGCAGCAGATTTATTGATCACAGGTAAATCGTAATGCGAATCCACGCTTACATCACCGTGCCCGGGAAAATGTTTGGCGCAGGCCATCACCCCGTTATCCTGCATGCCTTTCATATAGGCTACGCCAAAATCGGCCACCTTGTATTTATCCTCCCCAAAACTGCGGTCATTTATTACAGGATTGTTTGGGTTATTGTTTACATCCACCACCGGTGCATAATTAACCTGTATGCCCATACGCCTGCATTGTTCGGCCACCACCTGTCCATACCTGTAAACAATGGTTGCATCTTTCATTGCACCCAGCATCATTTGCTTTGGAAGCGGCAGCACACTGTCGATCATGCGCATACCCAGGCCCCATTCGCCATCTATACAAACCATCAGCGGTGTTTTTGCCATTGATTGCAGGCTGTTTACCATTTCAGCCTGCCGCACCGGGTTGCCCTGGAAGAGACAAATGCCACCAACATTGTATTTAGAAATAAGCGCTCCGGCTTCCTTATCGAGAAAGATGGCTTTTTTTGTTTTACTGTCGTAGGTGCTGGTGCGCACCACCATCAACTGTGCAATACGCTGATCTTTACTGAGCGAATTGTACACACTGTCGACCCAGTTTTGAGCAGTATTTTGGGCCAGGCCGGCAGAAGAAACAAGCAACAGTGAGACAACTGCTGTGTAAAATATTTTATGAGCCCGGCTGTTGTTTTTCAAACCGGCTTTTGTTGCGTCGCACACTTCACCCGCAACAAGTCTTTTCATCATTTTCCGTAGAGATAATTGCATGCGCTAAAGTTCGGAAATTATGATGGGATTAGTGTTAAGAAAGCTAAAATTTGTGCATGTTACACAAATAGTTATCAAAAATAATGCTGCCTGGCAACTCGCCATAATGCTAAATATGTTTGTAAACCTTAGCCATTTTATTGTTTAACCTGATGATAGAGGCTTTTGCCCTAAATTTGCAGATTCAAAAAACTTCAGATTTTGCCCGACATCATTCATTTACTGCCCGATAATATTGCCAACCAGATTGCGGCCGGCGAGGTTATTCAGCGCCCCGCCAGTGCGGTAAAAGAATTGTTGGAAAATGCGGTGGATGCCGGCGCTACAGAGATCAAACTTTTTATTAATGATGCAGGCAAGTCGCTGGTGCAGGTGATCGACAATGGAAAAGGCATGAGCGAAACCGATGCCAGGATGGCTTTTGAAAGGCATGCCACTTCCAAAATTCAAAATATTGATGATCTTTTTCGTATAAAAACAATGGGTTTCCGGGGCGAAGCGCTGGCCAGCATTGCAGCCGTAGCCCAGGTAGAGCTAAAAACCAAACGACCCGAAGATGAAACCGGCGTATACCTCGAAATTGAAAACAGCCTCGTAAAAAAGCAGGAACCCGTGGCTATGGCAAACGGCAGTTCCATTGCCATGAAAAATCTTTTTTTCAATGTACCGGCAAGACGCAATTTTTTAAAAAGCAATGCGGCAGAACTCAGGCATATTGTAGATGAATTTATAAGGGTGGCCATGAGTTTTCCGGGTATATTTTTTTCGCTCAGCTCCAACGGCCAGCAGGTATTTCATTTAGAACCCGGCTCCCTTAAACAAAGAGTGGTGCAACTGCTGGGCAACAGTTATAACGCAAAGTTGGTAACCGTGCAGGAACAAACCGATTACCTCAACATCAGTGGTTTTGTTGGAAAACCCGAAACAGCCAAAAAGACCCGCGGCGACCAATACTTTTTTGTAAACAACCGCTTTATTAAGAGTCCTTATCTCAATCATGCGGTGATGAATGCCTTTGATGAAATGATCGCCAAAGACAGCTTTCCCCTCTATGTGCTTTTCATAGATCTTGATCCCGGTCAACTGGATATCAATGTTCACCCCACTAAGCAGGAAATAAAATTTGAAGACGAAAAAATTGTGTACGCATTTGTGCAGAGTGCAGTAAAGCATGCATTGGCACAGTTCAGCATAACACCCACGCTCGATTTTGAGCTGGATGCGTCTATCCAGCAACTCGATGCAGTAAGCAAACCATTTACTGAAGAAAACAAATCAAGCGCAGCCTCTTCCTCCTTATATAAAACCTTTACTGAAAAAAACCAGGCTCATTTTATTGAACGCAAAAGCGAAGCAAACAGGAGCGATCTGCAGCCATGGGTAAGCCAGCTGAGCCCCGAAAGCGAAAATGCGGAGGCATCACTCAATGCGGTAATGCCCAGGCAGGTAGCAATAGAACATGAGCACATTGAACAAAATAATTTGTTCCAGCTTCATAACAGCTACCTCGTTATGCAAAACGAACAGGGCTACCTGCTCGTTCACCAGCAAAATGCACATGAACGGGTCTTGTACGAACGTTTTACCAATGCTGTTGCCGGTAAACCTATCAGTACGCAGCAAAGCCTTTTCCCGGTAACCATCGACCTGGCCCCTGCCGATGCAGTGCTTTTAAGCGAATTGCTACCCGATCTGCAGCAGCTTGGCTACCAACTGGAGCCCTTTGGCAACAACAGTTTTATTGTACAGGGCACACCTGCAGATACGCTGCAGGGCAACGAAAAAAAGGCAATTGAAAAGATGCTGGAACAGTACAAGCATTTCAGCACAGACCTTAAATTCAGCCGCCGCGAAAAATTATTGCGTTCTATGGCTATGCAACAATCCATTAAAGCAGGAACCGCACTTACACAAAATGAAATGCAAAATCTTTTAACCGCCCTGTTTGCCTGCAGCACACCCAATGCCACCGCCAATGGCAAACCCACCTACATGAATTTTAAAAAGGAAGAACTGGATAAAATGTTTGGGCGGTAGGAACCCTGTAGGTACACGCCTCGAGGCGTGTACCTACGAGGCGTGTTTCTGCAGGGGCTGTCCCCGGATCATAAAAACCAAATTCAGTATTTTTCACGCAACTGCAATAAAAATTTCTCCACTGCCCGGCGTACCGGCGTGGCCCCCGTTGCATAATTGTTATTGAGAATTGAAAAGATAAGCAGTTTATTTTTCTTTGTAACAAGGTAACCACTCAATGCACAATTATTACTAAGGGTACCGGTCTTTGCATAAATGAACCCGGTTTCATCTTTAAAATAATTTTTTAAAGTGCCCTCTCCGCCTGTAGGCAATATGGTTGTAATACGATCCCAGCTGAATTCATTTTTAATTTTTTGGAGAAGGTACACCAATGATTTCGGCGTGGCCAGGTTGTAGCGGCTCAGCCCGCTCCCGTCCACCCAGCGGGGTTGCTGCGGCAGGTCTTTTAAATCTGTTTTGAGCAGGGAATCTATAATGGCTTCATCACTCATATAACCCAGGGTTTCATTACTCACCATGAGCAGGCTTTGTTCAGCAAAAAAATTATCGCTGCGGTGCATCATGGGTTTTAACAGGGAATCGGTGGGTTGTGAGTGGATGGTATGTACATCTGGTAGCTCTCCTCCTGAACGCAAATAATATTGAACAGGGTTTTTAGGTTTTATGGTATCATTAAGAATTTCTATTGTCTTTTTCCCATCAATCACCATTGGAATATATGTTGTCCGAAATTCTGTTTCGGATGGATAAACTCCAAAAGCATCATATTGCTCAGAGAGCTTTTTGATTAAAAATTTTGCAGGCAGATTACTTCTATGCAAACGTGGCAATAATTTATTAGGAGTTTCCCACCAATTTTCTGTATAGAATGGGATGTCGCCAAATACAAAAGGAACCGATGTTAGCGTATCGTTCTTAAAAAAAACTTTAATTAGATTTCCATAAATTGGAAATCCACTTCTTTCCGTCATAAAAATGGAATTATAATCATCCCAAGCCCATCCTTTTCCCTTACGTTCTTCTTTCCAGTAACATCCATTAAAATTTATGTTAGCTGAAGAATGTTTAATAAAATCATATACAGGTTGATTTTTAAATTCAGGATGAAGAAAAGTTGGATCGCCTGTTGGGAGTATTTCCATAGAATTATTTCCGAAATCATAATACCTCACCCCAACCAAACTATCACCCAAACGCTTCATGGCCGCATAAAGCGTAAACAGTTTTATATTGCTGGAAGGGATAAAATTTTTATCGGCATTGTAATTATACCAGAATTTACCGGCTGCGGGCTCATAAACAGAAATACCAATATGCCCGCTGGCAATGGCACTGTCGTTGATCAGCAGTTCATTTGCCTGGCGTGATACCTGCCTGCTGACCGAGCAGGAGCATAATAAACCTGCCAAAAACAAAATGCCAAAAACAATCTTCATGCTGCGAATGTACGATACAGGTTTTAACAGGAGAAATGCGATTCTCTTCCTTAAAATTCTTACATTTCAATATGGTTCCGGATCACATCAATTTCCCTAAAATACGCTGCACGATGAAGGCAGTGCTTACAGTCACTCAGAAAAAAATCAGCTATCACAGGCACTCCTGCGCAATCATACACAACGTTTTGAATTTATGATGGAATTAATAAAATCAGGAGAAATGATGAAACATGCCAAGATCACTCACAAGGATATGAACCAATGGATATCTTCAGCGAAGAAATAATAAAGTTTTGGACTGCCCTGCAGGATAACCAGGTAAAGTACATCATGGTGGGAGGGTTTGCCACCAACCTGCATGGGTTTCAGGGGTATACCGGTGATATGGATCTCCTTATTGAAGACAGTCTTGGAAACCGCAAAAAACTACGAAAAGCATTTGCCGACTATGCATAGGTGATTTTGAGCCCATTGAAAGGATGCAATTTGTGCCAGGATGTACCAATTTTTACCTGAATAATGGATTTGTATTAGACCTGATGGTAGCACCCATGAAAGGGCTGGAGTCTTTTAGTTTTTACGATTGCTTTTCCCCGGCCTCCATTGCGGATATATATGAGTTAAAAATTCCTTTCCTTAATATTAACCATCTTATTGCCAACAAAAAAGCAGTTAACAGGCCCAAGGATCAAATTGATGTGATTGAACTGGAGAAAATCCAAAAAACTTATCAAAATACAGATAGAAAATAAATCCCAGAAAACTCCCCGGCTTATCTCCAAAAAGCCCGTTATCTTTTGTAATTCCGCCCCCTACCCCTATCTTTGCGCCAAATTTCAGTGCAGCTATGGCATCAAAGAGCATCAAATCATTACTGGTAGCGGCTTTCAGCGTTTTTTTCATCGGTTTTTCGGCCCCTGTTTTGGCCCAGCATGAAGGCGAAAATCCAGCTTCCGGCCCTCATGAAGCATCATCAGAAAAACTAGATCCCGCTAAAATCATTTTAGACCATATCCAGGATGCGCACGAATGGCATTTTTTTTCAATAGGTGACTTTCATGCCACCCTTCCCCTGCCGGTAATACTTTATTCGCCCACAAAGGGTTTCAGCATGTTCTCTTCGGGCAAATTTCACCATGGCCACGAAGAGTACAATGGTTACAGGGTTGAAAAAGGGGAAATTGTAGCTACCGATGGCAGCAAAGTATATGATTTTTCACTCACTAAAAACGTGGTTCAGATGCTGCTGGCCCTCACTATACTGGTGTTACTTATGACCGGCATTGCCAAAAAATATAAAAACGGCCAGGGCGTTACTACAGCCCCAAAAGGCTGGCAAAATGCCATTGAACCGGTAATAACTTTTATACGCGACGAAGCAGCCAAGCCCAACCTGGGCGCCAAATGGCAAAAATACCTGCCCTACTTGCTCACCATATTTTTCTTTATACTTATCAATAACCTGTTTGGCCTTATTCCTGGCTCGGCAAATGTGACCGGCAACGTGGCTTTTACCCTGGTACTGGGTGTTATTTCCTTTTTTGTGATCCTGTTCAGCACCAATGGTCATTTTTGGGGGCATATTTTCTGGCCTCCCGGTGTGCCCCTGTTTGTAAAAGTGATCCTGATACCAATAGAGTTTGCCAGCTTCTTTATTAAGCCGGCAGCCCTTATCATCCGTCTTTTTGCCAATATGATCGCAGGTCATATCATTATCCTGAGCTTTGTTTCACTGATATTTATTTTTGGCGAAATGACCAAAGTGGCAGGCTGGGGATTTTCACCGCTATCGGTTGCATTTACGGTTTTCATTTATTTTATTGAAATACTGGTTGCCTTTATCCAGGCATTCATATTCACCAACCTCACGGCAGTGTTCATTGGCCAGGCATTTGAAGGCGCCCATCACGATGAACATCACGCAGATGATCATCATGCAAAACCGGCGGTTGCTTAATTTGTAATTAATTGTTCATTATAAAAACAAAGTATCATGAGTCTATTGACTGTGTTAGCTGAAGTTCAGATTGGTTTTTCGCACATGGGCGGTGCTATTGGCGCTGGTCTTGCTGCGGTAGGTGCCGGTATCGGCATTGGCCAGATCGGTAAAGGTGCTGTAGAAGCCATTGCCCGTCAGCCGGAAGCCACCAACGACATCCGTGCAAACATGATCCTCACTGCTGCATTCGTAGAGGGTGTTGCCCTTTTTGCAGTAATTGCAGGTCTGCTGGCTGTATTGAAAGCCCCAGTAGTAGGTTAATTTGCACAAGCGCATTACTGCAGCCGATGCACAGGGCGGAAGCTGCAGTAATATTTTCTTTTTAAAATTTAGAATTAATAAAATATATGGAACTCTTATTACCGCATTTTGGCATTATTTTCTGGACACTGCTGGCCTTTGGCATCGTGTTTTTTATCCTTAAAAAATTTGCTTGGCCTTCCATCATCAAAGGCCTTAACGAAAGAGAAAAAAACATTGCCGACAGTATTGCCAGTGCCGAAAAAGTAAAGCAGGAAATGGCCCAGCTGAAAAACGAAAATGAAGCCCTCCTGCAGGCAGCCCGTGAAGAAAGGGCCAGCATGCTTAAAGAAGCCAAGGAAACAAAAGATAAAATGATCAGCCAGGCCAAAGAGGAGGCCAAGGCACAGGCCGCAAAAATACTGACCGATGCCAGTGCTTCTATTCAGCAGCAAAAGCTGGCCGCCATGACCGACCTCAAGAACCAGGTGGGCAAACTGGTGGTGGAAGTAAGCGAAAAAGTACTCCGCAAAGAACTGTCGAACAAACAGGAGCAGGAAGGCTTTATCAAACAACTCGCCGAAGAAGTAAAACTGAACTAAAGATTGTGAGCCCTGATCAAAGTTTCTGTTTAAAAGGAACCTGCTCATTGGCAAATTATCAGATCATCGAATTATCATATTAACGAATGAACAACCCACGTTTAGCAGCAAGATACGCAAAGAGCCTCGTAGATCTCTCTGTAGAGAAAAACCAGCTCGAAACGGTTTATGCCGACATGAAATTTTTCATGCAGCTCCGCAAAACCAATCCCGATTTTGTGGCCCTGCTCCGCAGCCCGGTGATCAGTTCCGATAAAAAAGACAAGATCATTCAGGCCGTTATTGCCGGAAGGGTGAGTGAAATAACCAATCTTTTTACAAGACTCCTGGTTCGCAAAAACAGGGAAAGCAACCTTCCCGAAATTGCAGATGCCTTTATTAACCAGTACAATAAAATAAAGGGAATTCATAAGGTTAAACTCGTTACGGCAACACCGGTAAGCAGCGAACTGCAGCAAAGTATTGTAAACAAAGTAAAGGCAGAGTCGGGTGTGGAACATATTGAACTGGAAACAGCCGTAGATGAAAGCCTTGTGGGCGGCTTCACCCTGCAAATGGCCGATACTTTTGTAGATGCAAGCATCATCAGGGACCTTAACGATATCCGCAAGCAATTTTTAAGCAACGAGTACATTCACCAGATAAGGTAAAAAATTACCGTTAAATATGTATTCCGGAATCGGGCTATATATCCCTGCCCGTTCTTGTACAGACGGAAAATTTTTCTGACCCTTTTGGGGTTCATTTTTGTTCTAATACAACCTCATACTCACACTCTCTATCGTTCTCACTTCATCGCCCGGCCCTTTCACTTTAATGTTATCAAAAATAACAATGCTGCCTGGTATGCATTTATCCATCATTGGCTTAAGAGGCTTTAAGCTGCTGCTGTTGATATAACCCGTCGCTGCATTGGGAAAACCGGCTCCTGTAAAATATACCGTGGCGCTTACCACTGTAAATTTTACATCAAAATCAAAATCCTCGGGCATTTCGGCCCTGCAGTAATCCTGTGCCTTAAAATCAACGGCGGCTATACGCCCCGGGCCCCGTTGCTGGTATTGCAGCGAAAGTACATTTTCGCCGCAGGAAACTTTTTTTGAAACATTGGAAGAATGAAAAGATTGTTTAATTGGGTGAAAGGCCAGTAATGCACCCGTTGAAAATAACAAAAATAGCATCTTCATTTGCGTAAGTTTTGAATGTGGGTAATGGATCTAAACTACCGATCCTTAGGTTAACAAAAAGTTAGAATGCTGCATTATAACAAAAGATTACTACTGCGCATGAACCTCTTTTCAAAAATTAATATGCCTAATTTAATCTGCGCATCTGCGGCCATCTCCAATAAAAAATCGCCCCATTATAAATAAGGCGATTTTAAAAAATATATTTCTTGTAAAATTTACCTGATCCTTTCTCTTCCTATTACCAAACTCAGCTTTACATTAAAGCTGAAAAAAGCGTCTTTTTGCGAAGGGCTGCCACGTTTACCACCGGGTGCTGTTTTAGGAATGATCTGCCTGTCTCTGAATTCCAGCGCATCATTCAGTAAAGCAACGGGGAAATTATTGGCCGGGTTGGTATAAGCAAAGGGATCGCTGTAGCGGGTGCTTACATCATCCAGGTAATCTGTATTAAGCATGCGGTAAACAAATTCGCCACGAAGATTTACCAGGGAAGATAATTCATATTTAACACCAAGCCCTATGGGAATATTCAGTTGTTTTAATTTGTACACCTGCCTGTCGGGATATTCTACAAAACCCTGCCCTTCTGTACGGAGCGGCTGAAGGTCTACCATACGGCCATCCTTACTTTGTGCTTGCGGGTTAAAAGAAAAATAGCCTATCCCCCCTAAAAAATAAGGAGAATAACGGGGAGGAGGTACGTCCATGGATGGCCAGTTGACTAAAATGAACAGCGGATGAATTTCAGCTGTGGCCGAAAATTCTGTAATAGTAGATTGAAAACTGGTATTTCGGTTAAACCTTTCTTTAGCAATATCGGTTACCCCGGCCAGAACATTATCATTAGCAGAAACCTTTCCA
This sequence comes from Ferruginibacter sp., assembly GCA_049291115.1. Lineage (GTDB taxonomy): Bacteria > Bacteroidota > Bacteroidia > Chitinophagales > Chitinophagaceae > Ferruginibacter. The sequence continues at coordinate 39,866 of JBATOU010000124.1, forward strand.
AAAGTAGCTTCCGCCTTAAAGGCAAAGGCGTTTTTATACGTTGCTGCTGCAAAAAACCCGGCGCTGGCATGAGTTTTACCAATATTCAGGTCCTTGACAAACTTCTTTCCAATCCCCTTTTTTCCGCCAATATCTGTAAGGCAGTTCATGGCATTAATAGAACCGCCTACTTCAAAAACCCATGGGTTATCGTAATAGTCGTCATCAAAAAAGTAATACTGGGCTTCAGCCTCCTGGGCAGTAAAAAACAATACTGCCAACATGCTGAAAATGATCCGTAGTTTTTTCATTCTTATAGATTGTTTGGGCTTTGAGGTGCCGGAACAGGTTTATGTTACAAATAAAACGAAAATTCTTCAATATTATTTAGTAAATATCTGCTTGTTGAAAAATTTACAGGCAGCCTGGAGCCCGCATTCGCTGCATTTTGGCCGTCGTGCTACACATATATAACGTCCGTGCAATATGAGCCAGTGATGGGCTTTATGAATATAGGCAGCAGGTAAATTCGCTATCAATTGTTTTTCAGCAGCATAGGGAGTTTTGGCACCCGTTGTAAGCCCAATTCTTTCGCTCACCCTGAAAACATGTGTATCTACCGCCATATTGGGTTGTTCATCAATAACAGATGTGATCACATTGGCTGTTTTTCGGCCCACACCGGGCAATTTTACCAGTTCTTCCACCGTCATAGGAACTTTTCCGCCAAAATCCTTTATCAGCATGCTGGCCATACCGGAAAGATGTTTAGCCTTGTTATTTGGATAAGAAATACTTTTTATCAGTAAAAAAATATCTTCAACAGGTGCCTGGGCCATTTTTTCGGGCGTGGGGTAACGTTCAAACAGGGCCGGAGTGGTAAGGTTTACCCGCTTATCGGTACACTGTGCACTCAATATTACTGCTACCAGCAATTGGTAAGGATTGTCGTAGATCAGCTCCGTTTCAGCATCGGGCGCATGTGCCAGAAAATAATCGATGATAAACTGGTATCGTTGTTTTTTAGTCATAAAAAAGCCCCGGTAATTAGCCGGGGCAAAGTTCATTATTTAACGCCGAAAATCAGGCATGAGAAGATAATTCTTCTACTGATTTCTCTGCATAGCGGAGAATTTCTTCGATTGTTTGTTTGCGGGGAGATTGCATCTTTACAGTATCCAGCATGTCTTTAGAAGCTGTAAGTGATTCAAACTCTTCACGCAGGTTCCAATCAGCTGCCAGGGCAGCTTTTATTTGAGCCGATTTTTCAGCGGAAGCTTCATTATACAAATATTGTAAAAGATCTTCCTGAGTAAAGCGATCCATAGTAAAATGTCATTTAGAGATTAAAAAACCAATCATTTATCCACTTATTAAACGGAGGCTTTTATAACTTATTGCATAAAATACGGAAAAATTTAAAAAACTATGGGGTTTTTACGATAAACAGGTCTTCGTTGTCTTTTTTCATATAGTAGTTTTCCCGGGCATAGCGCTCAATGGTTTCGGCACTTGTTTTAAGTAAATCCAGCTCCTTTTTTGTTTCAACTATTTGATTTGTAAGCTGTTGCTCACTTTTTTGAAGTTCATTCAGCTTCTCAATACGGCCATAAGTTTGGCCAATATCCTTGGGGTCGAAGAAAAGCATCCAAACAAGAAAAAAAATGGAAGCAATGAGGTATTTATTTTTAATGACCCCTATAAAAACTGAAAAATTTTTCATTCGGTATTAATATGGTCAGCAATTTAAGAAAATAATATCATTGTTTCAATAATCCCCTAAAGTTTCAGGAAGCTGGCTGAGTGCTGATGCCAGCTGCTCATCATTTGGAGCTATGCCATGCCATTCGTGCGTTCCTTCCATAAAGTCTATTCCTTTTCCCATGGCGGTTTTCATAAGAATGACCACGGGTTTTTCTTTACCGAGCAATGTTTTTGCGGCTGCAAGCCCTTCAAGCACGGCCTCCATATCATTTCCGTCCATTTCCACAACGGTCCAGTTAAAAGCCTCAAACTTAGCTTTCAGGCTCTGGAGCGCCATCACTTTTTCGGTAGGCCCGTCTATTTGTTGCCCGTTTACATCAATGGTGGCAATTAAATTATCTACTTTTTTATGGGCAGCAAACATAATAGCTTCCCAGTTCTGGCCTTCGTCGAGTTCCCCATCTCCATGAAGTGAAAATACTACACTATTGTCGTTGTTTAACTTTTTGGCCAATGCCGCACCAACCGCCACGCTAAGCCCCTGCCCCAGCGATCCGCTTGCCATACGAACGCCGGGTAAATGTTCATGTGTGGTGGGATGGCCCTGCAGCCTGCTGTTCAGTTTACGGAAACTGGCAAGTTCCTGCAGCGGAAAATAGCCGCTCCTGGCCAAAACGCTGTAAAAAAGAGGGGAAACATGACCATTGCTCAGGAAAAATACATCTTCACCAATTCCGTCCATATTAAACGCTGACCGGTGGTTCATAACATCAAAATAAAGGGCTGTTAAAAAATCTGCACAGCCCAAAGACCCGCCGGGGTGGCCACTTTGAACCCCATGAACCATCCTTACAATATCCCTTCTTACCTGGGTGGCCGTATCCTGTAATTGTTTGATTTTATCCATTTGCCAATTTTAAATTGTGCAAACCTAATTCAAAAACCCATAAGAAATACCCCTTTAAGGGTATAATTTATATTCCCGATAATAAGTTTATTTGCAATTCGTTATTCTGAAGACATGAATCATATTTTTCAAGTGTTCCGGGGTTTCATCTGAACTTGTTTAAATAGACGGGCATTACCATATACTAAGTAAAACCGCCCTGATACTAATTAAGTATGGATAAAAAGTTCGCCAACAGAAAGTTTTTAATACTTTTGTCAAACAACCCGGCGTAAACGATTTTTTTGCATGGATAATATCTTATTAAGTGCGGTCCTTGCGTTTATTATAACTTTCTTTGCTATCCCGGTGATCATACAGATAGCAAAATCAAAGAAATTATTTGACGAGCCAGACGAGCGCAAAGTACATAAAACGGTGATCCCCACGCTGGGCGGGTTGGGCATTTTTGCAGGCTTTATCATCGCTATTCTCATGGGTGTACCGGCTGGCATCAATCCCGAGTTTCAATATTTTGTAGCAGCGGCAATTGTCATTTTCTTTTTAGGGATCAAGGACGATATCATTATTCTTTCTGCAAGCAAAAAATTCATTGGTCAGCTCATTGCCGCCGGTATCATTATAAAATTCGGGGGTATCCAGATAACCAATATGCACGGCTTCCTGGGTATTTATGAAATACCTTATGTAGCGGGGGTCATCCTGTCTTTTTTCACTATTATCGTAATTACCAATTCCTTTAACCTCATCGATGGGGTGGATGGTCTTGCTGGCACACTCGGCCTTATCACTACCCTTGCCTTTGGCACTTATTTCATATATATCGGCAAAACGGCCTATGGCGTATTGGCTTTTTCACTTTCGGGCAGCATTATCGCCTTCCTCATCTATAATTTTTCACCGGCAAAGATATTTATGGGCGATACCGGCTCTTTATTACTGGGCCTGGTAAACTCTATACTGGTCATTAAATTCATTAACCTGGCCTCGGTTTCACAGGCGCCTTTTGCCATACAGGCTTCCCCGGCCGTGGGTTTTGCTATAATGATCATTCCCCTGTTTGATACTTTAAGGGTTTTTGGCCTGCGCATACTCGACAGGCGTTCTCCCTTCAGCCCCGACAGGAACCATATTCACCATTACCTGCTTGATCTCGGTTTTTCACACAGAAAAATAACCATCACCTGTGCAACCGTAACAATGACCTTCATTGCATTTGCATTTGTTTTCCGCAATGCAGACACCACCCTGCTGATTGGCCTTATTTTGGCCAGCGCCACTGCACTCACAGCCATTATCTATTATGCCAGGAGACGCAGCCGGAACGCATACGTTCCAAAAGCCTCAGAGAAGGAACTGGTAAAATCGCACAAAATCCTTACGCTGGTTTCCGACACGGTGGAAGTTGATTGATCTTTTCTTTTAACAAGTTTGTTCAGCCCGGTTCTGGTATTACACGCAGATTTGTATAGATTTGCAGCCTAAATTTTTTTTATGGCAGAAGATGTAAACAGTATAATGGCACATGCCAAAGATTCAATGGAAAAAGCCATCCGCCACCTCGAAACAGAGCTGGTAAAGATCAGGGCAGGTAAAGCAAACCCCGGTATGCTTGATGGCATCATGGCAGATTATTATGGCAATCCCACGCCCATTAACCAGGTTGCCAATGTTACCACCATGGATGCACGCACAATATCTGTACAACCCTGGGAAAAAAACATGCTGGCTGTAATTGAAAAAGCAATCATGGCCGCCAATATTGGCATCACTCCCCAAAACGATGGTAATTCCATCCGCTTATTTTTACCGCCACTTACCGAAGAACGAAGGAAGGAACTCGTGAAAAGATGTAACGGAGAAGGTGAACATGGAAAAATTTCTATCCGCAATATCCGCAGGGATGCTATTGAGCATATTAAAAAACTGCAAAAAGACGCTCACCTGAGCGAGGATGCCGCAAAAGATGCCGAAGAAAATATACAGGCCAATACCGATAAATTCATCAGCCTGGTGGAAAAACACCTGGAAGCTAAAGAAAAAGAAATTATGGCGGTGTAGGAAATGAAACGATGGGTAACACGAAATACGAGATGCAGGATACGGGATAGATAACGTTGAATGCTTAACTTCGGGAATGATCTTTCAGAAAAATGTTGCTTCGGCAGCATTTTTTTATGGGGCTTCTATTTATTACCAAAGATTTATTAACAGTAATTTTGCCACATGCAAATAATTCCTGTAACAGCTCAAAACAGCCGCCTATTTATTAAGTTGGCAGTAAAGCTTTACAAAGACGATAAGAACTGGATACAGCCCTTAAACAAAGACATTGAAGATGTTTTTAACCAGCAAAAAAACAAAGCCTTCCGTTTTGGTAAAGCAGCACGCTGGATATTGCTGGATGATACCGGAAGCCCGGCTGGCCGCATAGCAGCCTTTACCAATAAAAAATATAAGAATAAGGGCGATGATATACCCGTTGGCGGCATTGGCTTTTTTGAGTGCATTAACAGCCAGGAGGCAGCCAACCTGCTGCTCGATACTGCCAGGAACTGGCTTAAAAATGAAGGAATGCAGGCGATGGACGGCCCCATAAATTTTGGAGAGCGTGATAAATGGTGGGGCATGGTGGTTAGCGGCTTTACAGAACCATTGTATTGCATGAATTATAACCCGCCTTATTATGTGACGCTTTTTGAAAACTACGGCTTCAGGATTTTTTACAACCAGGTTTGCTTTGGTATGCAGCCAAAAATGAAGCTCCCCGATAAAATATGGGACCGGCATGCGCAGTTTTCAAAAGACCCCCAATTCAGCAGTGATCATGCCCGTAAAAACAACCTGGCCAAGTATGCAGCCGATTTTGCCACTGTTTACAACAAGGCCTGGGCAGGCCATGGTGGACTTAAAGAAATAACAAAAGAGCAGGTAACCATCATGTTTAATAAGATGAAACCGGTGATGAACGAAAAACTGCTTTGGTTCATTTACCAGGGTAAAGAACCGATCGGGCTTTTTGTGAACCTGCCCGATTTAAACCAGTGGTTCAAATATTTGAATGGAAAATTTGGCCTGCTTCAAAAACTAAAATTCTTATGGGTAAAAGCAACCCGGCCCAACAAAAAATTCGTGGGGCTGGTATTTGGCATCGTTCCCGAATGGCAGGGAAAAGGTGCCGATGCCTACATGATCGGCGAAGCAAGGACCAGGTATATACAAACGGATAAATCGCCTTATATTGATTATGAAATGCAATGGATCGGCGATTTTAATCCCAAAATGATCAATGTGGCACAGGGCCTTGGAGAAGTAACGGAAAGCCGGCGCCTGGCCACTTTCCGGTACCTTTTTGACCGTGAAAAGGAATTTAAAAGACACCCGGCTTTAAATTGATTTTTGATTTAAGATTTAAGAATTTAGATTTGTAGCACACGAATGGCACCAAAGGCCTGGTAACAAATGCATGTTTGAGCATTGAAGGCAAAACAAAGGGGAATATGGAAAAATTTATTGTATCGGCAAGAAAATACAGGCCACAGAATTTCGGCACTGTGGTGGGGCAGCAGCATATTACCACCACACTTAAAAATGCCATCAACAACAACCAGCTGGCACATGCCTTTTTGTTTTGTGGCCCCCGGGGTGTGGGCAAAACCACCTGCGCCCGTATACTGGCAAAAACGATCAACTGTCAAAACCGCACTAAAGACGGCGAAGCCTGCAATAAATGCAACAGCTGCATATCTTTTGATAACGGAACCTCGTTGAACATTCATGAGCTGGATGCCGCCAGTAATAATTCCGTGGATGATATCCGCACCCTGGTGGAGCAGGTACGTTTTGCACCCCAGGCCGGCGATTATAAAGTATATATTGTAGACGAGGTGCATATGCTGAGTGCAGCAGCTTTTAATGCCTTTTTGAAAACGCTGGAAGAACCACCACCCTATGCCATTTTCATACTGGCCACAACAGAAAAACATAAGATCTTACCAACCATTTTAAGCCGCTGCCAGATATTTGATTTTAAGCGCATCACCAGCAATGATACGGTGGAGCACCTGCAGGATATCTGCAAAAAAGAAGGAATTAAAGCAGAAAAAGCCGCCCTGCACGTAATTGCACAAAAAAGCGAAGGCGCCATGCGTGATTCGCTCAGCATACTCGATAAGATCGTAAGTTTTACCGGCGGTGAAATAACGTACAGCAATACCCTTGAGCATCTTAACATACTGGATGAAGATTATTATTTCCGTATGCTCGAATTTATGCAAAAACAGGAGCTCAGCGAGGCACTTTTGTTGTTCGACAACATCAATCAAAAAGGGTTTGAAGGCGATACTTTCCTGGAGGGCCTTGCAGAATTTATCCGTAACCTCATGGTAAGTAAGGATACCAAGGCTGCTGTGCTGCTCGACGTAGCAGAAGATTTTAAAGAAAAATACATAAAAACTGCCAGGCAGGTAAGCGCTGGCTGGATGATAGCCGCACTCAACATTTTATCTGATGCAAATATTGGCTATAAGCAGTCGAGAAACAAGAAGTTGTTTGTAGAAATGACGCTGATCAAACTCTGCTACCTGCAGCAGGCCATTGAAATTGCTGCCGGCCAGGAAGGCCTTACAAAAAAAAAACTGATGGATGACGCCAAACCGGTGTCGTTTCGCAGTTTATCGCCTGTAAAGATCAATGAACCCACCCAAAAACCGGCGGCCAAAACCGAAAATACAATTACAACAACTCCTGCAGCGTCCCTTGTAATTGAAAAACCGGTACCCGTTGCCGCGGCAAAGAAACCAGCCGAAATTCTGCAAACTGTTTCAGCAGAACCTGGCAAACCGGTATCAACACTCAAAGGCATACGGGAAAAAATACTGGCTCAAAATAAAAACGGTAACAATGCCGCCAAACAACTCAGCACCGGTGAACTGAAAAATGCCTGGGACCAATACATTGAAATTTTAACCCAGAAAAAAAACCATTCCGCCGTTACTAATTTCAGGCTGGCAACACTCAGTATAACCGACGAAAACAGTTTTAGCATCACGGTATCAACCAATATTCAGCAAAAATTCATAGAGGCAGAACGTTCCCTGCTGGTGGAGCACCTTCAAAACCATTTTAGTAACCGGTTGCTCAAATACCAGGTTACCGTGGAAGAATCTGAACAGGAAAGCCTCCCTAAGGAGAAAGGCCTCACCCGTAAGCAGCAGTTCCAGTTGCTCATAGAAAAATATCCCAATATAAAAGCTTTAAAAGACAGGCTCAAAATGGAACTTGAATAATGGCCTGTTTTTGTAAAACAGTGATATTGTAAACAGGGTAGTTGCTATTATAACAAAGCGTTGCATTTTCCTCATTTTGCCTTAATTTCGGGGCTCTTTTAAAAGATAAAATTTATGGCAGAAGTAATACGCATGCCCAGGCTGAGCGATACGATGACAGAAGGAAAAATAGTGGCATGGAATAAAAAAGTGGGCGACAAAGTGAAACCTGGCGATGTACTGGCCGAAGTGGAAACAGATAAAGCCACCATGGAACTGGAAAGCTACAATGAAGGAACCCTCCTGTATATAGGCGTGGATGCCGGCAAGATGGCCCAGGTGGAAGGGGTGCTGGCCGTAATAGGAAAAGAAGGCGAAGATTACAAAGCGGCCCTGGAAGCTGCCGGGGGCAGAGCTACTGCCAAAAAAGAAGAACCTGCTCCTGCAACAACTACAACCAGTACACAAGGCCAAAAAGTATCGTTACCGGCAGGGGCCAAAGAAATACGCATGCCGCTGCTTAGTGATACGATGACGGAAGGAAAGATCATAGCCTGGAACAAAAAATTAGGCGACAAAGTAAAAGCAGATGATGCCATTGCCGAAGTGGAAACAGATAAAGCCACCATGGAAGTGGTGGGATACGAAGAAGGCACATTGTTATACCTGGGTGTAGAAGCCGGAAAGGCTGCAAAAGTGAACGAGATCATTGCTATCGTAGGTAAAGAAGGAACCGATGTAAGTGCATATGTGGCAGCCGAAAAAGCAGGCACCAATACTGCAGCGGCGGGCACAACGCCTGCTGCAATTGCCGAAAGCAGTCCTGTAGTTGCTGCCGAACCGGTAAAAACAGGTAGCGACCCTTCTAATGGCCGTGTAAAAGCATCGCCACTTGCAAAAAAACTGGCAGCAGAAAAAGGGCTTGATCTTACTAAAATAAGTGGCTCTGGCGATGGTGGTCGTGTTACCAAAAAAGATGTGGATGATTACGCTCCTGCCGCTGAACAGGCATCCCCGGCCCTGTCGGCAACTGCAAGCCCCTACAGCGGTTCAACAAAAACCCCCGCTGCCCCTGTTATGCCGTTTATGCCAGCCGGCCAGGAAGGTCATACAGATATGGAGCTTACACAAATGCGCAAAATCATTGCACGCCGCCTGGGCGAAAGCAAGTTTACTGCCCCGCATTTTTATCTTACCATGAGCATCAACATGGATAATGCCATGACTGCGAGAACAGCCATGAACGAAGTAAGTCCGGTTAAAATATCTTTTAATGATATGGTAATAAAGGCCTGCGCTATGGCCCTGCGCCAACACCCCGATGTGAACAGCAGCTGGATGCCTGCCCGGCCTGGAACAGACGGGGGCGATTTTATCCGCCGCAATCATCATGTACATATTGGTTCAGCCATTGCCCTGCCGGAGGGATTGATTGTTCCCGTGATCCGCTTTGCCGATCAAAAAACCCTGAGCCAGATCGCCGCAGATGCCAACAGCCTTTATCAAAAAGCCCGCGATAAAAAAATTCAACCCGCAGAATTCACCGGCAATACTTTTACCGTAAGTAACCTGGGCATGATGGGTATCGATGAATTTACCGCCATTATTAACCCGCCCGACAGCGCCATACTGGCCGTTGGCCGCATAAAAGAAGAAGTGGTAAAAACAGCCACTGGCTTTGGTACTACCAATATTATGAAAGTAACCCTCAGCTGCGACCACCGCAGTGTGGATGGTGCCGTGGGAGCTGCTTTTTTACAAACAGTGAAAAAGTATTTAGAAAACCCGGTGACGATGCTGGTGTAAAAAACTGAAGCAGCAGCAGCTGCTTTTTTTATGCAATAAATTTTCATTATTTTTTGAAAATTCAGAAAACATCTCTACTTTTGCTTTATGAAACTCTCCGAAGCAAAAGAACAATTCATCAACAGCTGGGGCGCTTTTGGCACGCAATGGGGCATTAACCGCACCATGGCGCAGATACATGCCCTGCTCCTGGTAAGCTCCAGGCCACTTACGCAGGATGAGATCATGGAAGAACTCAGTATCAGCCGGGGCAATGTAAATATGAATATCCGCGACCTGGTGGGCTGGGGCCTCGTGGAACGGGTGATCATTTCGGGCGAACGCAGGGAATATTTCAGCGCCGAAAAAGATATCTGGAAAGTGGCCACACAGATCATTAAAGAAAGAAAGAAAAGGGAACTCGACCCCATGATCAAATTGCTGGCCCAGCTCGAAAATGTAGAGGGCGATAAAAAAGACAAGGAGGTCAAACAGTTCACCGAAGTGATCGGCGGCATCAAAAAACTGGGTAACCAGGCCGATAAAGTGCTCGATATGATGGTAAAGGCCGAAGAGAACTGGTTTACCGGTAGTTTATTAAAGGTTTTAAAATGAAAATATATACAGCCGCTTTGCGGCTTTTTTAAGAATACTTAGTTTCAATTTTTTCTGAAAAATTTAAACGAAAAGAAATGAAAAAATTTAAAGACACAGATGTAAAAATAAGCATGGCATTGATCTTACTCTTTGCCGTTGCGGCATTTATTAATACCGACTTTCTTTTCTATGGCTATTTTACCGTAGGCGGCTGGCAGGTTATCAGCATGAGCGTACACCAAATAAACGGCTGGTTTGTAAAAAAGCAATCGGTAAGATACCGTTATCATATAACCGTTGCAGGCATCATACTGCTCTCAGTAACAGGATTATTGTTCCCGCCATTGCTGATGTTCACAGCAGTTGTGATGCTTGTTGCGGCTCCCTGTATGGCAATATATTACACTTTCCTTTGTCACCATGAATTAACAGTTTCTATGAAGCGCCCCCTCGACGCATTAAAATAACCCGTATGAATAATCTTAAATTAATCATTGCCGGTGGCACCGGTTTCATAGGGCAAAGTATTGCCAATTATTTTGGAAACGACAACGAAATTATTATCCTGTCCAGGCAGCTGAAATCACAGCAAACAAATCGTTTTGGTCAATCAAATGCAACCTCTGCCAAAACATCCGTTATGTAAAATGGGACGCAGTATCAGCCGGAGCATGGACCAAAGAGCTGGAAGGCGCCCATCTCCTCATTAACCTTACAGGAAAATCGGTAAACTGCAGGTATACAGAAAAAAATAAAAAAGAGATATTCGAAAGCCGCACACTTTCAACCAAAGCGCTTGGCCAGGCCATACAAAACTGCACAACGCCTCCCAAACTATGGCTCAATGCAGCTTCGGCCACCATTTATCCACATGCAATTGCAGAACCACGAGATGAAAATTTTACAGCATTCGAAAATGATTTCAGTGTACAGGTTTGCAAAGTTTGGGAACGAACATTTTTTGAACAACGCACACCCTTCACCCGGAAAATTGCCCTGCGCATGGCCATTACCATTGGCAGTGCCGGCATTATGACCCCTTATTTCAACCTCTTGAAATTCGGCCTTGGAGGAAAACAGGGAAATGGCAAACAACTGTACAGCTGGATCCATATTGAAGATACCTGCCGCATTATTGACTGGATGCTCGAGCATACAGAAATGGAAGGTATTTATAATTTGAGCAGCCCCGGCCCCGTTACCAATAATGAGTTTATGAAAACACTACGCCAGGTTACCGGGTATAAATTTGCATTACCGGCACCAGAATGGATGCTGCGCCTGGGTGGCATGCTTATTGGCACAGAACCAGAGCTTATACTAAAAAGCAGGTGGGTATTACCTGTCAAACTATTGACCTCCGGTTACAAATTTAAATTCCCCGAAATAGAGGGAGCATTTAAAGATATCATTGGGCAAACGGAGAGAAAGAAATATAATTTACGCTGATGCTTTGGTATTCTTATATTACTTTGTAAAGCAAAAAACAAGCTGTAACAAAAATATCCACAAATGATGAAAGCCGATGCAATTATATTATTTGATGGTATCTGTAATCTCTGTAATGGATCTGTGCAATATGTCATAAAACATGATCCTCATGGCATATTTAAATTTGCAGCCTTGCAGAGTGAAGCAGGACAAAAAATCCTTCAGCAATACAATTTGCCCGGGGAAAGATTTAACAGCTTCATCCTTATTGAAAACGGCCGTGTTTTTACAAGATCAACTGCAGCGCTCAGGGTGGTAAAAAGGCTGAAAGGGTTTTCAAAATTGCTTTACGCCTTCATCATTATTCCGGCATTTATCAGGAACTTTGTATACGATTTCATTGCAAAAAACAGGTACCGCTGGTTTGGAAAAAAAGAAAGCTGCATGATTCCCACAGCGTGGCTCATGGAGCGGTTTTTAAAATAAAAAGCATGAACAAAAAAACACTGGTACTCGGCGCCTCCGCCAACCCCACACGTTACAGCTATCTTGCTGTAAAAAAATTGAAAGCATACAAACATCCTGTTGTGGCCCTGGGCAGAAAAGAAGCTGATATTGACGGTACTGCTATCCTAACCGGTCAACCCCCGCTTGATCAAATAGATACGGTAACCCTTTACCTGAACCCCGCCAACCAGGTTTCTTATTACAATTATATACTATCGCTAAAACCCAAGCGCATCATTTTTAATCCCGGAACAGAAAATGATGAACTGGCCCAAATGGCTGCCAAACAGGGCATTGAGCCGGTAGAAGCCTGTACGCTGGTACTGTTGAGCACGGGCCAATATTAAAATTTTGTTTTTGTGAAATAATAAAATATAAATCAGGGCGTTTCTAATACTGGTATTCCAAACCTTACACAAAAACAATATCTGATGAAACGCCTTAGCAAAACCCTGCTTGCTTTATTGCTGTGCATAACCACTGCAACAAGCCACGCACAAACCAGTAGCGGTAAACCGGCAATCTTTGCCAACTTTCCTTCTTCCATCAACATTTCTGAAACGATACTGAAAAACAGTTTCGGGCATAACAAAGACCAGCATGTATCCATCCTGCTGGGAAGCGGGCTCAATTTTTCGGGCACCGTTATCAGCAATGTGCAGAAATACCAGAACCTGCGCATCCTCATCATCAAATCGGATATATGGCCAAACACCCTGATGCAGGTATCGCAAATCACCAATGAAGATAACAGCTTCAGTTTCGGCGGGCGCATAATAAGCCCCGATGCGGCTGACGGCTACGAAATAAAAAGAAGCCAGGGCGGAACTTACAGCCTCCGCAAATTTGAAACAGGCCGCATATTTGAACCCTGTTCTAACCAATAACCTTCTTAAAGCATCCTGAAATCCTTAAACACAATGAAAAACTTTACTAAAATCATGATGTTGCTTTGTGCTGTCATAACCATGCACGTAGCAACGGCACAAACACCAGGGCTCAGCAGCTTTGGTAATGCGCAAGCAACGATCTTCTTTGATTTCGACGGGCATACTGTTCAATCTGCCGGATGGCGGGGCGGTATGGCATTTAACTGCGCCCCCAGCGGACTTACCGAAACACAGATAACAGAAATATTTAAGCGGGTATCGGAAGATTACAGGCCCTTTGATGTGAATATTACAACAGATTCTTCCGAGTTTTTATCGGCACCGGTTGACAAACGTATGCGTATTGTTGTAACCACTACCAGCGCATGGTATACTGGCGTGGGCGGCGTAGCCTATATTGGCTCCTTTACCTGGGGCGATGATACACCCGGCTTTGTATTTCCCGACAGGCTTTCATTTAACGCAAAGTTTGTGGCCGAATGCTGCACACACGAAAGCGGGCATACCGTTGGGCTTTCGCACCAAAGCGCCTATGATGCCAACTGCGTGCTTACACAAACCTATGCAACGGGGGCCGGAAGCGGTGAAACCGGGTGGGCCCCGGTAATGGGAAACAGTTATAATAAAAACATGACCGGCTGGAATGATGGCCCCACACCGTATGGCTGTACCAGTACACAGGACAATCTTACCACCATTATATCTGTAAATGGTTTTGGATTCAGGGCCGATGATTACAATGAAAATTTCGACAGCAATACTTTTTCGCTGGGTAATTCAAACTTTAATGCCGAAGGCATCATAAGCACTACAACCGACAATGATGTGTTTGAATACAATATGACACAGCATGCAGCATTCCATTTTGAAGCCAGGCCTTTTGGTCTCGATGAAAATAACAGTGGTGCCAACCTCGACATAATGGTGAAGCTTTTTGATGCCAACCTGGTACTGATACGCATTTATAACCCGCTGGATAAAATGAATGTTGTTTTTGATACCACACTTAGCGCGGGGAAATATTATATTCTTATTTCAGGAACGGGCAACAGCAATGTAAACGAATATGGAAGCCTTGGATCATACAGCCTGCTTGGCGTAAAAGGAGCTCTTCCCATACATGATGTAAGCATCAGCGGAAAGACAGAAAACAACAGGCATGTTTTTAACTGGAACATTGTTTCCGACGAGCCGGTTAAAACCCAAACTATAGAAGTTTCAACAGATGGCAGAAATTTCAGCAGCCTCAGCACGGTAAGCGCCGCCAGCCGGAACTTTAGTTATTCCCCCTCTGAAACAGGTATTTTGTACTACAGGCTTAAAGTGGTTTCGGTAATTGACCAAACGGTTTATTCAAATGTGCTGGCACTGAAAGTAACAGGTAAAACACCCGTATTTAATATTTCTACACTGGTGCAAAATGATATTTCAGTAAACGGTTCATCGGCATACCAGTATATATTGATGGATATGAACGGCCGTACCGTAGCCAAAGGAAATGGCACAAAAGGATTCAACAATATTTCTCTGCAAAACAAGGCATCCGGTATGTATGTGCTGCAGATCATCGGCGATCATATTAAACAAACAGAAAGGATTATAAAACAGTAAGGTAGATTCATGTGTAAGTTAGGGGCCGGAGTTATGACCGGCCTCTTTTTTATTTTATGACGCCTCGTTAACAGGCATCCAAGTAACAGATCCGGCATCCACTGCATTGAAAGTTTTGTGTTTTTATTGCACAGTTTACAGCATCACAATATTTTCCACTTATTAACAATTTTAGTTAAATGGTGCTGCGGAAACATTGCAATTGCCATTAATTCTGCTTAACTTTAAGGAAACCCTTTTATATGTTATGGAGAAAATTTAATGGCGATGCCATCCAGCTTCCCATAAAAGAAGCGGTGGAGCAGGCCATAAAAAGAGAAACCTCGGCCGGCTATAAATTAAAAGTATGCATTGGCACCGACAGCCAGGTAAAAGGCCGCGAAACCGAATTTGCAACGGTAATTGTAATGCTCCGCGAAGGCCATGGCGGCTTTATGTTCATTCACAATGAAAAAACCACGTACAATTACAGCATCAAAGAACGCATGCTGGTGGAAGTAGCCAAGAGCATCGAAATTGCTTACGATCTCTGCAACCTGTTTACTGTTTATAATGTAGATATGGAGGTACATGCAGACATCAATACCAATCCTCATTTTAAGAGCAATGAAGCATTACGGGAAGCCATGGGTTATATTCTTGGAATGGGCTTTGCGTTTAAGGCCAAACCTGAAGCGTTTGCAAGTTCGAGCTGTGCCAATAAAATGGTTAACTAGCTGACAAGTTGATAGGGCTGATCTATTGTAGCTTCTTCTTCATCCTTGCCAACCCAGTCAATTATCGCCCACGCCTTCGTTCATTTCCCCGATAAAAGAAAGGATCTTGTCTTTTCCGGTCTTTTTAAGAGCGCTCGTTACAAAATGTCGTGGCAAAAACTGCATCTGTTTTTTAAGCGCCTCTAAAAAATCCTTTACATTTTTACTCACCGTGCGCTGGTTCTCTTTATCGCTTTTTGTAAAAACAAGGCTGAAAGGCACCTGCCACTTATACAGGTTTGCCAAAAAATCGAGGTCAATTTTCTGCGGGCTGTGACGGCTGTCGATAAGTACAAATACCTGTGAAATATTATCCCGCTTGCGCAAATAATTTTCAATCATCTGTTCCCATCGCCTGCGGTTACTTTGGCTCACTTTTGCAAATCCGTATCCGGGCAAATCCACCAGGAACCATTTTTCTGTAATTTCTTTGCTTTTATTTTCCGCATCTGCCCTCACACTCGTTATTTCAAAATGATTGATAAGCTGGGTTTTTCCGGGTGATGCGGATGTTTTTGCCAGCTTATCATTTCCACAAATTGCATTGATCAGCGAAGATTTTCCCACATTGCTGCGGCCAATAAATGCATACTCGGCCCTGTCGGGCGCCGGGCATTTATCGAAGGAGGGACTGCTGATGATATAACTGGCTTTTTTTATTTGCATGTAATTTTTTTGCTGGGGCAAATTTAACTTTTATATAGTGATAATAGATGTTTGGGTATAAAGAGGGTGCGGCAAAGCCCTTATCTTTGCAGCTTAGCATGACAAAATTTGCACACGATACGGTGGTTCCCTACGATGGGTCGGCCCGCAGCAAAAAGGAGCAGGTGGAAGAGATGTTTGATAATATTGCCGGACGTTACGATTTTTTAAACCGCTTTTTAAGTGCGGGTATAGATAAAGGATGGAGAAAAAAAGCCCTGCTATGCCTCCGCGATAAGAACCCGCAACAAATGCTTGATGTGGCCACCGGTACGGCCGATGTGGCCATCATGGCATTGCATTTGCTTAAGCCGGCTAAAGTAACAGGCATCGATATCAGCGAGGGTATGCTGGCCATCGGAAAAAACAAGGTTCAAAAGCTTGGTTTACAAGGGAAAATTGAACTGTTAAAAGGCGATAGTGAAACAATAAACTTTAATGATAATACGTTTGACGCAGTAACCGTGGCCTTTGGAGTACGAAATTTCCAAAACCTGGAAAAAGGGCTTTCGGAAATATTGAGAGTATTGAAACCCGGCGGAAAACTGGTGGTACTCGAATTCAGCAAACCGGAAAAAATACTCATGAAAACGCTGTACAATACTTATATGAAGAACATTGCACCGGCTGTAAGCAGTGTTTTTTCTAAAAATCCACGTGCCTACGAATATTTGGGCGAATCCATCCAAAAATTTCCGGAAGGTAAAAACTTCGTAAAGATCATGGATGGTACAGGCTATAAAAACACAAGTAAAAAACCTTTGACCCTGGGAATATGCAGTATCTATTGCGGAGAAAAATAATAATATTGTTGTTATGCGGGGCATTTGCTGATCCCATGGGGCTCTCAGCCCAGGAACTGCAGGTAAACCTCCCCGACCATGACTATAAACGCATACGCTTTGGCATCAACGTGGGCGCAAACCGGGCGCATTACAGCTTCACACATCATCCCCAATTTTTACAACAGGACAGTATCCTGGTTATAGAAAGCCTTAACAGCACCGGTGTAAACCTGGCCTGGCTGGTGAACCTTAACCTGAGCGAACATTTCGACATCCGCACGTTTCCGCTGAGCCTGGTATTTACAGAAAAGGCATTTCAGTATCAAATGAAGTATCCCAGCAAGCCTGAAGGAGAAGACTCCCTTACCACTAAAAAAGTGCAGGGCATCACCCTGGCTTTTCCCATACAGCTTAAATTCAGCAGCGACCGCATTGCAAATTTTAAAGTGTATATGATGGCAGGCGGTAAAGTGGAATATGATATGGCTGCCAATGCAGGGGGCCGCAATGCTGAAGCCCTTTTCAAACTAAAAAAACTGGATTATGGTATTGAAGCCGGCATAGGCTTTCACCTGTACTTCCCGGTTTTTGTTTTAACGCCCGAACTTAAAATTGGCTGGGGACTTAATAATGTACACAGCCGGGATAAATCACTAAAATTCTCCAATACAATCGACAAGGTTAATTCCCGCACGATCAGCTTTTCGCTTACAGTAGAGTAATAAGGTCTTTAAAAATCATAATTCCGTTTCCACATGTTAACTCTTACGCCTCCGCTTACCATACTGTTTTTTGTTGAAATGCCCCCGGTTTTAATATTCCATTGATGCAAAGAGAAGTCTATGAAAAGATTTTCCTTTGCCTCAAATGTGAGCAGCAGGCTGGCATTAAGTGTATTATTTTTAAGGCCGCTTCCCAGCTTGAATTTTTCGCCTGAGCGGGAAGTATATGGCTTAAAAATATCTCCCCCATAATCTGCTGCTTTAGAAGAATCAAGCCCTTTGCTGTAAGCAATCACCGTAGCATTGATATACCATTTGGGGGCAGGCTGGTACCGCATGATACCGATGAACTCCTGGAAATTAGCCCCAAGCGGGTGCGCCAGCGGCTGGTTATAGTGTGTATAGTTTGCCACCGTATCGTAATGCGAATAAGTGAATGGCCTTACCCTATTTGTTTCAAACTGAAAATCGAGATTCCTTACATTAAAGGCATCCACGTATTTTGCCCCAAGCTGAAAGCCAAATTTATTTGCCCAGCTGGTGGGGTTTTTTCTGATATCCTTTAAACGAAATTCGTCAAATACAAATTGGCCGTAAAATTGAAACTGGTGCCGCACATTTGCTTTAAAATCCAGCCCGGCCAAAGCATTATCAGGGCTGCCCACCGTTCCTTCTACATGGCGTAAAAAAATGATCGGGTTAAGGTATTGAAAATCAAACCTGTCTTTTCTGCCAAAAACGATACCCTCAAACAATCCCACATTCAGCCATTTTGTTACATTCATACTCAGGTGATGCATGGCAGCATACTTGCGGCTCAGTAATTCATCACCCGCTTCAAGAACACTGGTTTGGGGCATCAGTTCCATGTATAAATTCTGGTAGTTAAACTTCCATATTTTGGTATTTAGCTTTACAAAAAGACTGCTGTTTCCAAAATCGCTCAAAAAGAGACTGCGGTAACCATTCCCGATAAAATTCTTATCGTATCCTACCTGGAAATCGATATATTTTGCAACATTGAATGTAAAATATCCACGGGCATCAAAATAATCATAGCCTTTGGAATCTTTAAAACGTTTATAAAATCCCACTCCGGGCAGCGCATCCCTTTCTTCCACAAAAGCCCTGAAATTAGCCGGCCCGCGTTCCTGGTTATCGGTGACCATGGCGTAAAATCCAATTTTCTTTGCGATCAAACCACGCACATTAACACCGCGGCTACTTAGAAAAACAAGGTTGCTGGTATCTCTTTCTTTTGCCAGAGTAACATTAAGAACGGGATTAACAGCAAGAAAAAAATCTTTTTGATTCACTTCAAAAAAATTTGCCTTTGCTTTATAAAAAGACCTGAGAAAAGGTTTTTTGCTTTCAAAATAGTCACGCGGGGTTGTGGTCCATTCGGCGCTGTTCATCAGCAGGCTGCGCATATTATATTCATCAATGGAAGTAAGGTTAAGGTCAGTCCATTCTTTAAATTTGTCGGTTACCCTGTGGCCATCTCCGTAACCCATGCGGGCACTGTCTAAAAATTCCACTTCCTGCACCATGTATTTGCGGCTATAAGGTTTAAGGGTGGAAAAGTTAAGATCGGTATTTGTTTGCTGCTTTATCTCCAGCCTGTCGATAAACTGGTATTCCTTTGAACCCTGCTGCAGGTAAGTTGACTGTCCGGCTGCCGCAAACGGAAAAATTAATAATGCCAGTTTAGTAAAGCTTTTAATAATTTGCATCTGAATGGAGGTTTATATTTAAATTCAATTTATGCAAAAATACCTTTTTAAGAATATATCGGTTGTGAATGAAGGAAAAATACAACAAAAAGATATTTTAGTGGTTGGCGAGCGTATTGAAAGAACCGGCTCCAATATTTCTGCAGCAGGAAATGTTACGGAGATCAATGGAGAAAGGCTGCACCTGATGCCGGGTATAATAGACGACCAGGTTCATTTTCGGGAGCCGGGCCTTACACATAAAGCAACCATTGGCAGCGAAAGCAGGGCTGCCGTGGCAGGAGGTGTTACCAGTTTTATGGAAATGCCCAATACCATACCAAACGCACTCAACCTTTCTTTACTGGAAGAAAAATACCTGATCGCCGCCAATACCTCTCCTGCCAATTTTTCTTTTTACATGGGGGTAAGCAACGATAACGCTGATGATGCCCTGCAGGCAAACAGGCATAAGGATAAAATCTGCGGCCTTAAAATTTTTATGGGCAGCAGTACCGGCAATATGCTGGTGGATAACCATTCCACTCTTAACAGGATCTTTTCGGAATGCGAACTGCTGATAGCCACTCATTGCGAAGATGAGCGCATCATCCGAAGTAATTACGCAGCATTAAAATCAGCAAAAGAACAATTAGAGGCATCAGATCATCCACTGATAAGAAATGAAGATGCTTGTTTTGAATCCTCATTGGTTGCGGTACAGTTTGCCCAAAAGCACAACAGCCGCCTGCATATCTTCCATATAAGCACTCAAATGGAATTGCAGCTCTTTGGCAACATGCTGCCGCTTAAAGACAAACGCATTACATCCGAAGTTTGTGTACATCATCTTCATTTTACTGCAGGTGATTACGAAAAGCTGGGTTATAAAATAAAATGCAACCCCGCCATTAAAGCCGCTTATAACCGGGAGGCCCTTTGGGAGGCGCTGAATGACGACAGGCTCGACGTAATAGCCACCGATCATGCCCCGCATTTGCTCAGCGAAAAAGAACCGCCATATGAACAGGCGCATAGTGGCCTGCCGCTGGTACAGCACGCATTGCCATTGATGCTCTATTATTACAAAGAGGGAAAAATAAGCCTCGAAAACATCGCCCGCAAAATGAGCCATGCCGTGGCCGACTGTTTCTGCATAAAAGAACGTGGCTATATACGTGAAGGATATTTTGCCGACCTGGTGCTGGTGAACCTCAATAAACCCAACCTGGTTACAAAAGAAAACTTACGCTACAAATGCGGCTGGAGCCCGTTGGAAGGATTCCGTTTTCCGGCAAGTGTGGAAAAAACATTTGTAAACGGCAAGCCGGTTTATGAAAATGGGGAGCTGAATGAATCATATAAAGGCCAGCGGCTCTTGTTTAACCGGTAAAAAAAATGCATGGAACTCGATAAAACCACCTTAAGCGACCTTTCTGTATTCAGCCCCGAAGAAGATTTTTCTGTTTTTGGAAAGCTCAACGAAACGCTTACAATAAGGGGTAAAGATGAACTGCAGCGCATGCTCACCACACCGCTTAAAACAGCAGCAGACATAAAAAATGTACAGCAAATCTTAAAACTGGTATTGAGAAAAGAGAGCGGGTGGACAAAGCTCATCAGCAATGGTACCATCATGGTGGTGGAGCGGTTTTTTGATTCCAATATCGACCAGATACCTTCGAGCCCCTCTGCTATAGCTGCCTATACTTATAAAATTGTTTCGGGGCCCGATTTTTCACTGGTGAAATACTCGGCCAAACACTGTTTTGATTTTATCAAAGGGCTTCAGCACCTTAATGAACTGTTATATGAAGAAGGCTGCCCGCCTCCATTAAAAGAAATATTGATCGAAAGCAAAAAACTCACCAGCACAGCAGAGGCAAATATTAAAAATTATAAAACGGCAGCCGAAATGCCCGTACCCGTTATGCTGGGATTTGCGCATTTTATCCGCTACCGGTACAAAAACAACATGACGGCGCTGCTGCATATTCATGCAAAGCTGGATGCCTGGTTTGGCATGGCAATGGCAGTGAAAAAAAACGGTTTGACCTTCCCGGATATTATTGAATCGGCAACACCGGTCATTGAAGCAAAAGGACTTTATCATATTTTACTGAACACCCCGGTTCCCTATGATGTGGAGTTGAACAGGGAATCGAATTTTTTGTTCCTTACAGGCGCCAACATGGCGGGCAAAAGCACGTTCATAAAATCGGTGGGTATTGCCGTTTTCCTGGCACATGCGGGGATGGGGGTACCGGCACAGGCCATGCGCCTGAGTGTTTTTGATGGTATGCTCAGCAATATAAACGTGGTGGATAATATCATTAAAGGGGAGAGTTATTTCTTTAACGAGGTGCAACGCATAAAAGCCACTGTAAACAAAGTAAGCGATGGCCGCAAATGGCTGATACTGATCGACGAACTTTTTAAAGGAACCAATGTGCAGGATGCCATGAAATGCAGTACAGCTGTAATAGAAGGGCTCATTAAAATAAAAAACTCACTGTTCATACTCTCCACGCATCTTTACGAAATTGGGGAAGACCTTAAAAAGTATCCCAATATATCTTTCCACTATTTTGAAACAAGCATTACCAATGACCAGCTCAGCTTCAATTACCAGTTAAAAGATGGCATCAGCAACGACCGGTTGGGTTATCTTATTTTGAAAAAAGAAGGAGTGGTAAAGATGCTGGAGGGATTATGAATGAGTAAAAAACAGCATCTTCATATAGCACAGGTCTTACAGCTGTGAACCGGGGGAATTTATTTTTATTATTGAATTATTTCCATCGCTTTTTCCAGCAACTCATCTTTTCCTTCCCTTATCCCCGATATGGAGCGCTCCACAGGCACATCAGGCAAAATACCCCTGATATGATGTTTGCTGCCATCGTGATTTTTCACCAGCATACCGGTCCAGGAAACAGTATACCCGCCGGGCACACTGAATGGATTTACATTTCCGTTTGTACCAGCTGTAGCACCCCCCACAATAGTGGCGAGTTTAAAATCTTTGATAAAGCCCATAAAACTTTCTGCATAACTGATGGCCCGTCCATCGGTAATAAAAATTATTTTTCCCGAAAAATGCGGCCGGTCCGGTTTCATGTTCCAGCCATTTGCCTGGTAGGAAACATTTTCGTAGTCGGCCCGGGTAATTTGAGGAACAAACATCCATTTGGTATCTTCTTTTACCGTTAAAAGGTGGTTTATCAGGTTGTGGTTACCGGTTGGATAACCACGCAGATCGCAAATGATGGCCTTGGCTTCGCTTAAACTGTTTGCCCACTTTTTAATGGTATCGGCATGCAGCACATTAATATCGAGATAATAAACCCCCTCTTTAATTATTCCACTGGGCCGCCTGCCTGCATTGATAAGACTGTATAATTCTGAAACCGGGTATATGCACTGTACCAGGTGCTCCATCATTTTTCCATTGCGGTTAATTGTTAGCTGAACCCGGCTTCCTTTAGAACCAGCAAGCAGCTTTGTAATTACGCGGTAGTTTTTCCATTGTGGCGAACCCGAAATATATGCCTGCTTTTCTGCAACGAGCTGCATGGCATTTTTGCCGTCTATCTTTTCAATAATGTCGCCGGGTTTTATCAGGTCTTTCATATCCCCTCCTTCAGCCAGCTTATCAACCACCACTTTATTTTCTGCGATAACAACCTGTATGTTAGGCTGAAAATTATCTGATGTGTCTCCCGCCAGCGAAACCCAGATATGCCCGTCGTTAAGCGGCGCTGTCATCAGTTCCAGTGTTTGCCTGAAATCAACGGCCGTTTTATCCTCGAAAGATTTTTGTAAGGCCTCGGTGAGTACCTGTTCGGCATTTTTTGATGCATCGTCCCAGTAAGGAAAAAAATGCCGGAATATATTCCATGCAATCACCACATCTCCCAGTCTTACTGCCAGCTCATCTCCTTTTGCCCGCGTTTGCACTCCTTCTAGTTTTTTAAACAGTTCTTTGCCTGCTTCTATATCTGCAGGCGGATAAGTAGCTGCAGCAGTACCATATAACGCGATGGGAACAAGTACCGCCAGGGATTCTGAAATAGTTTTTTCCAGCACCTCACCCGGTGAAGGGTATGTATCGAAAAGTTTTTTTGCCATCACCGCTTTTTCCTCCCTTTTTGCGCTGGTAACTTCAATACTGGCTTTTCCTTCATATGCATCCTTATTGTTAACCGAATAGTTATACCCGGAACCGGAATTTTTGGATTGCTTTGCAACAGCACCTGTTAACCAGCCCGGAATTTTATTGTCATTGTTGGTTTCAAA
Source organism: Ferruginibacter sp. (assembly GCA_049291115.1). Lineage (GTDB taxonomy): Bacteria > Bacteroidota > Bacteroidia > Chitinophagales > Chitinophagaceae > Ferruginibacter. The sequence continues at coordinate 63,522 of JBATOU010000124.1, forward strand.
AGAAGGGTTATCCAACTCAACTGCCGACCATACAGCACCTTCCTTCACTTCGAGTTTAATTTTATCTGCCAGCATGGTGCCTTTGCCCAACAAATAACCACCTAAAGCAATACTGGCGGCATTGGTATCAACAGTGCCTGTAAAACTGTATTCCTTCCATTCAGGTGATGTAATGGGATTATCAATCATGTTGTAAAAAAAGCCCGTTCCTGTCTTTTTATCAACCCGCAGCCATAGATGCCCCGTTCCGGACTCATCTTCCCTGTTTGACATTTTTACATATCCCGATAACCTTATCTCTTTTCCCCGGTATGCAGCTGCATCAATTACCTGGGTAAAGGGGGCAAAAGCATTTCCGGCCTCCGCCATTTTTTGTTCGGGCCTGTTTATGCGAACGCTTTTATAAATACTGTTGCTGGAAATGCCGGTACCTAAATGCTGCCAGGCTATGATCTCATATCCATCCCTGGCGGGCGGGGTAATACCGGCAGGATCAAATTTTTGAGGAGATTTTTTATTGAATAGTTTAATTGCGGGGGCAATGGGCGCAAACAGCTTACGCAGTGTTTCTAATAATTCCTCCTCATTTTTTGCTGAGCGTACCTCGTTGGCCCCATATATGGCAAACTTATTCCAGTTTAAAGCAGCCGCTTCGTCTGATGGATGAAAATAACGTGTGTACCCGTACAGTTTGGCAAAAGCCTTAACATTATCAATTTGCCTGGAATTTTTTTGCGAAAAACCAATTAAAACAGAAAGTAACAATACGGGTATAAGCAGCAGGCGCATAACAGTCAGTTTTATGACCAGAAATTAAGTTCTCATAAAAATACCTAAAACACGCAGTAACAAGTGTAAATATTTTGTTAGGATTCTGCTGAGCGTATTTTAATTCCGGTTCTTCAGAATTTTTTGCCGGAAAATTCAATCAAACAACCCGCTCTGCCCGTTTTTTTCGGGCGGTTTTTTCCCTAAATGTTTATACGCTTTTTCGGTAACCTCCCGCCCGCGGGAAGTGCGCTGTATAAAGCCCTCCTGTATCAAAAAAGGCTCATACACTTCTTCGAGTGTGCCGGTTTCTTCGCCTACGGCGGTGGCAATGGTGGTAATACCAACAGGGCCTCCCTTAAATTTATCGATGATGGTATTTAAAATTTTATTGTCCATTTCATCGAGCCCGTATGCATCCACGTTCAAAGCCCGCAGGGCATGCTCGGTGATATTCATATCTATCACGCCGTTCCCGATCACCTGTGCAAAGTCCCTGACGCGGCGCAGCAAACCATTTGCAATACGTGGCGTGCCGCGGCTGCGGCGTGCAATTTCGGAAGCCGCATCGCTGGTGATCTTTGTATTCAGGATTTTTGAACTGCGCAGCAAAATATTTTTAAGGGTGTCGGCATCATAATATTCAAGCCGGTTCTTAATGGCAAAACGGCTCAGCAGGGGCGCTGTAAGCAATCCGCTGCGGGTGGTGGCGCCAATCAGTGTAAATGGGTTTAAATTCAGTTGTACCGAACGGGCATTGGGCCCGCTGTCGATCATGATATCAATACGGAAATCTTCCATGGCGGCATAGAGGTATTCTTCCACTACGGTACTCAGGCGGTGAATTTCATCAATGAACAATACATCATTAGGCTCCAGGTTCGTAAGCAATCCAGCCAGGTCGCCGGGCTTTTCAATTACCGGTCCGCTGGTTTCTTTGATGCTTACGCCCATTTCATTGGCCACAATACGGCTCAGCGTGGTTTTACCCAGGCCGGGCGGGCCATGAAACAAAATATGATCAAGGGCCTCTCCCCGCATTTTACTTGCCTTGATAAAAACAGTGATATTTTCAATGATCTGCCGCTGGCCGCTGAACTGGTCCATCACGGCCGGCCGGATATTGTTTTCAAATTCCCGCTCGGCAGCACTCAAACCGGCTGCATCATTATTCAAATTGGGGTTTGCCATATTTGTAAAAGTACGAAATATAGAAATGAATAAGATGCCCTTAAAAGCAGGGAGGTTCAATAGCGTTTGAACCTCCCCAGACCTGAACCTCTTCCCTCACTTTAACAGATATTGGTTTTAAAACGGAACTAAAACATTTTAAAAGTGGAAGCCATAACTAAAAAATGTAGACGCCATTCCGAGTAAATTCATGGTTGCCATAAGTAAGCCGGTAAGGATCAATACAAATGGCACATATACCAAGCGTTTTACAAAGGCGTTTTCCCATCCAAGCCGGTGCATCAGCGGTAACAGTACAAATGCCATACACAAACCAAAGAACGAAACCTGGAACATCCAGATACTGATGATACCGAAAAGCAACCCTGCCATGATCTCAAAAAACTGAACCGTCTTTTGATCAGGATGGCTGTTGCTGAAAAAATTAATGATCGATTTTCTGAAAGGCAGCGGCGCTATTTCGCTTCTGAGTGCAGGAACCAGGGCCTGCTGATTTTGCTTATCGCCCGTAACAAGGAAAGACGCCTTCCCTGTAAAGAAATACCCGATCACACCAATGGAAGAAAGCGGGCTTAGCGCTGCATACAATGCCGTACTATGGCTCAAAAACTTAAACAGTTTAAGCGGTTTGTTTGCCAATGCGATAATAAAACAAAGAATGGGCGACAGAAAGGTGAGCAATGTAATAGCATAAAAATCGGCGCTGTTGATCACAGAAAAACCCGGGTGCAGGCGCAATATATTCATCACTTTTTCTTCTCCGCCGCTTACAAAAGTAATGGGCTGGTTCATGCCAAACAGGTAAGGCAATACCAGGTTTGCATTGATCATAAAGCAGAAGAACAGCAGGGTGAGCGGCAGGTTGAGGGTTGGAAAAAGGATATCCATTTTTTCCTGCCAGGTTACGCGTTTTGCTTTTACAAGTCTCCTGAATTCCTTGCTTAAAAATTCGCAGGTACCCCTTGTCCATTTCATGTGCCGTACACGAAATGCACGTACGGTTTCGGGAAAATCCTCGTAACAAACCACATCTTCCAGGAAGAATCCACGGTAACCCAGTTCACGTGCCCTGATAGCAAAGCCCAGGTCCTCACTTACAATTTCGGGGAACCCGCCAATTTCTTTCCAGCATTGTGTACGCAGCAGGGCTCCATGGCCAAGAAACATTACAAAACCATACTCATTGCGCAACGGTTGGTACCATTCCCAATGAATATCGATACCCACACCAAGCGATTTGGAAAGCGCCGTTTTGGCATTGGGGTTGGCACAGTGGTTTGCCTGTACAAAACCGCAGTGTTCATCTGCTTCCATTACCGCCACTGTTTTGCTTAAAAAATCTGTTGGCAAAATTTCATCTGCATCTGCAATGGCAAAATATTTTTCTGTAAGCTGGTTTAGGGCATTATTAAGATTGCCTGCTTTAAAAGCATGCCGGTTGCTGCGCCGGACCACTTTTACAAGACCAGGATAACGGGAGGCAAATTCATCCACCTGTTGTTTGCTTTCGGCATGGCTGCTGTCGTCGAGCAGGTAAACCGTGTAAGCAGGGTAATGCTGGTTTACACACGACAAAACACTTTCTTCAGAAAAATCGTTGCAGGTGGTGTACAGCAAGGCCACCGGGGGTGCCGTGGTCAGCAACGGCGCAGTGCTCTTTTTTTTGCGTGAAAATTTATAGTACACAGCAAATAATACAATAGAAATATTGTACAGGCCATAAAGCCAGGCTATGTTTATGAAAACCACAAAGAGCATTAAAGCGATCCAGTCGCCAAAACTATTTGCTATGTCCAGCAATTGCAGCAGCCGCGGTTCAAACCAGGCCAGGCAAAGCAACCACGATGCAAATACAAACAGGTAGAGTGTTGCTTTAGGTTCTTTAACAATAGACTGTTTTTTAACTTGTATTTTATCGGTACCCGTCTCTTTGGGTATAAGTGTGTTCTTTTCTGCCCGTGGAAGCAGAACACTCAGGTAAGGTTTGGTGTTCATAAAATTAGTTTTGAATTTTAAAGCCGTTTTTACTGAAGGATATTTTAATACCGGCTGCTGCAATAAATACATGCTGTCCGGTTGCGTCTTTTTCGTAGCGGGCATTGGCGGTGCCGTAAAGCGGCCCTGCTATGGGGAAATTGCCGTATGCATAAATGCCATAAATTTTATTATCGATATTTTTCTTAGCCTCCCTTTCCCTGCCAGTATACACACCCAACCCTGCATCGGTATAAGCATTGAAATTGTATTTGGCCGAAAGCAGCAGCCGTTGTTCTTTTGCAGCACGCTGAATAAAATAATAATTGGGCTCGATCCTGATCCTTGATCCTACAGGTGCCGAAACGCCCGCCATCATCATCCATTCGCCAGGCTGCCCGGTGGTACTTACATAAGAACCGCCCAGTTTTACTACATAATTTTTTGGCAGAAAAACAAGTTGCTCTGTTTGAAAAATATTTTGGGCTTTATTATCCGGAAGGCTGCGGCTTCCATATTCAAATTTTGACCCGATGCGCTGCTGCCAGCGGCTGTAAAAACCGCCAAAATAACCCCTGGTCTTTTCGTTCGACTGCAGTAAAAAATAATTATCCAGCGAAAGCGCATTGTCATAACGGAGGTATACCATGTTTTCGGAATTGATATAAAAGCCAAGCTGTACCTGCCTCAGTCCAAACTTGCTTTGGCCCTCTACAAGTGTATTGCCGGCAAGCGCCATGAGTTCGGCAACAGATCTGCCAGACATAATATTGCTGATATATTTTTTTGCCTCTTCATTGCCCGGGTTCAGTTCCAGAATTTTTCTGAACTGATCCATTGCCTTTCCTTTTTTTTGCAGGTTCATATAAGCCAGTGCAAGCGCCATACGATACTCCTGCGAAGACGGATTTGCATTTACCAGGTTTTGAAAGGCGGCGGCAGCTTTTGTGTAGCTTTCACTATAGAGATACACATAAGCCATCCCTTTTACCGCATCTGCATGGCCCGGCTTCAGTTTCAGCACCTGCTGAAAACGCTCTTTGGCAGACCCATACTCCCTGTTCCAGGCATAATTAAATCCGCTTGCCAGCAATACCTCAATATTATTTTTGTCTTTCGAAAGCAGGGCTTTAAAACCAGCCTCCGCCTTATAATACTTCCCTTCATGTGATGCCTGAACAGCATCCCCGAAAGTTTGTGCAGTGGCACGTGACAGGCATAAGAGTAGCAGCACGAAGACGAACGTGTTCTTCATAAGAATTGTTTTAAGCTGTTAATAATAAAAAGGAACGGTTTAAACTTTATTGGTGGTTGGCGTGTAACATGAACCCTGTTTCATATTTACAATACTAAGTTGAATATTTTTTCAATGTTGAAACAACGAATAATGCCGAACCTGCAAACTTTACCGCTGAACCTGCAAAAAGGAACACCCGCAAATAAAAATGCCACCCTTAGCGGTGGCATGTCAAAATCCATTTTCTTTATTTTTTTATTCTTCTTCAACCGGGTGCAGTTCAACTGCCAGCTTATTGTCTTTTACAAAATTGCACCACTCACAATCTTCCTTTCCGCAGCCGGTATAAAAGTCTTTATGCTGAACCTTGTCCCAAACCGTTTTGATCTGCTGCTTCACCGTTTCGGTATCCTGCGGCGTAATTACGATCTTTTCTTTTCTAAAATTTTTCTTCTTGTCGGGCTCTACAAAATCAAATTCTGTACTTACCACCCGCCAGTCTTTTTGTTCATAATTATCGAGGAGCAATTTATAAAAAACCGCCTGGCGCCAGTAATCGCCCCCACCGGGCTGCTTTTCGGATGGTGGCTGCAGTTTATCTTTTGCCTTATCAATATCACCGGTTTTATAATCCACTACGTTCACATCCTTTCCATCAAACTCCAGCTTGTCCAGCTTTCCTTTCAACGGCACGCCATTTAACACAACGCCGCGGATATTGCGTTCCACGGTAACGATCTTATTCCAGGTGCCTATATACTTATTATAATATTCGGGTATAATGATGGCACCCTGTTCCATCCTCCTGTTGAAAGATTCTTTGGTAAAGAGTTCCCTGTGACGCTGCATGTACCATTTAAAATCTTCCAGCACTTTTTCACTTCCATGAAAACTGTTGCTTATCATTACGTTCCTGAAGAGATTTTCGAGTGCGTGGTGCACGGCACTTCCAAATGCCGTGGCCTCGTTTTTGCCGGAAGGGATGCGCAGCAGGTTGTTGTAATAAAACTGAAGCGGGCATTTAAGGTAATTATTGAGCGCCGTTACATTCATTACAAACTTAGCCAGCAGCCCATCTATAAAATCATCTTCTGCATGCTCAATTTCGGGTGCCTGTGCGGTAAACTGCAGTACACGGAAATTAAATTTCTCTTCTTCTCCTATTTCACCTGTTTCTGTTTTTATTGGATGCTTGTGCTGTATCTCTGCAAGAAACATACTTGGCTCCAGTTCCTTTCCATCGTTCCGGTATTTGGCATAGCTGATATGCAGGTGTTTTTCGGCCCGGGTGAGTGCCACATAAAACAAGCGGCGCAATTCTGCCTCCATGCCTGTTTCGCCTGCCGAACTGGTACTGAAAATATTATCGGGCATTTTGTATCCCCCACCCGGTTTTCTTTTCTTTTCCCAGTTGGAAGCATTACATCCTGCAAAAAAAACATGTTCAAATTCCAGTCCCTTACTTCCATGTGCCGTGAGCAGGTTTACCGCTTTATCGCTCCCGGTCACCTGCAGCATAGGCAGCACCACATTTTCTTTTTCCATAAGGTCGATCACCTGTATAAACCCTTTCAGGTTGAGTAAGGGATCGCGGGCTGTTTCTTCTTTTACAAAATCGAACAGGCCGCTAAGCAACTGCATGAGCATGATCTTATCATCGGCCTGCATGATATAACGCAGCACCCCTGCATGCTTAATGATATTGTCGAGCAACTGCTGAAGCGAAACATTGGGCACATCGGCCACCAGTTGTTCCAGTACAACAGAAATATTTTTCAGCTTTTGGTTGATGCCGGTATCAAACAGGTCCTTAGGTTTGGCATTGGCCTTGTCTGATAACAACCGGCGCAGCGATATTTGATCCCCGTTGTTGCGCTTTGCATTCATTTCCACGGTAAGCTTTGCAATGTCGATCGGGGGTATGGTATAAAAATCGAAATGCATTATTTCAAACAGCATTTCATCGCCGCCATACGGAATATCGTGCTCGGCATTTAACCAGCGCAGGATCTGCAATATTTTCCTGGCAAAAGGTTGTTGCAGTATGTTTATACTTCTCTTGCTGTAAACAGGCACTTTAACCTGGCGCAGGTAAGCGCCCAGTTCTTCTCCATATTTGTTCTCTTTATAAATAACACCAATTTTGCCCGGCTCTGTACCCATTTTAACCAGTTCCTGAATTCTAAGCGTAATGCCAATCATTTCATCGGCCACCGTGTTATATTCAAAAATGGCAGGCGGATGGGTAAGGCTGTTTATTTTTTCATTAGAGGCAACAAGTTCTTTGCTGAGCCCGGGTAATTGTTTTACCAGCCGGTCGTCGTTTTTATCGATGATGGTTTTAGAAATATCCAGGATTGGCTGTGTGCTCCGGTAATTATTGGTAAGTACAACTGTTTTTAATTGTGCGGTATAATTATTGGCAAAATTGAGCATGTTTTCAACATTGGCGCCCTGGAAGCGGTAAATGCTCTGGTCGTCGTCGCCCACTACAAATACATTGGGCTTGTCCCAAAAACTGATCAGCAACTGCACAATTTTATTTTGTGTGCCGCTGGTATCCTGGAATTCATCTACAAGTATGTATTGAAATTTTTCCTGGTAAGCTGCCAGCAGGTTGGTGTTTTCTTCAAAAGCCTTTATCACCCAATTGATCATATCATCAAAATCGTAGCGGTTCTGGCGGCGCATGAGGTTTTGATAATTATCAAACTCATTGACGGCCGCCCTCAGCTTTTCCATTTTTTCTCTTTCATCTTCCAGCTTTTCCTGTTTCAGGTCGCCGGCATTGAACTGTTTATATTTTTTTTTATAGATGAAGTCTTCGTTAAGCGGAAGGGCTTTGATGTATTCGTCAATTTTCTGGTTCAGCAGGTCCGGCGACCAGCCTTCCCTTTTCATAGTGGAGAAAAGATTGCCCAGGTTATTCACTTCATAATACACGTCGCCGCGGTATCTTTTAAGCGGGTGGTTTTTGGGGAAATGATCGATCAGGTTTTTAAATAACTGAATCCTTTCAAGCTCGGAAATGGCATCAAGCGATGTTTTTTCAAACAGTGCAAGGTTATCCTGTATCACATCATTGCAAAAGGCATGAAAAGTATAGATGTTCACTTTGTAGGCATCGGGACCAATGAACTGCTGCAGCCTGCGCCGCATGGCAATGGCACCTGCATCGGTATAAGTAAGGCAGAGGATATTTTCGGGCAGGGCATCGGTTTCAAGTAAGATCTTACCAATGCGGGCAGCAAGTATCTGGGTTTTTCCCGTTCCCGGGCCGGCAATCACCATCACCGGGCCTTCAATGGTATCTACGGCGATGCGCTGCTGGGGGTTGAGGTTTTGATAAGTTTCCCTGAACTGGGCGTTGAGTTTTTCCCTGTACAATTGCATGGGTCGAAGTTACAGCAGTTTTTAAATGAAAAACCAGGCTTAAAACCAGGGTGGGTTAAGCATACTATATTACAATACTATTTCAGCTCTTCGTAATCAATATAATCCTCCGAAGCCGGCTTCGATGATTGTTTTGGCTGGTTTTGTTCTACTTCCTGCCTTTGCTGCTGCTCCTGCATGCGGCGGGTCATTTCGCTTACCTGGTTACGCATTTGCCGGGTGGCATTAAACATGGGGATTACAAAGCCAAAAACAAATTTATAGCCAATGTAAAGCAGCAGGATAATTAACAAGGTCTTGATCATAACACAAAAATAATACACAGCCACATTTAAACCTGTTAAATATTGCCCGTTGGCTTTGATTTCGTGTATTTAAGGCTTTTAGTCTTTTTTCACCCCGGTTTTCTCCATTGTTTTTGGCAAATCCATTTTACCACCGTATATTTGCAGCAGGAAAAAAGAATCGAAGAAGGGAACGGGGTCGTTCCCTTCTGTTTTATCCGGAAATGAGTACTGATAACGTTTTAGATACAATTAAAAACCTGCTGCAGCCCCTGCTGACAGACGATATTTTTTTGGTGGATATGCGCATAAAGCCCACCAATAACTTTAAAATATTCCTGGATGCAGACGCTGGCCTGGGCATTGAAAAATGCATCAAAATAAACCGGGCCCTGTACAAAAGCATGGAAGAAGCAGCGCTTTACCCCGATGGAGATTTTTCGCTGGAAGTATCCAGCCCGGGTATCGGCGAACCACTGAAGCTGCACCGGCAGTATATTAAAAATACCGGGCGAAATGTAGAAGTGGTTTTAAACGACGGCACTAAAAAGGAAGGAAAACTTACGCTTGTGTCGGAAAATGAAATTACGCTTGAATACACCGAGGGCAAGGGAAAAAAGGCTGAAATAAAGCAGCTGCAGGTACCTTTTCCGGATATCAAAGAAACAAAGGTGCAGATCAAATTTTAACCATTTATAACCAATCCCCCCATGCCGGCGGGGGAATCCTGGCAGCAACCAGGACGAGGCCGGCGAGGATTATGGCAAGTATAAACCTAATTGAATCATTCCAGGAGTTTAAAGATGCGGAAAACATCGACCGCCCCACGCTGATGAAAGTGATGGAAGATGTTTTTAAGACGCTTATACGTAAGAAGTATGGAAGCGACGAAAATTTTGACGTAATTGTAAACGACCAGAAAGGTGACCTCGAAATTTTCCGCCGGCGCACCATCGTGGATGACGACGATCTTTATAATACACTTACAGAAATTGAATATAAAGACGCCATCAAGATAGAACCCGATTACCAGGTGGGCGAAGAGCTTTATGAAGAAGTGGACATACAGAAGGAATTTGGCCGCAGGGCCATCCTTGCCGGAAAACAAACGCTGGCTGCCCGCATCAACGACCTCAAGAAAAACATCCTGATAAAAAAATACGAAGACCGTATCGGCGAGATCGTAAGCGGGGAAGTTTACCAGGTTTGGAAAAAAGAAGTATTGATCCTTGATGAAGACGGCAATGAAATGCTGCTGCCAAAATCGGAGCAGATCCCTTCAGATTATTTCAAAAAAGGAGAAACTATCCGTGCAGTGGTAAAAAAAGTGGAACTCAAAAACAGCCAGGCTGTTATCATTTTAAGCCGCACCAGCCCGCTCTTTCTTGAAAAATTACTCGAAATTGAAGTTCCTGAAATATTTGATGGCCTTATTGTGGTTAAGAAGATTGTTCGCGACCCCGGAGAAAGGGCTAAAGTGGCCGTGGAAAGCTACGACGACCGTATTGATCCCGTGGGTGCCTGCGTAGGTATGAAGGGAAGCCGTATTCACGGTATTGTACGGGAGCTTAAGAACGAAAATATTGATGTGATCAATTATACCAGCAATATCCAGTTGCTGATACAGCGTTCGCTTACACCCGCAAAGATCACCAGTATGGACCTTGACCAGGAAAATAAAGTGGCCAACGTATCACTGAAGCCCGACCAGGTAAGCCTGGCCATTGGCCGCCGTGGTGTAAACATCAAACTGGCACAGGAACTTACAGAATATGAAATAAACGTATTCCGCGATAATGAAGGGGAAGACGACGATTACGATATTGACCTGGATGAATTTGCAGATGAGATAGAAAGCTGGGTGATAGATGAACTTAAGCGGGTGGGTTGCGATACAGCACGTTCTGTACTTGACCTTACACCTGAAGAACTGGAGCGCAGAACAGACCTGGAAAAAGAGACCATTGCAGATGTACGCAGGATATTACAGGCAGAATTTGAAAAAGAATAACAGGTGAATACCTTAGTTATATAGCAGGCGGCTACGTCCAGTGAACGTAAACAACAAAAGGGCCGCCTGTTATCAGGTTCACAGGACAAACCATAAAACATAGAATGGCAGAAGTAAACACACCCAGGTTAATGGCAGCGGCCAAGGAGTTTAACATCGGTAGTCATACCCTTATAGACTTTCTTGTGTCTAAAAATTTCAGCGCAGACGATCTGAAGCCCACATCAAAGCTTACAGAAGAGATGTACCGTGTGCTGCAGGCAGAGTTCCAGCAGGATAAAGTGGCTAAGCAAAAAGCTGAACAGATAGACCTTCCCAAAGGCGCAGATGCCAAGAAGAAAAAAGACGAAGAAGATCTTTCTATTAAAAAGAAAGAAGAGAAAGCAAAAAAAGAAACAAAAAAAGAAGAACCTGTCCCCGTTGCGGCCGAGCCGCAAACAGCGCCCCCGGTTAAAGAAAAAGAAGAGGCAGCTCTGTCTAAAATAGAGGCCCCCGAACTGGAAGCTCCCAAGGTTTTGGATAAGATCGACCTGGATGCGATAGACTCATCCACCCGTCCAAAAAAATCTGCAAAGAAAAAAGAGGAAGCACCTGTGGCCCCTCCTGTACAGGAAGAGAAAAAAACAAAGAAAAAGAAAGAAGCTGAGGAACCCGCAAAGGCAGAACCCGTGGCAGAAGCTCCCGTAGTGCCCGATGCACCCCCGGCCCCACCCATTATTGAAAATATACAGGCAGCAAAACTTACCGGGCCCAAGATCATGGGTAAGATAGATTTACCTGTTGAAACGGATACACGCCCTAAAAGGGATGATGATAAAAAGCGTAAGCGTATACCCATACAGAAAAAAGGTATGCCCGCGCAACCCGATAACCGTGGCGGCGATCACAGGCCCGGCCAACATGGCGGCGGTGGTGGACAACACCGTGCCGGCGGCGGCGCAAACAGGCATGGAGGCGCACCGCATCGTGGAGGATCTGGTCCTGCCAAAAGAGAAGACAAGGTTATTGACGCAAAAGAAATTCAGGAAAAACTTAAACAAACCCAGGCAAAACTTGCCGGCTCTGGTGGCCGTGGCAAGAGCCTGAAAGCAAAATACCGTAAAGCCAAGCGTGAGGAAGCAGCAGAACATGCAGCCGACGGCGCTTTGGAAGGAAATAAACTGCAGGTGACCGAGTTCATCAGCGTAAGCGAACTGGCAGGTTTAATGGATGTAAGTTTTGCCGACATCATCAGCAAATGTATGAGCCTTGGCATCATGGTATCTATTAACCAGCGCCTGGAGGCCGACGTAATTGAACTCGTGGCAAGCGAATTTGATTATGAGGTGGAATTCATTGGCGTGGAAGATGCCCATGAAATGGAAGATGACGACGATGAGGATGAACCGGAAGACCTGAAACCACGTGCCCCCATTGTTACCATTATGGGTCACGTAGATCATGGTAAAACATCATTGCTCGATTATATCAGGCATACAAACGTCATTGCTGGCGAAGCGGGTGGTATCACCCAGCACATTGGTGCTTATGAAGTGATGACAAAAGACGGCCGCTCCATCACCTTTCTTGATACGCCGGGTCACGAAGCTTTTACGGCCATGCGTGCTCGGGGTGCCAAGGTTACCGATATTGCAGTGATAGTAGTAGCTGCAGATGATGCCGTGATGCCGCAAACAAAAGAAGCGATTTCGCATGCACAGGCGGCAAATGTTCCCATGATCTTTGCCATCAACAAAATTGATAAGGACGGTGCCAATCCCGAAAAGATAAAAGAACAACTGGCAGGCATGAATATACTGGTGGAAAGCTGGGGTGGTAAGTTTCAAAGCCAGGAAATAAGCGCCAAAAAGGGATTGAATGTTGACCTGCTTCTCGAAAAAATATTGCTCGAAACAGATATGCTCGAGCTCAAAGCAAATCCCGAAAAGAACGCAAACGGTACCGTTATTGAAGCATCGCTCGATAAAGGCCGTGGTTATGTGGCCACTATCCTGGTACAAAACGGAACATTGAAGCAGGGCGATATGATCGTGAGCGGGCAGTATTTTGGCAAGGTAAAAGCCATGTACAACGAACGCCAGCAACGTATTGAAGAAGCGGATCCCTCCACCCCTGTGCTGATACTTGGCCTTAACGGTGCCCCACAGGCGGGAGAAACATTCAAGGTATTTGAAGATGAGGCAGATGCCCGCGAAACTGCTTACAAACGCGGACAGATATTGCGTGAGCAGGGTATGCGTGCACGCAAGCATATTACACTCGATGAGATCGGCCGCAGGCTGGCACTTGGAAACTTCAAGGAACTTAATATCATCATCAAGGGTGATGTGGACGGTTCTGTGGAAGCCCTCAGCGATTCATTGCAGAAACTGAGTACCGAAGAAATTGTAATAAAAGTGATCCATAAAGCCGTGGGTGCCATTACAGAGAGTGATGTTACCCTGGCAAATGCATCCGATGCCATCATTATCGGCTTTAACGTAAGGCCAAGTATACAGGCTGCACGCCTTGCCGAAAACGAAAGCATTGAGATAAAGCTTTACTCTATCATCTATAACGCCATTGAAGAGATCAAGAGTGCCATGGAAGGTATGCTTGAACCGACTGTGGAAGAAAAGATACTGGGTAATGTGGAGATCAGGGAAACTTACCGCTTTGATAAAGCCACCGTGGCCGGCTGTTTTGTACTCGACGGAAAAATTGCGAGGAACAACCGCATTCGACTCGTACGTGACGGCATTGTGATCTTTACAGGCGAACTGGCCAGTCTTAAACGCTTTAAAGACGATGCAAAAGAAGTTACTTCCAGTATGGAATGCGGACTGGTGATCAGGAATTATAACGATATTAAAGTAGGCGATATAGTGGAAGCATTTGAAGAAGTGGAAGTGAAGCGCACATTATAAAGCCCGAAAAGTTGTAAAGCCCTGCCGGTGGTTAAAACCCCGGCAGCGGCTCTTAAAAAACAAAATCAGCTTTTACCCATCCAAATATTTGTTAAATGAATGGCTAATGCCGTTCAAACCCTTATCCCGCCTTATTTTTGAAGACTATTGATAAATGATTTTGAATGAAAATGAAATTTTTACTGTTTGTTATCTTAACCACAGTCTCCCTTTTTTCTTTTGCGCAGCCACAGCAGAAAGTACTGGCCGATAAGATCGTGGCCGTTGTGGGCGATAAGATCATCCTCAAAAGCGATATAGACAACAGCCTGCTCGATATGCAGCGCCAGGGCATAGAACTTCCGCCCGAAGCCCGCTGCCTCACTCTTGAACAAATGATGGGCATCAAAGCTTTGGTGCTGCAGGCCGAAAAAGATTCCATCCCGGTTACCGATGAAGAAGTGGAAACAGATATTGATAACCGCATCCGGTATTATATTGGTGCCTATGGCAGTAAAGATGAACTGGAGCGGGTGGCCGGCAAATCGGTATACGAACTTAAGGATGATATGCGGGCCGCTATCAGGGATCAGAAAATGGCCGCCGCCATGAGGGATAAAGTGGTGGGTAATATTAAAATAACCCCCAACGAGGTAAAAACCTATTTCGATAAAATTCCTGCCGACAGTCTTAAATATTATGAAACGGAAGTGGAAATAGGCCAGATCGTAATTTATCCAAAAGCCAGCCGCGATGCAGAAGAATATGCTGTTCAGCAATTACAGGATCTCAAAAAGCAGATAGAAGCCGGCAAAGATTTCCGTTCACTGGCCATGCTTTATTCAGAAGATCCCGGCGTAAAACAAAACGGCGGACAATACGAGATCAACCGTTCTCAAAAAGATATGGATCCCACCTGGATGGCAAAAGGCTTTTCCATGAAAGAAGGGCAGGTGTCAAATCCGTTCAAATCAAGATTTGGTTATCATATCATACAAATGGTGAGCCGGGCCGGCGATGATGCCGTTGTAAGGCATATACTCAAGATCCCGCAGGTAACCGATGTGGAAATGAGAGGCGGTTTTTCTAAACTTGATTCTGTAAGGGCAAAACTGATTGCCGGCACCATGGATTTTGGTACGGCCGTAGACAAATACAGTGATGATCCATCGAGCAAATTTACCGGGGGAATGATGCAGGGACCCGATGGCAGCTTTCTTACCATTGACCAGCTCGATAAAGAAATGCTACCCGTGTATCAAAAGCTGAAACTGGGCGAATTTTCGCAGCCAACAGAATTTACCGATGAGCGTGGAAAAAGAGGGATCCGCATCGTGTACCTGAAAACGCAAACAGCCCCGCACCGTGAAAATATGAAAGACGATTACAGCAAGATCGCTGCAAGGGCACTCGAAGAAAAAAAGGAAGAGGCCATTGAAACCTGGTTCCGCAAAAGGATCACAACCTACTATATAAAAGTAGACCAGGAATACAGGAACTGCGATGGCATGAAAAAATGGACAGAAAATTCTTCCCAGGCCGTAAATAAATAAAACAAAGAGATTTACAGAAGCGTTCCGGTCAAATCGGGACGCTTTCTTGTTTATGGATATATTTGTATAACCAATGATAGAAAAAAAGAAAATAACCAGGCAGGAGGAAAATGCCATACTGGTTGGACTTGTACAAAAAGACCAGACAGAACTTCAGGCAACCGAATACATGGACGAGCTGGCATTTTTGGCCGAAACCGCCGGCGTCATCGCCCAAAAAAGATTCATGCAAAAAATGCAGCATCCCGATTCGAGAACCTTCGTTGGTAAAGGAAAGCTGGAAGAAATAAAAAATTATATCCTGCTCAAAGGCAATATTGGCCTGGTAATATTTGATGATGAACTCACCGGTTCTCAAATTCAGAATATTGAAAAAGAACTGGGGGTAAAAACGATTGACCGCAGCGACCTGATACTTGATATTTTTGCCACCCGTGCCAAAACTGCCCAGGCCAAAACCCAGGTGGAGCTGGCACAGTACCAGTACATTTTGCCCCGCCTCCGCGGCATGTGGAAGCACCTGGAAAGGCAGGGAGGCGGTGTTGGCACCCGCGGACCCGGCGAAACAGAAATTGAAACAGACCGCAGGCTGGTAAAAGATAAAATAAGTTTACTCCGAAAACGCCTGGCAGAAATAGACAAACAGGCTTTTACCCAACGAAAAGAACGCGGCGAATTCATAAGGGTTGCGTTGGTAGGTTATACAAACGTGGGTAAATCCACCCTTATGACCTTGTTGAGTAAGAGTGAGGTGTTTGCAGAAAATAAATTATTTGCCACGCTGGATACCACCACCAGGAAACTGGTGTTTGAACAAACCCCTTTTTTACTGAGCGATACGGTTGGGTTCATACGCAAACTGCCGCACCATTTGGTGGAAAGTTTTAAAAGCACGCTTGATGAAGTTCGGGAAGCCGATGTGCTGCTGCATGTAGTGGATATTTCTCACCCCCAATATGAAGAACAACTCGACGTGGTGAATAAAACACTGGCAGAGCTGGGCAGTAAAGACAAACCCACCATCACCGTTTTTAACAAGATGGATAAATACGAAGCACAGGTGTTCGACGAATGGCTGGAAGAAGATGTCAAGCAGGATATTTTGCGTGATCTTCGTGAACGCTGGCAGCAGGAAACCGGTGGTAACTGCGTATTTGTATCGGCCACCGAACGCAGCAATATTGATGGGTTAAGGCAAACCATACTTAACAAAGTACGGGATATGTACCGCATCAGGTACCCATATAAGGCGGAGTATTTTTATTGAACTCCTTCATTATTACGCATCCGCCATTCCTTTGGCGCTAGCCCCATCCCCTGTTTAAACACTCTTGTAAAATAACCCGGGTCGTTATAACCGCAATCTAACGCAATGCCGGCAATACTTAAAGCAGGGTTGGCCAATGATTCTTTGGCCTTGTTTAAGCGTATGATACGAATGAACTTATTGGGTGAACAACCTGTAAGCGCTTCGAGTTTGCGGTGCAGTTGTGAATGGCTCATAAAAATCAATTTACATAACTGTTCCACGCTGAATTCGTAATTGATAAAATTAGCCTCTACAATTTCCCTCACTTTTTTTACAAATGCATGTTCGGTTTTTTCTGCTGCAATGGGTTCTGCTTCGGGGCCTGAAATGGCTTCTGTATTACCTGCTATACCTATTTGCCTGCTGTAATATTGCTGCAAATTTTTACGGAGTTCCAGTAATTTTTTAATGCGCAGCAGGAGTTCCTCTTTATGAAAGGGCTTTTCTAAATAAACATCGGCACCTTTTTCAATGCCTTCGAGTTTACTTTGAATATCGGCCTTTGCCGTAAGCATGATGATGGGTATATGGCTGCTGCGCTCATCGAGCCTTAGGCGGCGGCACATTTCAAAGCCATCTACAAACGGCATCATTACGTCGGTAATAATGAGATCAGGAACCAGGTTTACTGCAATATCAAGTCCTTCCCGGCCATCTTTACCAACAGATAGTTTATAATCGGCAAACAACTGGCTGTATAGGCTACCACATCGGCATTGTCTTCTACCAATAAGACCAGGGGCAGGCTTTTACCATTACCATGCAATGCTGCTGGAAAAAAGTTTCGGCAAGCCAGTTTACATTATACATGACAATTGCCAATCTCGGGCAAATGACATTTGCGGCCCTAATAGGCCCCACCAGGGCAATTTTCAGTTGGCAAACTTCGGTTTTGGCATTTGCAGTTTTTATTGCGTTGGCCTGGGTGCTGCTGCAATTTTTGAATATTGATAAGCAAATAAAAAGTGTACTTGACCTGGAAAATAAGGAAGCCGGAAAATGAGGAGACGTTTAGGATGGTTTATTCTGTGCGGTCACAGGCATTTTTTGTTATATGCTTTAATAATACTTTTAAATTTATAGCTCCGGTAATCCAGCGCTTCAAATTCATTATTACTAATATTACTGCAATCAGACATTAAAATCCTGAGCTGGCCAACATAAATTTTTTCCTGCATAAGCGATGTTCTTACATAATCGTTATTCTTGAGAATCCTTTGCTCATTAGGATCAACTGTTTTAACCCAGAATGAAACCCGCAGCTGGGTAGGAATAGTATCAGCGGGTTTTTCTACAAAGTAATAGTCCGTTTTATAGGAATCCTTAGCCGAGTACAGGTTCATTTTTTTAGTGTGGTAGATTTCTGTCAGAAAAAGAGTGGTGTCTATGTAAACACTTTCATAATTAAAAGCAGCGATATCCTGCAGATTGGCATTATGCGTATAGAGTTTATAAAAAATAACCCGCCCTTTAAACTTTGAAAAATTTACATTATTAACTGCAGATGCGTGGTAAGCAATTTCACCGTCTGCGGTAATAATTTTAAAAAAATTATTGCGGTAAGTAATGTCACCCTTAAGGGTATCGCCGTTTTTTAAAATAATAAGTTCATTATACTGGGCCGGGGCAACTAACCCAAACAGCATACAACATAGTAGCACGAAAGATAATTTCATAAAGGTTCCTGCGGGTTTTTAGGGTAATCAAAAAACAAAAACGTTTTTTCAGCTTTTTCAAATGCGGTCCATTGGGCAAGATCTGCCTGTACAGCAAAGATACTGCAGGTAGGCATGTTGTCAACAAAAACATCTTTACAAAGGCTGTTTACAAAATCGGTGATGCCCGGGTTATGCGAAAAGATGATCACGGTATCATCTGCATTATCCAGCGCCTCAACCACTTCATAAAAAACATTTTTGGGCGCATGGTAAAGCTTCTCGATAAATAAAATATGGCCGCTATCGCATTCATACAGTTTACAAAATGCCCGGCAGGTTTGCTTTGCCCTTTTTGCGGGGCTGCTTACAAAGCGGTCTATCGTAATTTTCCTGTTTTTCAGCCTCAGGGCCATTTCGGGTGCATCTTTTTGCCCCCGTTCATTTAACGGGCGCTCATAATCTGTTTGCCCTAAATTGGCCCAGCTGCTTTTAGCGTGCCGTACTATTATTAATTTTTTCATCCCGGTATTTTTATAAAATTATTGAATTTCCGGGCACCGGGTATACCATGGGCGCAACCATTCATATAAAGATTTTTTTATTTCAGTATTTTTTTTAAATCTTTGCCCACTCAATTTTACGAATATGAAGTTCTGATCCCTGTTTTTGTTGTACACAAAAACATTTTTTATTAACGGAGCGGCCTAACCACTCCTGATCTATTCATTTAAAAAAGAATTTCATGTCGTTCACTCAACGTATATCCAAACTATTTTCTCTTGTACTGCAATCGCTCAATGGCGAAAACCAGGATTATACCAGCGGCAGCATCCGCCGTGCTGTTATTTTACTGGCCATTCCCATGATGCTCGAAATGATGATGGAAAGTGTTTTTGCCCTTGTAGATATTTATTTTGTTGGCCATCTCGGCAAAAATGCAGTATCCATTGTAGGCCTTACCGAATCGGTTATCACCATTGTTTATTCACTTGCCATTGGTACAAGCATGGCAGCCACGGCCATGGTGGCCCGCCGGGTGGGCGAAAAAAATACCGAAGCAGCATCGGAGGCCGGCATGCAGGCCATGTTTGTGGCCATACTCATTACCGTTATTGTAAGCATACCCGGCTTCATATATGCACCCGAAATTTTAAAATTAATGGGCGCCGAACCCGAAGCAATTGCACAGGGTTCTATATATACCCGGATACTCATGAGCGGCAGCCTGGTGATCATGCTGCTGTTTTTGATCAACGGCATATTCAGGGGAGCCGGAGATGCCATGATGGCCATGAAAAGCCTTTGGGTGGCCAATATCTGTAATATCATTTTATGCCCCATACTCATCCGCGGCCTGGGACCCATACCTGCACTTGGATTAACAGGTGCTGCACTTGCCACCACTATTGGCAGGGGCATCGGCGTTTGTTATCAATTGTACCACTTGTTTAACGGCAAGCGTATGGTAAAATTTGTATGGGCACACCTAAAACCGAAATGGGATACCATCCGTTCGCTGGTTGATATTGCCTGGCCGGCCACCCTGCAATTTTTGATTGGTTCCGGAAGCTGGATCGTTCTTGCCAGCCTGGTGGTGCAAACAGGCGGCAGCACAGCATCGGCGGGTTACCAGATCGCCATAAGGATACTTATATTTTTTATTCTGCCTGCCTGGGGTATGAGTAATGCAGCGGCCACATTGGTAGGCCAGAACCTTGGCGCCGGCAAACCGGAGCGGGCCGCATTATCTGTTATACGAACCGCAAAATACAATGCGATTTTTATGACAGGCGTAGCCATCATATTTTTGATCTTTGCCCCGCTTATTATTTCTTTCTTTACAAAAGATGCAGCAGTGGCGGCATACGCCGTGCAGGCCCTCCGCATTGTAAGTCTTGGCAATTTCTTTTACGGCATGGGTATGGTGATGGCCAATGCATTTAATGGGGCCGGCGATACCAAAACACCCACCATCATCAACCTGTTTGGATTCTGGTTTTTCCAGGTGCCGCTGGCCTGGATGCTGGCAAAATTTGCAGGCCTGGGGCCAACGGGTGTTTTTATGGCCATCCCTATTGCAGAAACAGCCATTGCTATTGCTGCTTACCTGCTTTTCAGGAAGGGAAAATGGAAGCTGAAGAAAGTATGATCAGCAGCTGATCCAACCTGCTGATCGGCTTTTAAAATGTATCTTCACTATTCAATTTAGGAACTATGGTAAAATTTATTTCAGTACTTATTTTTATTGCGTTTTCTTATGCCGGCATTGCGCAAAGCATTACGCAAAAAATAAATTCCACTAAAGCACAGCTTGAATCGATCGAAAAACAAAGGCTGCTGCTTTTGGAAAACATAGAAACGCTTAAGCTGGAAAAAATACAGGAAGACCTGGAGCAGGTTGGGCTACCGGGCATCTTACCGGGCGATGAACTGGTAAAGCATGCCGCCATTGTTCTGGGTTTTTCGCCAAAATTCAAGCAGGCCCGCTGGGTATCGCATATCATTATTCCGGATGTGATCAACGGCGTGGTTTTTCGCACCAATGATTTCCGGCCCGATTCTGCTATCAAAAGCGGCAGTGCTGTGGAAGCAGATTATTTTTTAAAATTTTTACAACCCGACAGCACGTATAAATATGATGCATTTGGTTACGACCGTGGCCACCTGGCACCTTCTGCAGATTTCAGGTGGAGCAAAAAGGCATTATCAGAATCTTATTTCTACAGCAATATGAGCCCGCAGTTGGCAGATTTTAACCGCGGCAGCTGGGGCGAGCTGGAAGATGCCATACGGGGATATATTTACCGGCACCCGGCCTCGCAACTGCATGTGGTAACAGGGCCTTTTTTGGAAGATGGGCTTCCAAAAATTGAGCGGGGCATCAATAAAGTGAGCATACCAAAACGCTATTGGAAAGTGGTGATGGACCTCACTAATAAAAAAGCCATTGGTTTCATTATGCCAAATGAAGCCATCAAAAAACCACTCAAAAGCTTTGCAGTTCCTGTGAACGAAATTGAAAAGCAAACAGGGCTCAATTTCTTTTCAAAACTTTCCTTAACAGAACAGGAACTCCTCGAAAGCCAGGCCGATGCCAGCGCCTGGCTGCCGGAAACCAGTACGGCAGATGCAGAACCGCTTGAGCAGGAAAAACTTCCCCGGGGTCACTTCAATACCCTGGTGGCGCAGGAATGGATGAACCGGAATAATGAGATCAATGTTTGCGGAACTGTTGTAAGCGCACGTATCAGCCGCAGCGGAAATATACTGCTGAATTTAGATAAGCAGTTCCCAAAACAGATTTTTACCGTGTTCATTAAAAAAGAACATATCATCAACTTCAACTATAAACCTGAACTGTTGCTCAAAGGAAAGATCATTTGTGTAAAGGGTAAAGTGATCGATCTTAGCGGTACTGCTGCCATGTACATAGAAAATGAATCTGATCTAAAGATTCAATGAGCCGGAACTTAAGATCACTTAGAAGCGGTTTGCTCGCTGCCAATAATTATATTTGCAGACAGCAATAAATCCCTCATGGCCATTTTCGACATCATATTACCAGCTTCCATAGCAAGGGCCCTGAACCTTCCGGTAAGCGATGTGCGCAGGCAACAGCTGAAAGTATTGAAAAAATTGTTGCGAACTGCCCAGTTCACCCAATTTGGACAGCTCTACAAATTTGATGAGATCCTGCTGGCACGTCATGCCGGAAAAAAATTCCAGCAGATGGTGCCCACTTATAATTATTCTAAAATTTACAGCGAGTGGTGGCACAAAACACTTGAAGGGATACCCGATGTATGCTGGCCCGGTGTAATAAAATATTTTGCCCTCAGCAGCGGCACCAGCGAAGCGGCCAGCAAATACATACCTATTACCAAAGAACTCATCCGCAGCAATACCATCACCAGCGTTAAACAACTGATGAGCCTGGCCCGCTACGAAGATGTGCCCAAAAGTGCCATCGGCAAAGGCTGGTTGATGCTTGGTGGCAGCACACAGCTTCAAAAAGGGCCCACTTATTTTGCCGGCGACCTGAGTGGCATCCAGCAAAAAAATATCCCCTTTTGGTTTATGGGCCTTGGCCTTTACAAGCCCGGAAAAAAAATCGCCAAAGAAAGAGACTGGTCAAGAAAGCTCGAAGAAGTGATTGAAAATGCTCCAAATTGGGATATTGGCTTTATAGTAGGCGTACCCGCCTGGCTGCAGCTTTGCATGGAAAAGATCATAGAACGTTACAAGCTCAATAACATTCATGAACTATGGCCAAACCTTGCTTTTTATGTACATGGCGGTGTGGCCATGGAACCCTACAAAAAGGGCTTTGAAAAATTGCTGGGCAAACCAATCACTTATATAGAAACCTACCTGGCCAGCGAAGGCTTTCTTGCTTACCAAAACAGGCAGGGTGCCAAGGGCATGCACCTGGCCCTCAACAACAATATCTTTTTTGAATTTGTTCCTTTTGATGATAACAATTTTGATGCCGACGGAAACATGCTGGAAAATCCTGAAGCATTCATGCTGCACGAAATTGAGGAAAATAAGGATTATGCCATCCTCATCAGCACCAATGCCGGGGCCTGGCGCTATGCCATTGGCGATACGGTGAGGCTCATAGATAAAGAAAGAAGCGAGATCATCATTACAGGCCGCACCAAACATTTTTTAAGCCTGGTGGGCGAGCACCTGAGTGTAGACAATATGAACAAGGGTATTGAACTGGCATCGGAGCAGTTCAATATTTCAATACCGGAATTTACGGTAGCAGGCGTGCCGCACGGAAACTTTTTTGCACATGAATGGTATGTAGCCACAGATGATACCGTGGATGAAAACCTGCTGGCAAAACAGCTCGACGAAAACCTCAAAAAACTGAACGATGACTATGAAGTGGAACGCAAGCATGCATTGAAAGACATCAGTGTAAAAGTGCTGCCCGAAGCTGTATTTATGGAATTCATGAGATCGAAAGGCAAAGAAGGCGGCCAGCATAAGTTTCCCCGGGTGCTTAAGGGAAAGATCCTGGAAGACTGGGAACAGTTTTTAAAGCAGGTACGCCTGTAAAAAATAAATTTTATCTTGTAAGCAAAATTAGTGAATGACCGAAGCTATCATTTCAGGATTGTTATTGGGATTGGCTTTGGTATTTACTGTAGGGCCGGTTTTATTTACCATACTTAAACTCCGCATCAATTACGGCCTTGTGAGTGCCTTTTATTTTATTGCGGGTGTTTGGCTCAGCGATACACTATGGATACTCACTGCCAACCTGTTCAGCGGGCTGCTTGGCAAATTGATCAGCTACCGGATGATCATTGGCTGGGCAGGCGGTATTCTTCTTATAGCATTGGGTGTTTATTATCTTTTTTTCAAAAAATTTAAAACAAAGGCTGAACTCGACCAGGGCGTAAAGATCGGCAGTGCCACGCATGCCAAACTTTTTATAACAGGTTACCTTATCAATACGCTTAACCCGGGTGTTATTGCGCTCTGGTTTGCGGCTACCACAAAAACCCTCGACAATAACGTGAAGGAACGGGTGGCCACTTTTGTAGTTTGCCTGGGCGTGGTAATGGCAGCAGATGTGCTTAAAATATACCTGGCAGGCAGGCTGAGAAATAAACTAAACGACCACAATATACGTTTGCTCAATAAAGTGGCCGGCATCTTATACCTTGTATTTGGTGTGGCCCTCATTATAGGTGTGTTGTACACCGGTATTAAGCATTAGCCTGTTGATATGACAAAACAAAAACTGCTGCGCAGCTGGAATAAAATTGAAAAAGTATTCCTTTATATTTTTGTACTGCATGTACTTTTTTTTCTGTGGTTCATTGTGCAGAAATTTTCGGTGGAGGGGTTTGTGGTGGAAAATCTTAAAACAAAAGTGTTATTGGTTTGCGCCGGTTTACTGGTAATAGGGCTTGTTTACTATTTTTGGCTGAGGCATATTGCGTGGTTGCACAAGGCGGCTGTTTATATCAAAGACATTTTTTTCATCTGCTATATCTCTTCTTTTTTTTACCTCCTTGTTGGGTTTGTATTTAACCCGCTTATTACGTTAACTCAAATTGGCAGCCTGCTTCAATTGAACGGGCTAAAACGTGATTATATTTCTTACGACGACATGGGGCCAAATATCAAACTGGCCGTAATTGCTGCAGAAGACCAGCTCTTTCCCGACCACGATGGGTTTGACCTGAAGGCCATTAAAAAAGCGGTGAAATACAATAAACGGCACCCCGAGAAGCAGCGTGGCGCAAGTACCATCAGCCAGCAAACGGCCAAGAATATTTTTTTATGGCAGGGTGGCGGCTTTTTCCGCAAGGGGCTGGAAGTTTATTTTACTGCAACCATTGAAGCCATTTGGACCAAACGCACCATACTTGCCCGTTACCTTAATATAGCCGAAATGGGCCGGGGTGTTTTTGGTGTGCAGGCCGCCGCAAAAAAATATTTCAACAAAAATGCCAAAGACCTTACCCGGCAGGAAGCAGCCATGATCGCCGCCAGTTTACCCAATCCTAAAAAATTCACGGTAGTTCCGCTGAGCAAATATGTACAGGCCCGCTCCGGTGCCATTTTGAGACAAATGAATAATTTAGAAGGCGATGAAGATGTGCAGGAGATCATAAAATAAAGAGCCGGTAAAAGGAGTGCTTAAAGTTTGAGTATTTAAAAATTATGCTGCAAGGTCTTTAGCAGGCCACCGTTTGCAAAAAAATCAACCGAGAATTTTATCCACCGCATTTATTGCCATTTGCAAGCGCTCACTGTAATTTCCACTTATGACCGCCCATGGCACATGCTGATTTACGAGCAGGTCTTTATAATAATGAAATAATTTTTCCCTGGTTTGCAGGTTGGGGTATTCCCGCAATTCATCTTTTACCCATGGCAGGTCGGTGTTGCAAAGCAGGTAAAGATCGTATTTACGTTCGGCAATACGGGTGAGTACCCGGTTATTGCATTTATTAAAAACAAATTCGCTCCACACTTTTATCACATACATATCCGTATCAATAAAAACCGGGGAGCCTGCTTTTGCTTTCCTTATTGCCGCCTCTTCCTCCTCCAACTGGCCTTCTGCAATTTTATCGAGGTCAGAAAAAGTATAATTGCTGGCATGAGCCAATAAATATTCCCTTGCATATTCTTTTGCCCACACGGTTTTATAATGCGCAGCCAGCTGTGTGCAAAGCGTGCTCTTGCCGGTACTTTCGGGACCAACTATAACAATTTTTTTAACCTCCATTTGCTGCTTTCTTTTTCCATTCGGTATAACCCATCCAGGCCAGTGCCAAAAATATGACATACATGAGTGTAAACAGCATAAAGCCCTTGTAAAAATTAAGCGGTATGGCCACGATGTTGGAGAATATCCATGCCAGCCAGTTTTCTATTTTACGTTTGGCCATCCACCACATGGCAGTAATGGCACTCGATGACACAAGTGAATCGAGCACAGGCGTATTGCTGTCGGTGATTGAAATGAGTAAACTGTAAATAGCAAGCCATGATACAAGAAAGAAAACAATACCGGTCCATAATTCTTTTTTATTACACCAGCTGATGGGATAAGCAAGATGGCTCTCGTCTTTTTTTTGCACCCAATTGTACCAACCGTATACACTCATGATAAAATAATAAATATTGAGTATGGCATCAGCGTACAAAGGCGGTTGTGCAAGAAAATAATAAACATACGCTGCCAGCAATACACCAATAATGCCGGTTGGGTATACCAGCACGTTATTCTTCTTTGCATACCAAACACTGGCTATTTGGGTAATAGTGCTTATCCACTCCTGCCAGCGGGTTTCTTTGATGTTCTTTAAAAATGTTGCTGCTATTTCCTGGAAGGTCATGCTTGTTGTTGTAAGGATGAAATTAAGAAATTAATTAAAGGGATAACCAGATAATACCGATAATAAAAAAACTGCCCTGGGGCAGTTCGTAATTTATTTAAACAAGAAAAGAATTATTCTGCTTCCGCCACCACTTCCTTCACTTCGGGGATCATGCGTTTCATCATCCCTTCGATACCGGCTTTAAGGGTAATGGTACTCGATGGGCATCCGCTGCAGCTTCCCTGCATGGCCAGGTTTACCACACCGTTTTCGTAACTTTTAAACTGGATGGCGCCTCCGTCCATTTCTACTGCGGGTTTTACATAATTTTCCAATAACTCCTTGATGCGTTTTACCACATCATCATCACCTGCTGCGGGTTCATTGCTGCTGGCAGGTTTTGCGGCTTCCACTTCCTCTTCATTTACCACCGGTTTACCTTCTTCCAGGTATTCTTTTAAAAACTGCCTGATGGCGGGTATCACATCCTGCCAGTCTTCTGTTTCTGATGTTTTTGTGAGCGTGATAAAATTACTGGCTATAAAAACAGATTTTATAAAAGGAAATGTAAACAATTGCTGGGCCAACGGCGATGGTTTGGCGGCAGACTCATCTGCAAAATCAATACTCTTGCCCGGGTACAACAATTTGTTTGCCACAAATTTCATTGTTTCGGGATTGGGCGTCATTTCGGTATATATGCTGATGACGGGATTACCTGTCTTTATCATAACTTAAATTTTACAGGCAAATTTACTCAATATCTGCAAAATATCAGCTTTAAGCTGGTCGTCGTACGGCTTACAGCTGTTAAATTTCTGATTTCGTAAGCCCGGGCAACCTTCCAGAATCCTTTGCCGTTTATCCTATCTTTATATGGGTATACACAATATAAATTATCAACTAATGAAGAGA
Organism: Ferruginibacter sp.; assembly: GCA_049291115.1. Classification (GTDB taxonomy): domain Bacteria; phylum Bacteroidota; class Bacteroidia; order Chitinophagales; family Chitinophagaceae; genus Ferruginibacter. The sequence continues at coordinate 90,556 of JBATOU010000124.1, forward strand.
ATTTTACTTTCGGGGCTAATTTGCATTTTTAGTTATTTTTCTGCCAATGCCACTGTGTGGCCGGTACAAGTTTCTAATTTTCAATTTTCTCCGGCCAACCTTAATGTAGTGGTGGGCGATGTAATTGAGTGGTATATTGTAAGTGGGTTTCACAACAGCACTTCCACTTCCGTTCCTGCAGGTGCAAATCCCTGGGCATCCAACAGCAGCCTCACGCCAGGTTTACTTTATTCTTATACTGTAACCGCAGCCGGCAGTTATGAATATATCTGTTCTATTCATGGCCTGGCTATGACCGCTTCCTTTACCGCCTCCGGCTCGGCCCCGGTAAAGCTCCGGTCTTTTGAAGTAACAGATAATTCAAACAAACCTGTTATTAAATGGATAACCGAAACAGAAACCAATACCCAATATTTTTCACTGCGTAAAAGCAATACAGGGAATAATTTTTCAGAGATCATGCGCATCCCTGCCGCAGGAAATTCAACCGAAATAAAAAATTACAGTTACACAGATAATGATATAACAGCGGATGAAAAATTTGTATACTATGAATTACTCATTGTTGACATAGATGGAAAAACACAACGCTCCCCCATAAAACTTTACCGAAACAATGCTGCAGCAAAAAAAATAATTCTTAGTCTTTCACCTAACCCGGTAAGCGCAGAAGGGCATTTTAACCTCAGTTTTAATGCCGATAAGGAAGGAGAAATGCAGGCCAGTATTATGGATATACAGGGTAAAATTGTTTTTACCAGCAGCCTCAGTGCAAAACCCGGTATCAATAAAGGGCATCTTCATATTGCAAACCTGCCGGCGGGTAATTATGCCATCCAGTTTTTGCTGGATGGGGCAACAGAAATACACCGTTTTTCGAAGCAATAAATATTTCACTTTTTACAGCAGAGAAAAGAGTAAATGATATCCAGAAACATTTGCCCGGGAAAAAACGCTGCGAAACCTCTGCTCCTCTGCCTTTCAGCGGTAATCCTATTCCACAATCCGCAACTTGGCATAGTTGAGCATGATCTTTTTTTCGCCGTTGCTTTCAAAATGAATGGTGGCAATGGGGTTATGTGAAGCACCTTCCATTTTCAGCACCTGTCCAAATCCAAATTTTTGATGTTCCACTTTTTGGCCGGCCTGTAACTTACTGGTATCGCTGGCTGTAAAATTTTCGGTGGGTATATGTTCTTTTGTTTGGGGACGTGCAGGAGAGCTGGCATACACGGTTTTCTTTTTTTCGGGGGGCGGGTTTTGTGCAAACTGGTTTCCGCCAAAGCCCCTGTTCATGCGGTCGAATGCATTTCCCCAGTTGCTGCTGTTATTGTTGTTGCGGGCATTGCTGCCGGCATAACTGCGGTCTAAATACTGCTCGGGCACTTCATCTAAAAAACGGCTGGGGTCATTTTGCTGCAGCTGGCCAAAACGGTAGCGTGCATTGGCATAACTAAGTACCAGCCTGTGCTTGGCCCTTGTAATGGCCACATAAAACAGGCGCCGTTCTTCTTCCAGTTCTTCACGGGTATTGATTGACATGGCATTGGGAAACAGTGTTTCTTCCAAGCCGCCCACAAACACCATCGGAAATTCGAGTCCTTTTGCTGCATGTATGGTCATCAGTTTTACCGCATCTGCATTCTCTTTATCATCATCTGCATCGGTGAGCAATACGATCTGCTGAAGATATGCGCCGAGGCCTTTATCGCCCACTTCGCCATCTTCTTCGTTCATGGGTGTTTCTGTAAATTCCTTGATAGAGTTGAGTAATTCCTGCACGTTTTCGTAGCGCTGCAGGCCTTCGGTGGTCTTATCATTGAACAATTCTTTTACCACACCGGTACTTTTACCAACAATGATGGCCAGGTCGTAAGCATTCTTCTTAACCAGTTCGCTCTGGAACATTTTAATGCTGGTCACAAAATTATCAATGCTTTCGAGCGTGCCGCTGCGGAACCCGTATATGGCTGCATTGCAAAGCACATCCCACATGCTGATATTATTTTCATTGGCCGCCAGCACCGCTTTATCCACCGTTGTTTTTCCGATGCCCCGTGCAGGATAATTGATGATACGCTTGAGTGCCTCCTCGTCTTTTGGGTTGACGACAATTCGCAGGTAAGCCAAAAAATCCTTTACTTCTTTTCGCTGATAAAAACTGATGCCCCCGTAAATACGGTAGGTAATGCCCATGCGGCGCAGCGCTTCTTCAAAACTGCGGCTTTGTGCATTGGTGCGGTAGAGTATGGCAAAATCTTTATTGAAAAGGTGGTTACGCAATTTTTGCTCCTGGATGGCATCTGCCACCATTTTGCCTTCATCGTTATCTGTCATGGTGCGCACCAGCTTTATTTTTTCGCCCTCGCTGTTGTCGGTAAAAAGCTTTTTCTCTATCTGGCCTTTGTTATTGCTGATGACCTCGTTGGCCACGTGTAAAATATTTTTTGTGCTGCGGTAGTTTTGTTCCAGTTTTACCAGGGCCACATCGTCGTAATCTTTCTGAAACTGCAGGATGTTTTCGATAGTGGCACCACGGAAGCTGTAGATACTCTGGGCATCATCGCCCACCACGCAAACATTTTCGTGCATGGCCCCCAGTAATTTTATGATCTCGTACTGGGCGGGGTTGGTATCCTGGTACTCATCTATCAGTATGTATTTGAATTTTCGCTGGTACTTGCTTAATGAATCGGCATTGTTTTTAAGCAGCAGGTACATTTTAAAAAGCAGGTCGTCAAAATCCATGGCACCGTTCTTAAAACAGCGTTTTGTGTAAGCATCGTATACCTGGCCCAGCATGGGGCGGTTTGCCCGTGCATCTTCCTGCTGCAGCATATAATCATTTATATATTCCGATGGGCCCACCAGGGCATTCTTGGCTGCAGAAATACGGTTGTAAACCGTATTGGGTTTATACTGTTTATCATCGAGCTCCATTTCATTGATCACGGTTTTTACCACACTTTTTGCATCATCGGTATCGTAAATGGTAAAATTATTGGGAAACCCGATCTTGGGTGCTTCGGCCCGCAATATCCTGGCAAAAACGCTGTGAAAAGTGCCAATGTATAAATTTCTTGCTTCGGCATTTCCAAGCGATCTTTCAATACGCTCTTTCATTTCTGCCGCAGCTTTGTTGGTAAAGGTTAAGGCAAGTATATGAAAGGCATCCACCCCATGAGCTGCCATCAGGTGGGCAATGCGGGTGGTTAATACCTTGGTTTTGCCGCTGCCTGCGCCGGCAATGATCATAAGAGGACCATCTTTGTGAAGCACTGCTTCCCGCTGCCTTTCATTCAACCCGTCGAGATAATTTCGCATGCGGGCAAAGTTAATTTAAAAACATTATTGTCAGGGAAAGTCATTGAAACCATTGCTGTTCCTCAATTACCTCACCCCAACCCCTCTCCAAGGGAGAGGGGCAAAGAGCCTTTGCAACAAAGGCTTCAGATATTTTTTAAAATTTTACCCTGGCGATATTGATTTGGAAAGCATTTTTAGGCAGATAATTATATACCCAGCAGAATTTTTACTAAATTACAGCTCTATTTTATTGTATTTAGAAAGATCATGAAAAAAACACCTGCGTATTTTCTTCTTTTAGCGGCGATTTTGCTCACAATTATGTATTCCTGCAAAAAAGAAAAAGACATTTCAGATATTCCCGGCGGCAACCTTCCTGCAAAGTATATTGATATAAAAGACTCTACATATTCCCCGGCCTGGTTAAGCACCGTGGCCGGAACCACCATTACCTTTGTAAATAATACCGCAACTTCCCACAAGATCATATCCCATAACAACCAGTATTTCGATTCTGTGCTGGTAGATCCGGGCAGGTCTTTCAGTTTTAAGAAAGATGCAGACGGAACCCTTGAATTTCACTGCAAAGAACACCCCAGGAACATTGGCACCATTGTTTTTACACCCTGATTTTTAATTCTTTTCCCCGAAAACTTTCTTCAATTATGCAATCTTTGCATATCAATGAACAGGTATGGTTAACAACAGGAAAGCGGCGATCGGGTTTATTTTTATCACCCTGCTGATAGATATCACAGGCCTGGGGCTTATCATACCCGTGATGCCGAAACTTATTGAAGAAATGAGTGGCGGCGGCATCAGTGAAGCCTCTTCATATGGCGGCTGGCTTACTTTTACCTATGCTATCATGCAGTTCCTGTTTTCTCCCATACTCGGGGCACTTAGCGATAAATACGGGCGAAGGCCTGTACTGCTTTTTGCACTCCTGGGTTCTGCCATAGATTATTTGTTTCTTTCCTTTGCCCCCACGCTCTGGCTGCTTTTTGTAGGCCGTGCTCTTTCGGGTATAACCGGGGCCAGTGTTACGGCTGCCACAGCCTATATAGCAGATGTAAGCACCCCCGAAACCAATGCAAAAAACTTTGGGATGATCGGTGCTGCATTTGGCATTGGCTTCATTTTGGGGCCTGTAATAGGCGGATTGCTGGGTTCATTTGGGCCCAGGGTGCCATTTATGGCTGCAGCAGGTTTAAGTTTTTTAAACTGGCTCTATGGCTATTTTGTTTTACCCGAATCGCTGCCAAAAGAAAGCAGGAGGAAATTCAACCGGCAAACAATGATACCCGGCAAATCGCTGGTAGAACTTAAAAAACATCCCGAATTGGGCGGGCTCGTGGGCGCTTTTGTGCTCATCTATCTTGCCGCACATTCGGTACAAAGCAACTGGAGTTATTTTTCGATTGAAAAATTTGGCTGGAGCCCGAAAATGATCGGTATTTCGCTGGGTGTGGTGGGTCTGCTGGTGGCGCTGGTGCAGGGCGTACTGGTAAGGTACACCCAACCAAAACTGGGCAACGAAAAAAGTGTTTATGC
>JBATOU010000125.1:0-13645 GCA_049291115.1 Ferruginibacter sp.
CCCTCACATACCGGTTGCTTTTTTTGATGCTTTCGGCTGATGGTATATCAAAATTTTCCTGTTCCACATAAAAATATTCAAGGCCCGAAAGTTTGGCCTGTGCAAATATTTTTTTATAGTCGATGGACCCGCTGCCAACCTCTGTATTTACCTGCGGGTTTGTTTTGCTCCGGTCTTTTACATGCCACATCTTAAAGCGGCCGGGATATTTTTTGAAAAGTTCGATGGCATTTTCACCGGCAAAATCAACCCAGAACAGGTCGAGTTCAAAATCAATGTTTTTGCCGCACTCCTTCATCAATATATCGTAGCCGGTTACGCCGCCCTCATATTTGGTAAACTCAAAATCGTGGTTATGATAGGCCAGTTTAATATTGTTTTTTTTGCAAAGGGCTGCGGCCTTATTGATGCGTTCGGCAATGCTTTTGTAATCTTCAATCGAACTTCTTTGCTCGGGCGGAAACCAGGGAATTACAATGTATTTATGCCCGAGCATTTTTGCGGCATTGATGGTTTGCTGCCCATCGTTACCAAAGAGGTCGAGCATATAATGACCACTGGGCGAGGATAAACCATATTTTTTAAGCAGGGCCGCCACTTTTTTGGGACTATTTTTAAAAAAGCCATCTGTGCTGCCGAAGCCAAACATTTCAACACTGTTGTAACCGGCCGCGGCAATTTTTTTAAATACGCCTGCCAGTCCGAGTTTGGGAATATCATCCCGCAGGGTAAAAAGTTGTATACCAATTTTGTCTTTGTAGAATGGGCCTGCAAATGCATCCAGCCCCAGCAATGTGCCGGCTGCTGTAATGCCGCTGCCTATTAAAAAATTTCTCCTGCTTAACATTTTTCTTATAATTTAATTTATTGAGTTTCCCCCTTTATCAGCTCTATCAACTTGTCAACTGTTTTAATCTACTCCGCCCATGCCTTGTCACCTTTCTTATACGGGAAAGCACCATCATATTTACCGGGAACAGGAATATGCCTGAGCGTTTCTGTAGCGCCGGTTTTGGAAGTAAAAAATCCAAACAGCGTGAGCTGTTTCATCATGGTATAATAATGCAGCGGTTTTCTTGCCAGGTTTGGATTGTTGGGGTCCTGTTTGGCGGCGGCTTCATTTTCTTTGTTAACCTTATCATTGAAATCTTTAGCTTCTTTTTCGAGGCTTACAAGCAGGTCTTTGCGTTGTTGGGGCGTGCATTCAACAAAATCTTTGCCATGCATTTTTTTACAGGAGTCATTCAGTTTTACAATGCCTTCTGTAAATGCGGTTTGTTCGGCGGCTGTATAACAATCTGTGACCATTGTTTTCATAAACTCGCCGATCTGGGCTGCTTTGGCGCCCGGTGTGGCGGTGGCAGGTATGATGGTTTCTCCCACTTCATCGAGCATGGCAATGTAAACCGGTGTAAAGCCCGCATCCATTTTGGCACCGGCTTTGCAACCTGTTAAAAATAATTCGCCGCCAATAACAGCGCCGCCTGTAAGCAGGGCTATTTGTTTAAGGAGGTCTCTTCTGTTCATAATAAATAGTTTAAATGTGCCAATGACGTCATATGCAAATGCGCAAATTTTCTCTACCCGGGGTTTGCAGCATTATGCAGGTTATTAAATTACGTTTCAATTATAAGTTACCTTTTTTTAATTCATTTACAGCAAAATCGGCTGCACGTGCTGTTAATGCCATATACGTAAGTGACGGATTTACGCAGGATGCACTCGTCATGCAGGCGCCGTCGGTCACAAAAACATTGGGAGCATCCCAAACCTGGTTATGCCCGTTCAGTACACTTGATTTAGGATCGCGGCCCATCCTTGCGGTACCCATTTCATGAATGCCCATGCCTACATGATAACCATAATCGTAGGTTTTTACATCTTTGACGCCGGCTTTTGTAAGCATTTCTGCTGCATCGTCTTCCATGTCTTTCCGCATTTTCTTTTCATTTTCTTTTATCTCCACATCAAATGCCGGGAGCGGAAGGCCCCATTTATCCTTTCTTGTTTTATCAAGTGTCATTTTGTTTTCATGGTAGGGAAGCATTTCTCCAAATGCCATAATGCCCATTCCCCAGCTTCCGGGTTCGCTAAGGGCATCTTTAAGTTCGGCCCCGATGCTGAATTCGGCTATATCCATTCCACGGCCGCGGTATGCGCCGCCCTGGTATCCAAATCCGCGGATGTAATCACGCTTATCATCGTATATATTCCTGAACCGGGGTACATAAATGCCGGTTGGCCTGCGGCCGAATTCATATTTATCATCAAATCCTTCTACCCGGCCACTTGCCCCGTTACGAAAATGATGGTCCATGATATTATGCCCCAGTTCTCCGCTGCTGCTCCCCAACCCGTCGGGCCAAACATCGGTGGCACTGTTCATTAATATCCATGCGCTGTTGAATGCAGATGCGCATACGAAAATAATTTTTGCTTCGTATACGTAAGTTTTGTTTGTTTCGGCATCTATCACTTCCACCCCGGTGGCCCTTTTTTTATCTTTATCGTATTTAAGTTTTGTTACGATCTTGTTTGCTTCCAGGGTAAGGTTTCCTGTTGCAACAGCTGCAGGCAGGGTAGCACTTTGTGTACTGAAATAACCGCCAAAGGGGCATCCACGCCAGCAACGGTCGCGGTACTGGCAATTGGTGCGGTTGTGGTGCGGTTGTGTAATATTTGCGCTGCGGCCAATGAACATATGCCGTTTGCCATTATAGGCGGTTTTGAGTTTGGCCGACACATCTTTTTCCACCACGTTCATTTCCATTGCGGGCATAAATTCTCCATCGGGCAGCACGTCTAGTCCCTGTTTTGAACCCTGTATACCGGCAAATTTTTCTGCATGACTGTACCAGGGTGCCAGTTCTTCATACCTGATGGGCCAGTCGGTGGCAATACCGTCTTTGGCATTTGCTTCAAAGTCCCATTTATTCCAGCGGTAGCTCTGGCGGCCCCACATAAGCGAACGCCCGCCCACATGATACCCACGAAACCAGTCCATGCGTTTTACTTCTGTATACGGACAATCTTTATCATTTGCCCACATATGCAGTACCGTTTCGTTGAGCGGATAATCACGCTTCAGCACCGGGTAGTCCTGTACCATCTGCTGGGTGGGTTGTCCCCTGTGCGGAAATTCCCATATTTCTTTGTTGGCAGTGATATAATCTTTTACATGCTCAATATTGCGGCCCCGTTCGAGTACCAGCGTTTTAAGGCCTTTTTCGGTAAGTTCTTTGGCGGCCCACCCTCCGCTGATACCTGAGCCAATTACAATGGCATCATAAGTTGTTCCCGGCATGTTTTATAGTTAAAAGTTGATAGTTTATAGTTAATAGTTGCGGGGAAGTTTGTTTGACCTTAGAGACCTCTAAAACTTTCCCTATACATCACATCGCTTAACAGCATATTTTAATGCGGCAATCTTTTCTTTTGTTGTTTTTCCTGTGGGCATAAATTCCTGCGCCACATATCCTTTGTAACCGGTATCCATAATGGCTTTCATAATGGCAGGGTAGTAAAGTTCCTGTGTTTCGTCTATTTCATGCCTGCCCGGCACGCCGGCGGTATGGTAATGTCCAAAATAAGTATGGTTGTCTTTGATCGTACGGATCACATCCCCTTCATTGATCTGCATATGGTAGATATCGTAGAGCAGCTTAAAGTTAGCAGAGCCGATGCGTTTACATAGTTCAACACCCCAGCTGCTTTTATCGCACATATAATCCTTGTGATCGATCTTGCTGTTGAACAGCTCCATTTGAATAATAACGCCATGCTGTTCTGCAAGCGGCATGATCTGTTTTAAACCTGCTGCACAATTATTCATGCCTGTTTCATCGCTCATGCCATTGCGGTTGCCACTGAAGCAGATCAGGTTTTTATACCCGGCTGCGGCCACCAATGGAATGGCCTCTGTAAAGTCTTTGATAAGCCAGGCATGGTTTTTTATATCGTTCCATCCTTCGGTAAGGCTTATTTTTCCGGCGGTATAGCACATACTGCAGTAAATGCCATGTTTTTTAATAGTGGGCCAGTCTTTTGGTGCCAACAAATCAATGGCAGTAAAGCCGATCTTTTTTACGGTGCTGCAGAGTTCATCAAGCGGTAAAAAATCATAGGTCCAGCTGCAAACAGAATGGTTGATATTGCCTTTCAGCTTAACATCTGCTTCAGCTGTTTTGTTCCCCAACGCAATGATGCTGCCACCCGAAGCTGCCGTGGCGGCACCCAGTGCAAGTCCTTTTATGAGCTGGCGTCTTTTCAAATTGCAGAATTTGCGATTTTTGCTTTATCATTTTTAAAAAAAACAAAGAACATCAGTGCAACTCCGGCAGCAAATAAGCAGGGGAATATCCAGATGGTTTGCCAATTATGTGAGCCGTCGGTTGATGCATGTTTGCCAACATAGTTCCCTGCCAGCCAAAAACCGATATACATTCCCACACCATAAGTGGCCAGCGTGATCAGCCCCTGCGCCGATGAACGAACTCTTTCACCTGCTTTTTGATCGGTATAAATTTGCCCGGTAACAAAGAAAAAATCGTAACAAATACCGTGCAGAATGATGCCGATATAAAGCATCCAGATATTAGCACCAACATCGCCGTAGGCAAACAATGCATACCTTACTACCCAGGCGATCATACCAATGAGCAGCATCTGTTTGGTGCCAAATTTTGCAAAAAACATCGGCATTAAAAAAAGAAATAGTGTTTCGCTTATTTGCCCGAGTGTTTGTTTGGCCGCAGCGCCTTTCATACCGAGTTCATTTAAGAAAAGATTGGCCTGTCCGTAATAAAATGCAAGCGGGATGCAGATCAGGATTGACGCAATAAAAAATATCAGATAGTTTCTGTCTTTAAGGATTTTCAGTGCATCAAGGCCCAATACTTCACCAAGTGATACGTCTTTTCCCGCTTTGGGGGGAGGCGTGTTGGGTAAGAAAAAACTATAGATGCCAAAAAGTGCAGCTACAACGGCGGCCACTTTATAAGTGATATTTAGTGAGGCCGGGTTCGATTCCCATGCCATCCAACCAATAATAAGACCTGCAACGATCCAGCCAATTGTACCAAACATCCTTAAGCCTGAAAATTGTTTTTCCGGGTCTGTTACCTGGTTCAAAGCAATAGCATTTACCAATGCCAGTGTTGGCATATACAATATCATATAAATCAGCAGTAATGTATAAAAAGAACCAAAATTTGTCTGCGAAGAAATATAGTAAAGCAGTGCTGCGCCTGCAATATGTAAAACGGCTAAAATTTTTTGCGCAGCAAAAAAGCGGTCAGCAATCATTCCTATAATAAATGGTGCAACAATTGCACCTAAGCACTGTGTTCCGTAAGCCAAGCCAGTTTGGGAATCTGAAGCGGCAATGCCGCCTTTGGTTAAATAGGTGCCCATTGTGACAAACCAGATGCCCCAAATAAAAAAATTAAAGAACATCATTATACTGAGCTGAATGCGGATGGATCCTTTCATAATGGAGCGTTGTTTATTAAGTAGGGGCTAATTTACCCCCTTTATTTTACTTTACTGTATTGTGCATCTTTATTTTTTAAAATTTACCCACCCATTTTTCAGCAAACGATTGCGGCCTTGTATATTACTTAAATAAAATGGGTATTCTTTGATCTTATTCGTAAACTTGCTTTGCAATTAAACAACAGAAGTATGAAAAGAAAACTCCGCATGGGCATGATCGGTGGCGGAAAAGACGCCTTTATTGGCGCTATACACCGACTGGCATTTAATATGGACGGCCTGGTGGAAATTGTATGCGGTGCATTGAGCATCAATCCTGTCATCGCAAAAGAGTCAGGCGAAGCATTGTTCCTGGCGCCGGAAAGAACTTATACAACGTATGAAGAAATGCTGGAGAAAGAAGCTGCAATGCCGGCAGATAAACGGATGGATTTTGTGAGTATTGTTACTCCCAATTTTGCCCATTTTGCCCCTGCTAAAATGGCCCTTCAAAAAGGCTTTCATGTGGTGATAGAAAAACCCATTACTTTCAATTTGCAGGAGGCACTTGAACTAAAAAAGATCGTGGAAGAAACCGGGCTTACACTTTGTCTTACGCATACTTACTCGGGTTACCCAATGGTAAAGCAGGCGAGGCAAATGGTAAAGGAAGGCGTTTTCGGCAATATACGTAAGGTATGGGTTGAGTATCCGCAGGGATGGCTGAGTAAACTCAGCGAGCGGGATGGAAATGCGCAGGCCGCCTGGCGTACCGATCCAAGCAAGAGCGGTAAGGCCGGCAGTATGGGCGATATTGGCACGCATGCGGCTCATTTGGCAGAATATATCAGTGGCTTAAAAATAACAAAACTCTGCGCCGACCTTAATATTATGGTACCTGGCCGTATGCTCGATGATGATGGAAATGTGTTATTAAAATTTGATAATGGTGCCGCAGGTGCGTTGATGGCTTCACAGGTTGCGGCGGGTGAAGAAAATGCCCTTCGTATCCGTGTATACGGAGAAAAAGGCGGGCTCGAATGGCAGCAAATGGAACCGAATACCCTGCTGATCAAATGGCTTGATGCCCCAACGCAGATCTTAAGGGCCGGTTCAAATTATACAGACAGGCTCAGCAGCTATGCCACGCATAATTGCCGCACACCCGGCGGGCATCCCGAAGGTTACCTGGAAGCATTTGCCAATATTTACCGCAATTTTGCACTTACGCTGGCTGCAAAAATAGCCGGTACAGAACCATCCAAAGAAGCGCTTGATTTTCCAGGTGTGGAAGACGGGATTATGGGCATGGCATTTATTGATGCCGTGGTGGAAAGCGGAAAGAGTGAGCATAAGTGGACGGAAATGCTTCGATGAGAATGAGGGCACGCTGAAGGGCGGGGGCGCTGAGGAATAATATGGATTTTACAGAATGGTTTCTTATTTCGACCTTTTGAAAACTATGAGCTATGGAAATAAATGAAATTACACGTATTGTAATTCAGGAAGCAATACAGGTTCATAAAGATATTGGCCCTGGATTAATGGAAACTGTATATGAAGAATTACTTTGTTTCAGGTTAAAGAAATATCATGATTTTGAGATTATAAGACAAGGAACAGTTCCATTGATTTATGAAGATGTTAAACCTGATATTAACCTGAGATTTGGTTTAATGATAGATGGAAAAGTCTTGATTGAGTTAAAATCCCAGGAATCAGTACCGCCAGTTGCCTATAAAATTTTGAAGACATATCTTGGGTTAACCGGTATTACTGTTGGGTTGATGATTAACTTTAATATTGAAGTTTTAAAAGATGGAACAAAGAGGGTGGTCAATAATTACCAGGATAGCTAATTGTGACGCTCAGCGTCCTCCGATACTCTGCGTGCAATTTTTTCGGAAATGAAAACCGCTTTTTTGATGATGAATACTGATGTATGTTTATAGTAAAAGAAGATTATTTTCTATGCAAACAATAAAAGGCCCCGGCATATTTTTAGCACAGTTCTTAGATGATAAGCCGCCGTTCAATGAATTAAAATCTATCTGCACCTGGGCAAAAAGCCTGGGATTTACCGGCGTACAGATCCCAACCTGGGACAGCTGCTGCATAGACCTGCAGAAAGCGGCCGAAAGTAAAACTTATTGCGATGAATTGAAAGGTTTGGTCAATAGTTGCGGCCTTGAAATTACTGAACTCAGCACACACCTGCAGGGACAGCTCGTAGCCGTTCACCCGGCTTATGATGATCTGTTCAACGCATTTGCACCCAAAGAAGTTCATGGAAACAACAAGGCCCGCACGGCATGGGCCGTACAACAGGTTAAGTATGCGGCCAAAGCTTCTCAACATTTAGGCCTCAATGCCGTTCCCAGTTTCAGCGGCTCATTGCTCTGGCATACATTTCATCCATGGCCCCAGCGGCCTGAAGGGCTCGTGGATGCAGGCTTTGAGGAACTGGCAAAAAGATGGCTGCCTATTTTAAATTATTATGATGAATGCGGGGTAGACCTTTGTTATGAAATTCATCCGGGAGAAGATCTGTTTGATGGTATAACATATGAAATGTTTTTGGAAAAGGCGAACAACCATTCAAGGGCCTGTTTGTTATACGATCCATCCCATTTTGTGCTGCAGCAATTGGATTATTTGCAGTACATAGATTTTTATCATGAACGCATAAAAGCTTTTCATGTAAAAGATGCCGAGTTTAATCCCACGGGTAAACAGGGTACTTTTGGTGGTTACCAAAGCTGGATCAACCGTGCAGGCCGTTACCGCAGCCCCGGCGACGGGCAGGTTGATTTTAAGACCATCTTCAGCAAACTTACACAATACGGTTATAAGGGATGGGCGGTGATGGAATGGGAATGCTGCATCAAACACCCGGAAGATGGTGCAAAGGAAGGATGCGGATTCATCAAAAAAAATATTATCCGTGTTACCGAAAAAGCATTTGACGATTTTGCCAAAGCCGGTAATGACGATGCGTTTAATAAAAAAGTGCTGGGGATAGAGTAGGGAAGAGCACCGGTTAAGCGGGTTACCAGGTGCGGTTGATAAAATTGCGTTTATAAAATAATGCTGTTGACTGTAAATTTTAAACCAAAAATAATTAATAATGAAAAAGATAGTGTTCGTTTTTTCGCTTGCAGTTTTTATGTATGCATGTAGCGGTAACAAAGAGGCTAAAACAGAGACCACCACCACGCAGGATGCAGGAGCTAAGAAAGATATTACCGAAGACCCGGCCTATATTGCCGGCGTTGAACTCGTGGGCAAAAGTGATTGCCCAACCTGCCATAAGCCGGAAGAAACCAGTACTGGTCCAAGTTTTGTAAGCATTGCCAATAAATATCCCAATACCCCTGCAACGCTTGATACACTGGTGCACAAAGTGATCAAAGGTGGTTCCGGAAATTGGGGCACCGTACCAATGGCGGCACACCCGGCTGTTTCAGAAGCCGATGCCGCCACCATGATCAAATATATTCTCATGCATAAAAAATAAAAAATGAAAATTTTAACGCTTGCTTTTATCTTTTCAACTATGTACAGCTGCAGTCCAAAACTGAATTCACTGAGTAGCGCCGAACAGGCCGAAGGATGGCAGCTATTATTTGATGGCAAATCTACCAATGGCTGGCATACTTTCAACAAAACCACCATTGGTTCTGCCTGGAAGATCGGCGATGGCACCCTGTTTCTCGACACCAGCCAGAAAGATGGTTGGCAAACAAGGGGTGGCGGCGATATAGTGCATGATATGGTGCTCGATAATTTTCATTTAAAACTGGAATGGAAGATCGCCAAAAACGGCAACAGCGGCATTATGTTTTATGTGCAGGAAGGTTCGGGCTTTGATTATCCCTGGAAAAGCGGGCCCGAAATGCAGGTGCTCGACAACAGTGGCCATGCCGATGGAAAAATTTTGAAACACCGTGCAGCCGATTTATACGACCTCATAGAAAGCCAGCCCGTAACTGTAAAACCAGCAGGTGAATGGAACCTGGCCGAGATCATCAGCAATAATGGGCAACTCACATTTAAATTAAACGGGGTTGCAGTGGTAAATACTACCATGTGGAACGATCAATGGCGTGCTATGATTGCCGGAAGCAAGTTTAATGAAATGCCGGGATTTGGCACTTTCAAAACTGGTAAAATTTCCCTGCAGGACCATGGCGATATGGTTTCTTACAGGAATATAAAAGTAAAGAAGCTGTAACATAATTTTCCTATTGCATGAGCATCCATTGCATGTGGGCTTTCCAGCCGGGTTTATGCAGCACGATATAGCAGAGGTACAGCCTTGTTATAGCCATCATTACAAAAAAGCCCTGCATTTGCAGGGCCGAATGATAAGCTGATATATTTTTTACTCTGGCGGCAATGTTCCGCAGTTGGCCGAAACATTCAGCACCAGGCCTGCAGCAATTTCAAAATCGGCTCCGGGTTTTACGCGGAGACTGGCTGCTACGGCATTTGCTGTGCCAATTAAACATGGATTGGGTGTGCCGCCATCTATCACCACATGGCTAAATGTATCTGGCACTTTATTATTGCTCCAGTTGCCGGCATTATGCCAATTGTTATCCAGGCTGCCCGTCCAGTGTACAACAACCGGCTCAAGGGATATACTGGTATCTTTAGTGCAGCCGTTTGCATCACGTATGCGCACCGCGTATACTGCGCCTGCAAGGTTTGTGAAACTATTGCTGCTGCTGTAATTATTTCCGCCATCCACACTGTATTCCAGCGGTGCCATACCTCCTGTAGCATCTATGCTGATGTTGCCGGTATTATCGCCGGGGCAAACAATGGGGCTGCTTGCAGTGCTGTTTAAAATATTTATTACAACAGGGGCATAATTGACCGTGATGGTATGGTTAGCTGTTATGTCAGTAAAGGTATAAGTGCCTGCTGTGCCTGCCGAAATACCATCTACCAGTACATCGGTTATATAAAAACAATTATTGGCGGTAATAGTATAAGTTTGGCTTGCATGGCAATCCACTGTTATGTTACCGGGGCTGATATTTCCGTTAGCATTCTGTGTTACGCTGATGCTGTATGTTTGAATACTGAGTGTGGCAATATTACTGGTATCACTGCCTGCCGTGTTTGTCCATATGGCACGGTATTGCTTCCCGTTATCAGCGGTTGCAGCGTTGAAGCTGAGGCTGCTGTTTGTTTCGCCGGGAATGGTTGTCCAGTTATTGCCGTTGTCGGTGCTTACCTGCCAGTACACTGCCAGTACCGGATCGCCGGAAGCAGCACTGCTGAAGGTTATAGTTTCTCCGTTACAAATGCTTTGCGATTGCGGCTGTGTTGTTACAGATGGGGGTGCCGGGGGAGGCACGGTAAAGGTCCATACAGGCCCGGTAGTACTGTTATTGCTTTCATCAATCACTTCTGCATACCATTCATACATTTGTCCGGGGTCGAGCGAAGGCCAGTTCACACATGTTTGTGTGCCCGATGCCACATTAACACTGGTGCCAATAAGTTCGAATGGCGTTGTTAAATTCACCGGCAATGTAAACTGGCTGCCTGGGCCTGTGAACGAAGTGCCGCTGTATGGTGAGTATGTTTTTACCGATAGCAGGTTTTGTGCAGGGATGAACTGCATGATGCGGAGATAACCGTTTCCACCATTGGTATAACCACTCTGGTAATCCGACATCAATGTATGCACTGTGTTACCATTGAATTCATCGCTGCGCCTTCCTTCACCGGATACATGACCGGCCAACATGAGGATAAAATTTGCATTATCCTTTAGATCATCATAAATTTTTTGACCCGGGCCCTGGAAGCTGGCCGGATTACCGGTGCCAAGTAAGTTATGGCTAGATACGATCCCTTTCCGGTTTGGATAAGCTTTCAGCAGTGCATCGGCCCAGTCGAGTACAGGCTGTAAGGAAGGCGTGGTGCTGTTTGGATAATACTCAATGCTGATATGTATGAAGTCGATCCCGCCTGCACTGAACAATTCAAAATGATTATCATTATTGCTTCCCATGTGTCCGCCATAATATCCCCGCCCGGAAAACCTTGTTTCGCCAAAATACTGGTTGTAGAAAACGCTTGGCAGATCAGGGTTTCCAATGGTACCCTGGTCGTGATTGCCCACACAAATTCCATAAGGTATTCCATCGGCTACAGGTACAGCCGGGAATTCGATTTTCTTAAATGAAGTGTCGGCACGCCTCCATTCAATTTCATCATCGGCACCCGGAGGGTTATCGCCGTTTTGCACACAATCGCCAAGTTGTACTACAAAGGCAATAGCGCTGTCTGTTCTGTGGTCGGCAATCCACTGGGTTTGTGCTTTAAAAATTCCATTGTGCCCGCCACCGCTGCTGTTTTGACCCTGTGGCTCTTCTGTATAAAACTGTGTATCGGGTAAACCAATGATTGTGAATTTGGCATTGGGGTCTGCTTTTTTTCTGCCATAAAATTTTACAGTAAGGTTGCCGGCATCGGGATCGCTGACAGTAGTGCATAAATTGGGGCTGCCGGATGAAGCAGTGGAATTATCGGCCGGCTGCGGATTGGCAGGGGCATTTGGCGGATGAATGGAATAGGTTATTGTAAGCCTCGGCCGGTCGGCTGTTACAGTAGTTTCTCTCGACCGCAATTGCTGCCCGTCATCGGCGTGTGTGGCAATCATCAGCCAACCATTGTTTGGCAATGTACCATTGATCCATTCCTGTATGGTTGCGGCAGGCACCGGGATGGTTATCAGGCCAACATAGGTATCAACCCCGGGCCAGTTGGCATTTACAGCTGTTTCTGCATCGGTGCCGTTGGCGGCAAAATGACGCCCGCCATTAGACGCAAAGGAGATAACATTTTCATCCCATGGCAACAGCATGCGGTGCATGTTAAAACCCTGGCCTTCCACATCCACATAAAACTGAAGCGATGCAGAACTGATGCTGATGCCGGGGGGCAACCCTGATAAATCGAATTTTAATAAAGAGGTGCGGTCATCGGCCACGTTTTTATCCTGTACAAAAGTTATTTCTGCGCCACGCACAATAGCAGGGTCAATATCGTACAAATAAGTGTCTCTTGTTCCGCTATACCCATTTACGCCATCCTGCAGCTGAATAGTAACCGGCCCCGAACTGAGTGTAGTGGCACATGCTGTATTTGTGTATGCTGAAACTGTTGTTCCTTTTATAGCTCTTACGCGGTAGCAAAAATTGGTGCCTGCGCTGAGACCGGTGTTATTGTATGAGCTTATGTTAGCGCCCACCGTTGCAATCAAACTAAAGCTGCCGCCGGGTCCTGTGGTTGATTGCTCAATTTCGAACCCGGTTTCATTATTGGCATTATCGGTCCAGCTTAATTGAATTTCTGAATTGGATGCAGCGGTGGCGTTTAGAGCGCTAGGCGCTGCCGGCGGCGTAAACAACAGGTCGAATGGTGCGCCGGGTGTAACCCAGCTGTAACCGCTGCCGGTGATACTTCCGTTCACCGTTGTGGCAGCATTGGCATGCACAATGGCCCCTGTTCCCTCATTCAAACCCCAGCGTGCCAGCAGGCCCGATTGCGGTAATGTTATTTGATCGTTGATGGATGCCTGTATTTGCGTGCCCGATTTTTCCAGGTTCCAGATACGGGCTTCATCAAGCACACCCTGGAACCGCCCGTTTGCCGTGCCGGTAGATGTGATCATTGTGCCCAATGCCGCATGTTGTATACTGGCACCCTGCGGAAATACAGCGGGCGAAAGAGAAAGCGTGCCTTCCAGTTCTCCATCAAGGTAAATTCTTAGTACGCCATTGGCAAAGGTGGCGGCAGCATGGTGCCAAACATTGTCGGTTATAGCTGTTGTGCCAACCAATGGGTGGTTAAGACCGGGACTCGCCGACCCCGTGCCTTCTTCAAAATCGGCCGCTAAAAAATTGCTGCCCGATTGAATACCGAGGATGTAGTTGGCATCTACATTACTGTTTTCTGCTTCGGGCGAACCCTTGCTCAGCAAAGGAATGATGCTGATACCACCAGTGCCTGTTGTATTTGCAACGCCTGGGCCGGTCTTCTTAAACCAGGTTTCTATGGTAAAGGTTGATGTGGCCAGGGAAGGTGCGGCACCAAAACTTACATAAGCACCAGACGCACCCAGGTCAAGTGCATTAGCGGGTTCTGCGGG
>JBATOU010000126.1:0-33625 GCA_049291115.1 Ferruginibacter sp.
CCATAAAAGGCCTGGTGCAGTGGGTCTATTTCGGGGGTGCTGCAGTTGTTCCCATTTGTATAAATGTTATCATCAAAACGAAGTATATAATTACCCGGTAAATAGTCTGCATCCCCTTTATTGATGAGGGCATTACCATGGCAGGTGCCCTGGTAAAAACCCTTTACGTTTACCCAGGCGCACAAAGAAATTTGCGGACCGGCAATATTAACCGTACTGCTCGCAGGGATACGGATATAGCTGGATGATCCATTAAAATTATAAGCGCTGTTGGGGCTACCAAACCGGTCAGCCGTAAGGGTGGCCGTATTTATTGAAGGATGATTATTATTGCCGCTGGCATCATTTGCATTGCCATTAAATGGGTAATAGGCTCTTAACCCAAGCGAGAGATCCTGACTGTTTACATATAATGACAGCATTAACAGGGTAAGTACAGAAAATATTAGTTTCATAGCCGATTTTCTTTCAAATGTAGGAAACTTTCTACAATGACCAAACAATCCAAACATCCAAACAATGCCGATTAATTACGTAAATTTATAATATTAAATTCCTGTATAATTCAATGGTGAAACAGCTTTCAGCTCCTTTTTAAGGGAAGCATTTACTTTAAGATTGTTAATAAAATGGTGTATTGCTTTTTTATCAATAAGGGCCTTTCCCCTGGTGAGTTCTTTTAAGGCTTCATATGGATTTGGATAGTTTTCCCTTCTCAGTATCGTTTGTATTGCTTCTGCCACCACAGCCCAGTTAGCCTCCAGGTCGGCTTTCATTTTCGATTCATTTAAGATCAATTTACCCAGGCCCTTTTCAATTGATCTTATGGCCAGTGCCGTATGTGCCATGGGCACGCCTATATTTCTTAAAACAGTACTGTCTGTTAAATCCCGCTGCAGGCGAGAAACCGGCAGTTTGGCCGACAGGTGTTCGAGCAATGCATTGGCAATGCCCAGGTTGCCTTCGGCATTTTCAAAATCAATTGGATTTACCTTGTGTGGCATGGCGCTGCTGCCCACTTCTCCTTTTTTGGTACGCTGTTTAAAATAGTCGGTGCTGATATAGGTCCAAATATCCCGGCAGAGATCAATTAAAATCGTATTGATGCGTTTGATGGCATCAAAATGTGCGGCAAGCGTATCGTAATGTTCAATTTGTGTAGTGTATTGCTGGCGTTGCAGGCCAAGACGGTTTTCAAGAAAATCATTTGCAAATTTTACCCAGTTATATTTAGGAAAAGCCACATGATGTGCATTAAAATTACCGGTGGCACCCCCAAACTTTCCCATAAAAGGTATATAGCTGAAGAGTTGAACCTGGTTTTCTATCCGTTCCACAAAAACCATCAATTCTTTACCCAACCGGGTAGGCGAAGCGGCCTGCCCATGGGTTCTTGCCAGCATGGGAACATCCTCCCATTGCCGGGCAAGTTTGTACAGGTGTTGTTGCAGGTTCAGTAAATCGGGCAGGTATTGCTGTTCCATGGCATCTTTCCAAAGCATGGGAATGGCGGTATTGTTCACATCCTGCGAAGTGAGGCCAAAATGCACCCATTCTTTTACAGTGCCTTCACCCATCTTTTCGAGGGCATTCTTCAGAAAATACTCCACCGCTTTTACATCATGATTGGTAACAGATTCGGTCTGTTTTACTTTTTGAGCATCTGCTTCGGTAAATTCATCTGCCAGTTTGCGGAGGCTGTTTTTGGTTTTGGCTGCCAGGGGAAAGAATTTCTTTTCTCCCAGGAAAACAAAATATTCCACTTCCGCCTTCAGCCGGTATTTGATAAGTGCATATTCAGAAAAATATTCATGCAAGGAGGAGGTACTGCTATGGTAGCGTCCATCAACAGGCGAAATGGCGGTAAGGGGCGATAGTGGCATAATGTATAGATGTAATGGAGTAGATTTGCGGCAAAATTAAACGAAAGCAGTTGGACAGAAAAATAAGGATCGGGGCGGTAAGTTACCTTAACACAAAACCGCTCATTTATGGATTTGAAAAAGGGATGATGAAGGAGGAGATTGAACTGGTATCAGATTATCCCGCAAGGGTGGCAGGCATGCTGCTTAACGATGAAATTGACCTGGGTTTGATACCTGTAGCGGTAATATCAAAACTGAAGGATCCGCATATTGTTTCAAATTATTGTATTGGCGCCAGCGGCCCGGTGGCCAGTGTATGTTTGTTCAGCGATGTACCTGTAGCTGAAATAAAAGAAGTACTGCTCGATTATCAAAGCCGCACTTCGGCCGCCCTTGTAAAAATTCTTTTCAAAAACTACTGGAAAATAAGTCCAAATTACAAGGATACCCAAACCGGTTTTGAACAACAGGTAAAAGGAAATACGGCAGCGCTCATCATTGGCGACCGTGCACTGGAACAAGCACAGCGCTTTCATAATGTGTACGACCTTGCAGAAGCCTGGCAGGCAATGACCGGCCTGCCCTTTGTTTTTGCGGCCTGGGTTTCTAACAAAAAATTGCCCGAAATTTTTATTCAGCGTTTTAATGCTGCAACAGGCGAAGGGCTAAAACATATTGATGAGATCGTTTCTCAAAACCCTTTTACAGCTTACGACCTGGATACTTATTATTCGCAAAACATAGATTACAATCTCGATGCTGCCAAAATGGAGGGAATGAGATTGTTTCTGGAGATGCTTTGATCTATATTAAGATTTAATTTTAGAAAATCTTTTTCTAAAACTTTGTATGACAGGTTTCAGATCTGGCGATATGTTCCTCACATACATGGATACCCCAAAAACTATTGTAAACAGCAGGGAGCTTCCAACCATAGCGGGTAACCCTGTTATATTCCTAAAGACAAAATAGGTTAATGCGAATGCTGAAATTCCCAACAAAATAACTTCCAGTGTTTTTTGAGAAAATGGTTGTAAATGGAATTTATCCCATAAAAACCAAATGCGAACAGCATTATATACGCTAAATGAAATTAGGTTGCTTAATGCAGGCCCCATTATTCCATACTTTACCGTAAGAAAGTAACTCATCGGTATAATGAGTGCGGTAAGCAAAAGGCTGGTCCAGAGTTCGAACCGCCAGTAAACAGATGTGCCGATAATTTGTCCATTAACACCTGTGCCCATTTCGATGATGGTAACGATACCAACTATAAAGAAAACCCATTTTCCTGCATGGTATTCAGGATTGATATTAAAAAAATCAATTGCATTGGTAAAATTAAGAAGGATCAGTAAAAAAGCAAACAGGGCAAAACTAAGCAGGTTAATGGATGATCTTTTGTAGATCCTTTTTATTTCTGTTTGGTCTTTATTTTTCCAGGCTCTCGATAAGAGGGGCACCGTTACGGCTACAATGCTTCTGAAAGGTGCCTGCATCAGGGAAGTTAAATAAGAGGCAAAGGCAAAATAGCCCGCACTGGCCAAGCTTAACTTTGAGGCCAATACCAGGCTGTCGATACTTGATCGCAATACCGAAACAAATACTACCAGGCTGGTAAGCCCCATAATAGCAATGATTTTTTTTCTGAATTTAAAAGTAACCCGGCTTTGTTTAAAGCTTATCCATAGCCTTTTTTCCCGGTAAAGAATAATGGCAAGTACTAATATAAGGGCCAGGTACTGAAGCACAAATAGCTTCATGAAGGTATCAAAATCAATAAGACCTGTAATTTTTAAAACAATAACCAGGAAAGTATAGAATCTTACCAGGGCCTCTCTTAAAAAACTGGTTAATACTCCTTTTCCAAACCCGTACGCATAGGCTTCCAGTATCTGGAATAATAAGATAAAAAAACCCATGGGCAGCAGGTAATAAAAGTATTCAACCAATAGCAAGGAATTGGCGCTGAATTTTTGTATTACCAGGGGTTTGATAAAATAAAATGAAGATGCTATTACAATGAAACCAGAGAGGGAAACTTTCAGTGCAAGCCCCAGGAGGTCATTTTTGTTCGGCTCTAAATTATCTTCATAATAGGGGAAAAATTTGTAAAGAAAAGAAGTTGCTCCCAATGTGGAAATTCCGGCAACGAGCATACTCAATTCCCGTAGAGACGTGGTGAGGCCGTATTGGGATACAGAAAACCATTCGTTATGTGTAAGAAAATAAACATTAACTGCCCCAATCAGGAAACCCAGGTATATCCACCAGGTGGCTTTTAAAGTTCTTTTTCTAATTTGCGTCATTAATTATGATTATCAGCTATTTTTGCGAAATTATACTAATTGCCTGTTAAAACGCAATTCGTTAATCCAAAAGCTTTTAAATATGAAAGTGGTGATTTTTGCAGGAGGGCTCGGCACCCGCATTTCTGAAGAAACCGGAACCAGGCCAAAGCCCATGGTTGAAATTGGCGGGAAGCCCATTCTCTGGCATATTATGAAGATATACAGCCATTACGGTTTCAACGAATTTATTGTTTGCCTGGGCTATAAGGGTTATTTTATTAAAGAATATTTCATGAACTATTTTCTGCACAATGCAGATCTTACGATTGATATTAAAAACAACAAGGTTGAATTCCATTCCAACAACAGCGAAAATTTTAAGATCACGCTTGTAGAAACCGGCCTCGATACTAAAACAGCCGGCAGGTTAAAAGCAGTGGAAAAATATATCGGGAATGAAGATTTCATGCTCACTTATGGGGATGGTGTATGCGATGCAGATTTAAAAGAATTGCTTGATTTTCATCGCGGCCATAATAAAATAGCAACGGTAACTGCCATACAAATGGATGCAAGATTTGGAGGAATGGATTTGAACGACAAAGACGAGGTAGTTTCGTTTAGAGAAAAGGCAAAGGATGAAGGTAAGTGGATCAACGGTGGATTCTTTGTTTTGAAACCGGAAGTGTTCAAATATCTTGATGGAGATATGAACGATATGATGTGGGAGGATGAGCCTCTTGAAAAATTAACAACTGATAACCAGTTGCAGGCTTACAGGCATAAAGGGTTTTGGAAATGTATGGATGCCCTGCGTGATAAAATAGAGATGGAGGAACTCTGGCAATCTGGCAAAGCAAAATGGAAAAAGTGGTAACCAAAGAACAGCTTACTGGCTTTTATAAAGGGAAAAAGGTTTTAATAACCGGGCATACCGGCTTCAAGGGAAGCTGGTTGAGTTGTTGGCTGCATATGCTGGGCGCCAATATAAAAGGCTATGCACTTGCCCCTGAGGATGATCCCAGCCTTTTCGGTTCTATCAGTCCATTTAAACCGGGCGAAAGTATTATTGCCGATATCAGGAACAAGGAAAAACTGAAGACCGAAATAATAGCATTTGAACCGGATTTTATCTTTCACCTGGCGGCGCAACCGCTTGTCCGCCGCAGTTATACCATTCCTTCCGAAACTTTTGAAGTAAATGCCATCGGTACCGCTAATTTGCTTGAAGCCGTCAACTTTCTTCAAAAAAAATGTACAGTAATTATCATTACCACCGATAAAGTGTACGAAAATATTGAACAGGATGTTTTGTATAAAGAAACCGACAGGCTGGGTGGATATGATCCCTACAGTGCCAGTAAGGCCTGTACAGAAATTGTGGTGGATTCTTTCCGTAATTCTTTTTTTAATACCAATAATTATCCCGTTCATCAAAAGGCCATAGTCGCTGCAAGGGCCGGCAATGTTATTGGCGGGGGAGATTACAGCCCCGACCGTATTTTGCCCGATATTGTACGGGCGCTTCAGCAAGATCAGCAGATCGATGTGCGAAACCCCGGCGCTGTTCGTCCCTGGCAGCATGTGCTGGAACCGCTGGGTGGTTATTTGGTTTTGGGCGGATTAGTTCACAACGATATCAACTATTCGGGGGCTTATAATTTCGGCCCTGAAAAGGA
Organism: Ferruginibacter sp.; assembly: GCA_049291115.1. Lineage (GTDB taxonomy): Bacteria > Bacteroidota > Bacteroidia > Chitinophagales > Chitinophagaceae > Ferruginibacter. The sequence continues at coordinate 5,836 of JBATOU010000126.1, forward strand.
AGACCACCTGACTGTAAAAGAACTGGTTGAAACGGCTATCAATGCTTGGGGGTCGGGCAGTTGGAATGATGCCAGTGATGGCAATGCACCTCATGAAGCCGGTTTGTTGAAACTGGATATCAGCAAGGCAAAAACTGTTTTAAACTGGATACCCAAATGGAATGCACAAACAGCCATTGCCGCCAGTATTGAATGGTATAAAAGGCCAGCTTCGGAACAAAGGGAATTTACCCGCTCACAGGTAGAAAAATATATGCAGGAATGATCTTTACAGAAACCCCATTAAAAGGAAGTTACATTGTAACACCCGAACCCCGGGGCGACAGCCGCGGATGGTTTATGCGCAGTTTTTGTAAAAATGAATTTGCCTCAATTGGGCATACAGCAGAATGGGTGCAGATGAATCATTCTTTTACAAAACATAAAGGAACGGTGCGGGGCATGCATTTTCAGATGGAACCCCATACCGAAATAAAACTCGTTCGTTGTATTGCCGGATCGGTTTATGATGTTATAATTGATATGAGAAAGGACTCTGCCACTTATCTTAAATGGTTTGGAGAAGTACTTTCGGCCGAAAACAAAAAGATGATGTATGTGCCCCAGGGTTTTGCACACGGTTTCCAGGCATTGACCGATGAGGTGGAACTCCTGTATAACCATTCGGCATTTTATAAACCGGCATTCGAGTCGGGTATTTTGTATAACGATGAACAAATAAATATTCAATGGCCAATTCCTGTTACAGAAATATCTGAAAGGGATAAAAGCCATCCGCCTTTATAAATTTTTTAAAATGAAATGCAGGTTTTGCAAAACAGTGTTGTCTGATGTATTTATTGACCTGGGAAATTCCCCGGCTTCCAATTCTTTCTTAACTAAAGAGCAGTTAAATGAGCCAGAAACATTTTACCCGCTTAAAGTATACAGCTGCCCGTCCTGTTTTTTGGTGCAGGTGGATGAGTACAAAAAATCAGATGCCATTTTTGATAGTGGATATGTGTATTTTTCTTCATTCAGCACAAGTTGGCTGGCACATGCAAAAAAATACACCGATAAAATGCAGGAGCGTTTTGAGCTGAACCAACACTCACTTGTAATTGAAATTGCCAGTAACGACGGGTACCTGCTGCAGTATTTTAAAGAAAAAAATGTGCCGGTATTGGGGGTGGAACCTACAGCCAATACGGCCGAAGCAGCAAAAGAAAAAGGGATAGAGAGCGTGGTGGATTTTTTTGGTGTACGTTTGGCCAATAAACTGGCCGCAGAAGGGAAAAAGGCAGATCTTTTATTGGGTAACAATGTACTGGCCCATGTGCCCGACATTGTTGATTTTGTTGGAGGGATGAAAATTTTGCTGAAAAGTGAAGGAGTTATCACCATGGAATTTCCCCACCTGCTGCAGTTGGTGGAGAATAACCAGTTTGATACCATTTATCATGAACATTTCTCCTATTTATCTTTTTATACAGTAAGTAAAATTTTTGAAGCACAGGGTTTACAACTCTTCGATGTGGAGGAAATACCCACCCATGGAGGTTCCCTGCGTATTTATGCAAAACACAGGGAAGACGATACGAAAGCAGTTTCGGAAAGCGTTGAAAAATTAAGGGCAAAGGAAAAAGCTGCCGGAATAGATTCCATGCAGTATTATAACCATTTCCAGGAAAAAGCATTTGCCATCAAATTACAGTTCTCCCGGTTTCTACTTGAACAAAAAAAGGCTGGCAAAAAACTGGCCGCATACGGTGCAGCAGCCAAGGGAAATACCTTGCTGAATTATTGCGGCATAAAAAACGATCTTATTAGTTATGTGGTGGATGCTAACCCGCATAAACAGGATAAATTTTTACCTGCAAGCCATATTCCCGTGGTAAATGAAGCATTTCTTAAAAATGATCAGCCCGACTTTGTTGTTATTTTTCCCTGGAATATCAAAGAAGAAGTAATGGAGCAACTGGCATACATAAAAGAATGGGGAGGTAAATTTGTAACCGCTATTCCGGCCCTGCAAATAGTATGATGATGCAAAAAACTGTATTGGTTACCGGGGCCACAGGCTTTATTGGCAATTATGTTGTTGAGGAGTTGCTGGCAAAAGGCGGCAGGGTTATTGCCAGTTCTTTGAATGAAGAAAAGGCAAGCCTGCAACCCTGGTTCAGTAAAGTTACTTACCTGCCTTTTGATATTAGCACTGATATTAGTGGTAAAAATCTCTACGAATATTTTCAGCATCCCGATGTTTTGATACACCTCGCCTGGGAGGGGTTGCCCAATTACAAAGCGGCTTTTCATTTGGAGGAAAACCTGCCCCGGCACTACGCATTCATCAAAAATCTTGTGACGCATGGGCTCAGGGATATGACCGTTACCGGTACCTGTTTCGAATATGGCATGCAGGAAGGTTGTCTTTCAGAAAATATGGAATGTTTTCCCCACAACCCATATGCGCTTGCCAAATACCAGTTATTAAAAAAACTGGAAGCGCTGGCCGATAGGGAAAAGCTAAACTTCAAATGGGCACGTTTGTTTTATATGTTTGGTAAGGGCCAAAACCCAAACTCATTGATATCATTACTCGACAGAGCTCTAGAAAAAGGCGATGCCGAATTTAATATGAGTGGGGGAGAACAGGTTAGAGATTTTTTACCGGTGGAAAAAGTGGCGGAATATATTGTAGCACTTGCTTTGCAAACAGAAGTAGAAGGGCAGGTTAATATCTGCAGTGGCAAGCCAATTACTGTAAAAGCTTTTGTGGAGGACTATTTAGCCAGAAAAAACAGGGAAATTAGCCTTAATTTTGGATTTTACCCTTACGCAGATTACGAACCAATGCGGTTCTGGGGTGATAACCGGAAAATAAAAAAAATATTGATGATTGAAAGCCCTTTAACAAGGAAACCGAATGCCAGAATAATTTACGAGCAAAAGTCTGTTCCACTTATTCAGAATAGAGTGTTCCCAACTCCAGCAGAAGCCAGGAAAACCACCTGTATGGATGTAACATTGGCGCAATGTTCAGATACCGGATTTGTGTTCAGTGCTTATTTTAATGAGTTGGCGATTGATTATGATATCCATTATCAAAACGAACAGAGCCACTCCGCTTATTTTCAAAAACACCTGGAAGGGGTTATCGAAATAATGCAGGACAATAATTGCCTGGGGGAAAAAGTAATTGAAATTGGCTGTGGCAAGGCTTATTTTCTGGAGATGTTAGCTGCCAGAGGTGTTGATATTACCGGCTTTGACCCCACTTATGAAGGCAATTCCGATAAAGTTGTAAAAGATTTTTTCACTGAAAAATATTCAGATATAAATGCCGATTTTATCATATTAAGGCATACACTTGAACATATATCCCTTCCGTTCGATTTTATTAAATCTGTAGCAAAAGCCAATAATTACCGCGGACAAATTTATATTGAAGTGCCGACTTTTGACTGGATAATTGACAATAATGCTGTTGAAGATATTTTTTATGAGCATTGTAATTATTTTACCCTTGAAACGCTTCAAATGTTTTTCAGTAAAAGTACGGGAGGTCATTTTTTTAATGGCCAGTATATTTATGTAATTGCCAATCTTGCGGATGTTAAAACTGATATAGGTAAGAGGAATTTTACTCCTTATGAAATACAATTTCAAGAAAAAATGTCGGCGTATGAGAAGTTAATAAATGAAGAAAATGTGGCAATATGGGGTGCAGGGGCAAAAGGTTCTACATTTCTTAATTTACTGGATAAGAATGCAGATAAAATTTCTTATGTAATCGATATCAATCCCCGTAAACAAAATATGTATATTGGTGGAACAGGCCATCCTGTTTATGCGCCTGGGGTACTGGCTCAAAATCCTGTGAATACAATCATTATTATGAACCGGAACTATGCAAAAGAAATTGCCGCATCTGTGGCAAATAAACAAATCAAACTTATTGAACTTTAAATTTTAAACAATGGATTTGTCAGAACAGTTTAATGAAGAATGCCGTAAGCGGGTGAGCGAACAGGGAATGGATGCCGAATTACATAAAGCCGCTTCGGGTTTTCTGACGCATTCGATACGAACTCAATACTCTTATAATTTTAAGTGGCTTGGCAGGCCGGTTATTCAGTACCCGCAGGATATGATTGCGATGCAGGAAATTATATGGGATTTAAAGCCTGACCTTATTATTGAAACGGGAATTGCACATGGAGGCTCACTGATATTTTATGCCTCTTTATTTGAACTGATAGGCCATGGAGAGATTTTGGGCATTGATATAGATATCAGGAAACACAACCGGGAGGCAATTGAGGAGCACCCTATGTATAAAAGAATCACCATGATCCAGGGTTCGTCTATAAGTGAAGAAACGGTGGAGATGGTAAAGACATATGTGAAAGGAAAGGAAAAGGTATTAATTGTTTTGGATTCGAACCATACTCATGCACATGTATTAGATGAATTAAACTATTATGCCCATTTGGTAACAGTAGGTTCTTATATAGTCGTGTTCGATACTGTTGTTGAAAACCTACCAGAGGATTCTGTTCCGGGCATTAAAAGACCCTGGGGCCTCGGCAACAATCCAATGACTGCCGTTGATAAATTTTTAGAATCTAACAAGCAGTTTGAAATTGACAGTACAATCGACAGTAAATTGCTTATTAGTGTGGCACCAAGAGGTTATCTGAAAAGGTTGTGGTAATTACACTTTTTATTTTAAATACCCTGCTGACATTTTAGAAACTACTAAATTCTTCTTATAATGAGGAAATATACTGTGGTTATTCCAACAAGGAATAATATAGATACCCTTCCGTTTACACTTCAAACCTGTTTAGCTCAGGATTACCCTTTATTTAAAATAGTTATCTGTGATAATGGAACTGACCATAAAACGGAGGAATATATAAGAAGGTTTAATGATGAAAGGGTTGAATATTATCGTACAGGAGTTCCGTTAAGTATGACAGAAAACTTTGAGTTTGCGTTGTCGAAGGTGAAAGAGGGGTTTATTATTTTTATCGGTGCCGATGACGGGTTAATGCCGGGAGCCATAAATTATGTTGATGGTATTATCGAAAAGTTCCAGGTTAAGGCTGTAGCATGTCAGTATGCACAATATTTCTGGCCCAATGCACCGGTTGCGGTTAAAGGAAGACTCAGGATTAATCCACTGAATTATTATTCCTCTGGTGTTGAAATAAGAAATTCAGAACATTGGATTAAAAAAACACTCGCATTTGAAACAGAATTATATGTGTGCGATCTGCCTGGGTTGTATTATGGAGTTATACACCGTGATATTGTGGATATGGCGATGCCTGATGGCAAATATTTTCGTTCTATAGCCCCAGATGGATATTCCGCTTTTGCTACAGCTATCCATATTGAAAATTATGCGTACTCCTTCAGGCCATTTTGTATAGCAGGTCTTTCGGGTAAAAGCAACGGACTTGCCCATGCTACAAACGGAGATATAGCCAAACAATTTGTGATAGAAAATAAATTTCCTGTTCATAAATATTTCGTTTATTGTTCCGCCATGGAAGTTATTACCGGCGAGTCTTTTTACCAGGTAAAAAAAGCATTCCCCGATAAGTGTCAAAAATACTCCATTGATTTCAGATTGCTGTTGCGCCGGATATTAGAGAATAAGAATGCAATAAGCAGCGCCCCAATTTATAATGCAGTTCAAAAAATGGCAGAAATTCATAAGATTGATCCGGGTAATTTAAAAGTCGGGGCTAATAGCAGGTTGAAAGTTTTTTTGAAACGTTCTGTCAGGTACTTTAAGTTCATGGTGCAAAAGGGAACAAGATTTTTAGGTGTTGAAAATTCTGAACAATACGGTGTAAGAAATATTTACGACGCCAGCATTGTACTTTCCCTTATTGAAAAAATAAATAATGGCGGCAATTTTGAAACTGGCGCGACCCTTTTTCGAGACAGAGTTAAGAATAGGTTAATGGGACGTTCCTCAAGAGGGTATAATGGATAGTGTTTATCAATAAATTATGTCAAAATTTTCAATCATATTGCCAGTACATAACGGAGGCTGCTTTTTCAGAATATGCATTGAAGGTATATTAGGCCAATCTTACAGTGATTTTGAATTAATTATTTTAGACAACAACAGTACAGACGGAACTTTTGAATGGATCAATTCCATTGCAGATAACAGGATAAAAGTCTACAGGTCGGAAAAGGATCTGTCTATGACAGAAAACTGGGCCAGGATTGTGGAAATAAAAAAAAATGAATTCATGACCATCATCGGCCATGATGACCTCTTTCACCCGGGGTATCTGGAAAAAATGAATGAACTCATCAGCAAGTATCCGGATGCATCCCTTTACCAGGCCCATTTTAACTTTATTGATGCAGGCGGACAATTACTCAATTCCTCCAAACCAATGCCTGCAACGATGAGTGTACAAGGTTTCCTGGAGGCGGAGTTTATGCAGCGTATGGACAGCATGGGAACCGGCTACATGATGCGCTCTTCAGATTACGACAGGATGGGCGGAATTGATTGCTCTTACCCCAACCTTATTTTTGCCGACTATCAATTGTGGACGGAATTGGCAGGTCTTAACTTTCTTGCTATTTCACCTGAAACATGTTTCAGCTACCGCCTGCATAACAGTGTGTCAAAAACCACAGACGCAGAAAACTACAGAATAGCTTTTGAAAAGTATCTTGGCTTCTTAAGCTCATACGCACAAAACAGGCCGGCAGTAAAGAAAGCCATCAAGGCAAATGGCAATGCATTCCTGAATTATTTTTGCGAAAGCCTTTCTCACCGCCTTCTTAAATCCCCTAAAACGGCATCCCGCATCCCCGTGCATACTTTCATAGAAAATTGTAAAAAAAATGCCCTGTTACTGGAGATTAGCAACTTTCGGCCCTACAGGAAGTTTCCTATATTACTGGCTGCAATACTTGATAGTAACTTTATATTCCGGAAAATATTTATGTTAGTCAAAAGAAAGGGAATGGCCTGATGCTCAAATAAATATTTAAAAAAATCCTACAAAATCTATAATTTGCACAGGCTGTGGCACATATTAAGCAGGATTTTTAATTTAGCATCATTTAGCATATTTGGAAAAGTATTTAATAACCGGGTTCAGCGGATTTGTGGCAAAACACTTTCTTGATTACCTTGATTCCCTCAATGTACCTGTGCTTGTTTTGGGGATCGATATCAATGCTCCTTCCTTTGATATAAATGAATTTAAAAACATTAAATGCACCTATGCTGAAATTAATTTACTGGATGTAAACAGCCTCAGCAGTGAGTTGGCCGGTTTTTCGCCCGATTATATTCTTCACCTTGCCTCATTCAGCAGTGTGGCTTTTTCCTGGGAGCAGCCTGTTCATTCGATCATAAATAATCTCAATATTTTTTTAAACCTCGTAGACCAGGTAAGGCTTCTTAAATTGAAATGCAGGATACTTTCTGTAGGATCATCCGAAGAATACGGTAAAGTGGCACCTGATTCTGTTCCATTAAAGGAGCATATGCAGGTAAACCCTGTTAGTCCTTATGCAGTAGCACGTGTTTCACAGGAGCTTTTATCGAAAATCTACAGTAATGCCTATAAACTTGATATTATTATAACTAGGTCATTTAATCATATCGGCCCCGGGCAGTCAGATAAATTTGTGGTATCTTCCTTTGCCAAAAAACTGCTTGAAGCAAAAAATGAAGCAAAAAGAACAATCTCTGTTGGAAATGTGGATATCATCAGGGACTTTGTAGATGTAAGGGATGTGGTAAGGGCATATTATTTATTGCTCAAAAAAGGTATTCCGGGCGAAATATACAATATATGTTCGGGAAAAGGTTACTCCCTCAGAGAGATCATTCATAAGTTGAGTTTTCTTTTGAGTATGGAAATATCTCTCCAGGTTGATGATAAACTGGTGAGGCCTGCCGATAATGAGATCATCATTGGCTCGTATAAAAAAATAAATGACCTGCTGGCATGGAGCCCTTCCATTTCTATTGATGAAAGCCTGCAGGATATCATTAAATTTTGGGAAGGAAAGCTTTCCGATAAATGAAGCATACAATTATGAAAGTAGCAATTAATTGCTGGATACTGCGTAATAAACAAATAGACGGAATTGGATACTTTACCATTAACGCCATTTCAAGAATGATCCGGAATAACCCGGCGGTTGAATTTCAGCTATTGTGCGATAAAAATTTTACAGAAGACTATTTTGATTTTCCCAATGCTGTAAAATACCGGGTTTTCCCAGCCCTGCGGCACCCGGTTTTATATGTTATTTACATGGAATTTATATTGCCTTTCTTTTTATGGAAACACAGGCCCGATGTATTTTTATCTGCCGACGGATTTTTATGCCTTTCAACCTCCATCCCGCAGGTATCGATCATATACGATATTAATTTTGAGCACCGCCCGCAGGACATCGCATTGAAGAACCGTCTCTATTTCCGTTTTTTCTTCAGAAAATTTGCCCGGAAAGCAAAGCGGATCGCCACTATTTCTGAATACAGTAAAAATGATATTGTTGACTTTTATAAAATAGATCCGGCTAAAATTGATAATGTATCCTGTGGTATCAACAGTAATTTCAACAAGCTTTCTGAAGCAGAAAAGCAGGAAACCAGGGCGAAATGGAGTGAAGGGAAACCCTATTTTTTCTTCGTGGGTTCAATGCACCCCAGGAAAAATATCAACCGGCTTATTCAGGCATTTGAATTATTTAAAATAAATACCGGGGCCGATTGCAAATTACTATTGGGCGGCGCCATTATGTGGATGAAGTCCGATATTGAAACCGCATACACAGGCAGTAAGTTTAAAAACGACATATTGTTTACCGGGAGGTTGAGCGACCAGGACCTGCAAAGCCTGCTCGGCGCATCTTTTGCATTAAGTTTTGTGCCATTGTTTGAAGGATTCGGACTTCCGGTGGTGGAGGCCATGAGTTGCGAAGTGCCCATAATTTGTTCCAATACAACTTCTTTGCCGGAAGTGGCAGGAGATGCTACTTTACTTGTTGACCCTTTTAAAATAGAAGATATCGCCGCTGCTATGGAAAAATTGTATAATGATCCGGCATTATGTGCTGCATTGGTGGAGAAAGGACGTTTGCAGCGGCAAAAATTTACCTGGGACAATACGGCAAAATTACTCTGGAACACTGTTTTAAGTGCCCTCAATAAAAATCATCAATAGCGCCCACCTGGATCTTTGCAGAATGAGCTACTTTTTAAACAGCTGATATTTTTATATTAAAATATCAGCAGCCTTTTCGCCAATAGTTTCCCAATAGAAATGATCAAAAAAAAGAGCTCCGGTGTGTTGACCGGGTAATATTTGTAACGCTTCCTTGGCAAACCCACGCCAATCCGAATCTTCCACTATTTTCATTTTGTTTCCAGCAACAGCGGCCGGAATGCCAATAGCCCCGCTTTTTGTAGTGATAACATCCAGGTCCAGTCCCAGCGCCTCCACTACCTTTGTTTTAATTCCTCCTCCTTCTATAACAGGGTTCAAAAAACAATCGGCCCCTTTAAAATAAATATCGATATCATTTACAAAACCGGCATAAATAATATGCTTGCCGGCATAGTCTGCCAGGTTATTCAATGCTGCCGGAAGATTTTTTCCGCAAATAATGATTTTATAGGGCAATGGGTTATTTGCAAGCAGGTAATCGTTAATGGGGCCAATGATCGCTTTCAGCCCGTCTGAATTGGGCTTGTAATCAAGTGTGCCATTGAATAAATATATATACTCATTACCCAAACCATACATTTTCTTAAGCGCCTCTTTTGCCGCCTTTTTTTCAACAGGAGAAGGAATGGCAGCCCTTTCTGTTCCATACGTAATTACATGGCATTTGGAAGCATTAATTTGGTAGTTTTTAATGGCAAAAGCCCGGTCTTCTTCAGTTATAAAGAAAGCCTTGTCGGCCATTTTAAATACAAATTTTTCATACTGCCACATAATTCCCCACCACCACTTGCCAATACTTTTAAACCGTATAGATTCAATATTATGCGACTTTGCGAGTAGTTTTACCCCGCATAAATATTTTAAAAGAAAGGCCAGCCAGCCGTAGTAAGGGTGTTCGAGTAAAATCCATTCAATTTTTTTCTCTTTGATGATGCGCCTGAGCGGAAAAAAATAAAAGGGATTAATGTACCGCAGCCCGCTTTTACCAAACAGTTTAATAAGGCGGTAGTTAAGCGTAAACTTCTCCTCATTTTGCCGTGTGGAAACGCAGGTAAGATCCACTTTCTGCCCAAAATATTGGTAAAATAAGGCAATGCCTTTATGCCCGCCCATTTTTGCCGGCAAAAAGCTGTAAGAAACAATACTTAAAACATTTGTCATAGCTGTTTTGATGATGCTATGATTTTTTTCTATTCATAATCCACATGGCAAGTCCCGCTGCAGCGAGGAAAAATAGTGCCAGGTTACTCCAGAAGGAGATATTGTTTCCGGTATAATAGGAGGCAGGCTCAAATTTAAATTCAATGTTATGCTTGCCTGCCGGCAGCGAAAGACCCCTCAAAACATAATTCACTTTTGCGTAACCTGTTTGCTTCCCGTCAATATAGGCGTTCCAGCCACGGTTATAATACATTTCACTGAACACGGCAAATTGGGGCGTAGTGGAATTTGATTCATATTTAATATTGTCATTTTGCCTTTCAACCAGCCTGATCGAAGCAGTTGAATCAAATTGAGGCAGCGTGCCGATCTGTTTACTGAAACTTTCATTTGCAACCGCTGTTTCACGAAGGTTGGTACTGTCGAGGGCCATCATTTCTTCATTGGGTGTTTTTACAAATTTTATATTCTTTACCAGCCAGCAAGTTCCATAGGCATATGGGTTTTGCTGTGCCACAGACTGACCCTGCGCATCCTGCATAATGAAATATTTTGTATTGAGCATATTAAATACGTTCATATTCCCTTTTCCCAACTGGTGCTCAATTATATCCTGGTACAGACCAAGTTTTGCCGGGTGATAGCCACCAATTGAATTATGGTGGTATGAGGTTACTGATTCGTTGGTAAAATTAGATGTTTGGTTAAATACCCTGAAGTTTGCGTGATCGGGGTCTTTCAAAATTTGCTGATCCGCAGTCGTAAGTGTAAATACATTATTGAACTCTTCCGCTTCCACAAAATTGCTGTTGTTCAAATACCTGTTGGCAATACCAACCAGGTCAAAAAAAGATAACACTGCCAGTACAATTGCAGCTGCTGAAGCATTTATTTTCTTTTTCATGAAAAGCCATAATACAGCCGCTGCTGTTGCCAAAAAAAGTATCGTTCTCAGCAGGTCTCTGCCCGTTTCATTTTTCCTGTCTTCACGCAATGCTGTCATTAAGTCCTTTGCCGTTTCTTCTGCCTGCTGCATCATTTGGGGCGATGGCTGCTGCCCAGGGGCCGTGCGTGCAAAACTTTGAACAAAATTCTGTTTTATATCCTTGTCAGCTTTTCCGGTATAATCTGCCATTAACCAGAAAGCCCCCAATAACAGTATTAATGCACCTGTAGTAATGCCTGCAAGCCGTAAATTTTTAAAGGCAAATGCCTCTTCTTTTTCCTTCAGCCATTTGTCTAATGCAAACACTGCCAGTATGGGAATACAAATTTGCGGAATTACAAATGCCATGCTTGGGGCACGGAATTTACTGTAAAAAGGCAGGTGATCGAGCATAAAACTGTTGAACCCCATAAAGCTGTTGCCCCAGGCGAGTACGATGCCAAACAGGGCTGCCACGGCCAAAGGCCATTTGATCCAGTTATCTACATAAAATAATCCAAGTATAAAAAGGAAACAAATGATGGCTCCAAGATAAACCGGGCCGGAGGTGGTTTCAAAGGAATTACTCATATTTCCCCAGTAAGAATAGCCATTGGTCATGGCCAGCGCATTTTCTTCCGGCACGCCGATCTCTGAAAGTTTTTGAACCATTTTTGCATTGCTGCTGTGTTCATCACCACCATTGCTTCCACCAAACAGGCCGGGTACCAAAAAAGTAAATGTTTCCATTTTCCCTGCACTCCAGCGCATGGCGTAATCCTTATCAAGTCCACCCTTTGTTTTATTACCACTGCTGTCGGCTGCATTCAGCGACAGTTGCGATACACCGCCCCGCATGGTTTCCTTTGCATAATCGTAAGTGGGCATAATGGAGCCTGCATTGATACCGAGCCCGATCATTCCACCCAGCAATGCCAGTGCTGTTGCTGTTAGACCCTGTTTTAAATTGTTATTTTTAAAACTGTAAATAATAAAGCCGATACTTATTGCCGCTATAATGATAAGCAGGTAATAAACAATTTGAAAATGATTCTGGCCGATCATCACTGCAGCAAAAAATGCCGTCATCAATAAGCCCGTTATATATTTTTTTTGAAACAGCATTAAAACACCTGCAATTACAGCCGGTGCGTAGGCAATACTCAGCATTTTTGTATTATGGCCCACAGATACAATGATCGGGTTGTAAGTTGAATAAGCATAGGCCAGACCGCCCAGCATACCCACCCATGGGTTAATGCCGGCTACAATGCATAAAATATAAAAAGATAAAGAAGCTATAAAGAAAAATGCAATGGGCAGGGGCAACCAAAGTGAATAGGCGTTAGCGGCCGTACCAATCACCACCCCGATCTTACTGGTTCCTTCCATGGCAATTTGATAGGTGGGCATTCCGCCAAACATACTGTTTGTCCATAAAGGAAAGCGGCCTGTTTTTTCCTTCACCTCAAAAGATTGCTGGGCCATTCCTTTCCAGCCCTGGGTATCGTGCTGCTGCAACACTTTTCCATTTAAAGCAGGTTTGCAATAAATGGTTGCTACAATGGCAAACACAGCTATTGCAATTACATGTTGTAAAAGGCTCTTGAAATTTATATTTTTCATCAAATCAAATTGTTAATGATCAGCAAATTAAAGATAAAATTGGCAAAAACAGCCATATCCTGTACCTCGCATCCTGCATCCCTATCCTGTATCCCGTATCCTGTATCCTGTATCCCGCATCATTGCCCCATTCCCTGCATATTCTGCATATTTTCCATTTCGCCTTTTATGTTTTTGCGTTTAAAGAGCGAAGCATCAAATTTTCCAAAACGCCAGTTAAAATTAAGCCGGAGCACCTGGGGGTCACGCAGGCGGCGGTTATCCTGCACAAACCAGGCTGTTGATGCATGCGTGGCATTGATACGGGTACGAAAGATATCATTGCACTGGAGTGTTAAAGAACCTGTTTTATTTTTAAAAAGATCCTTACGCAGGGCAAGGTCTATTCCATAAATGGGCTTAATATAGCCCTGAGCCGTACTGCTGGTCATTCCAAAACCACCCATCATCATCATGCCGCCACCACCGCCTCTTGCCCCGCCAGAAGAAGCGGGCGTAAGGGTTTTTGCCTGGTAATCGGCAGTTAACTGAAATGAAAAATTCTCAGGCAATTTTATACTGCTGTTAAATTTTATAAACCAGCTGAAAAGGTCGGAGTCTTGTACCCCGGTTAAATTAGATGCCTTGATGCTGGCATTGAATAAATTGAGGTTGCTGGTAATATCCCACCATTTGGCCAAACGGTTTTTAACGGTGAGCTCAAGGCCCATGGTATAACTCCTGTTGGCATTTGCAAAACTGGTGTAAAGGGCGGGTATACCTGGATTAATTAAACTGTCTGTATACTGGTATCTTGTGATCAGGTCTGTACTCATCTTAACATAAAGGCTTGCCAGCAGCGAATGCCCGGCTGCCATATTGTTTGAATAAGCAAGTTCAGCCAGGTAAGTAAACTCAGGTTTGAGGTTTGGGTTCCCCACAGAAAGGTTCAGCGAATCCGAAAAATCAACAAATGGGATCAGCTGGAAAAAATTTGGGCGGTTAATTTTCCTGGAAAAATTCAACTGCATGTCTTCTTTTTTGCTCAGCTTGTAACTTATAAACAAGCTTGGGAAAAAACTCAAGGGGTATTTGTTCGAAAAATCCTGGTTCTTGCTTATGAGCGTGCCCTTATAGTCTGAACTTTCCACTCTTAACCCGGCCTGGTAGCTTAATTTTTTCAACTGGTGTGAGTAGGTTCCATAAGCGGCATACACATTGTCGGTAAATTTATAGCGCACAGAAATGGCTGAGATCAGTATATAGTTTCCGTTGATGGGGTTTTTAATATAATTATCATTCCAGCTGCTGTAATTGCGCAGCATGGCCCTGGCGCCAAATTCAATTTTCTGGTCTTTGCTGAACGGATCTGTATAATCGGTTTGTATGGTAAACATTTCTGTTTGCGTACCACCGGTTGCCTTTAATGCACCGGGCGAGAATTTGGGGTTATTGTTTGCATCAAAACGGCTGCTCTCATACTCAGATGTATTGCTGTTTTTCATCCGGTTAAAATTTACATCTGCTGTCCATTCCCTTCCCGAACGGGCAAAATTATGTTTAAAGCCCATGGCTCCCCCCATATTTCTGAAACTCGTTTTAACATTCATATCTCTCAACTCTTTTTCAATAAACGAATAGTTGTTGCTGATACTGTCTTTATAAATACCAATCTGGTCTTTTACCTTAAAGCTGCCATGCACCAGGTTTCCGCTAAGGGTAATGGTATTGCGGTTATCTACAAAGTAATCCATACCAAGCCTGCCAAAAGCAAAGAGCCCCTTTACAACCGGCATGTTATCCTGGTAATAATGCGAAATAGTATCGCCTGTATAACCTGTCCGGTTGGTGGAAACATCTGTAATACTTTTTCTGAAGCCGATCATAGATGCCCCAAAAAGATTGATCTTGTTTTGCCGGATGTTCACGTCGCCACCACCACCGGGCATTCCCCGGCTGTCGATGCTGGCCCTCACATTCCCGTTATAACCCACTTTGCGGGCTTTTTTCAATACAATGTTCAGGATGCCCGATCCGCCGCCGCTGGCATCGTATTTGGCAGATGGATTGGTAATGATCTCAACACTGGCGATCTGGTCGGCAGGTATCTGGTCGAGCGTGAGGGTGGTGGGCCTGTTATCAATAAAGATCTGTGGTGATGCATTGCGCAGGGTTACATTCCCGTCGATATCCACGTTTACCGATGGAACATTTTTCATTACATCCACCGCCGTTCCACCAGTGGCGGTAATATCTTTTTCTACATTGTATACTTTTCTGTCGAGATTCATCTGGAGCAGGGGCTTGTCAGAAATTACGGTCACATTCTGCAGTTGCTTTGCATCAGGCGTAAGTTTAATGTTGCCAAGATCTTTAACGGCACTGCTCAGCATTCCACTGATATCGCCCGATTTGGCAGCATTCATGTTCATTTCAAAACCTGCTTTTTCTTCATATAACTTAAAGCCTACAGCAGAGATGCGTATTTTATACTGGGCCATTATATTGAGGTTGTCAAAAACAAAATCTCCTTTTTTATCGCTCAATACCGTGCGTATGACCACTTCTTTTCTTTTTTTTGCGATACTGTCGAATTTATTTTGCAGCAGTTGTGCGCTGGCTCCTTCAATGGGTTTATCTCCCTCGGTACTTATTAATTTTCCATAAAGCTGCCCCATATCCATATTTTGTCCCCCGCTTCGGGCGCCCATGCCCGGCATTTGGGCCAAAGCAGCGTTTGCCGTTACAAGAAAAAACACAAGTGTCAATATTTTACGATACGTAAGCGTCATATTATTTTTTTAACTGGGAATGAAATTATAAAGACCATAACAGCAGTAATTGTATCAACCCAAGCAATGCGCCTGCAAGGGCCGCTGTCCATATTATTTTTTTAAATAAACCTGTACTTATAAGTTGTTCTTCAAAAACCGATAAGGGCATTGAAGAAATTTTTTCCCTGATCATTTCACCGCTGTTTATTTTACTTATCAGGTTAGTGCCGTGTTTTTTCATCAGTTCGGGAAGCAGGGTTTCCACTTCGCCCAGGAAAGCATCCTTTAATTTTCCAAGTGTTTTTTCGCCCATGAATTTTGCCAGGAGCGGAAAATGTTCGTCGAGCTTCACTTTTATAAAATGATCAATATGGGCTTCCATTTCGGGTCTTACGCCTGCCATGAAATTTGCAGGGTCAACTGCATTTTCCAGGAAACCGGGCCTGCTGATCGTTTGCTGAATTTCTCCGGCCATCGAAAAAGCCATTTTATCCTTTGCTGCAGGAATAAAACCCTGTATATACATGCCGGCTATTTTGCGGGGCCTACCGGGATTAAAGAGTATCCAGCAGGCAAACCAACCCATCAGCCAGCCCCAGGCGGTGGAAACGAGTACGATTAGAGCTGCTGGCAAAGGGTTCATGAGGCTGTATAAATTGGGGCAAAGATAATATTTTTGCCAATGGGCCCGTACTGATTTTGTATGAGCCGTTTTTTTACTTATTTTTGCAGCCGTTCTTTAAAAATGGTAGCCATAGCTCAGTTGGTTAGAGCATCAGATTGTGATTCTGAGGGTCGAGGGTTCGAGCCCCTTTGGTTACCCCTTTACAGCCTCCCGGCCCGGGAGGCTTTTTTATGCCATTTAATGCCGTTCATCCCTTATTTTTTGCACATTTACTGTTTAACAAAACATTATTGACGAACGGTCGTTGATAAGGATTAAATAATGTGGCATTTATAGTATTTTTACTGCATGCAAAAAATTGCAAATTTTATTATGAGTAAAAAATTCATCCCGGTTGTTTTGGCATTTACCGCTGTCAGCATTTTTCTAGGCTTCCGTTCCATGGGCCGAAATGATAATGACGATAATCCTAAATCCCGTTATGCAAAGATCCTGCGCAACGTGGGTATCCTGCTGGAAGAGGCGCATTACAACCCTAAAAAGATCGACGATAGTTTCAGTAAGGAGGTGTTAAAGAAATTCCTGAAAGACCTGGATGACGATAAGAATATTTTTATACAGTCTGATATTGACAATTTCAAAAAATTCGAAAACAGGGTGGATGATGAGATACATGGCTCCAACGTGGAGTCTTTTTTTGCCATCAACGAGGTTTACCTGAAGCGGCAGAATGAAGTTTCCCAGTTGTATAAAGAGTACCTGGCAAAACCCTTTGATTTTTCAAAAGACGAAGAGCTTGAAAAAGATGCCGACAAAATATCTTATGCCAAAACCACGGCTGAAAGAAATGACCGCTGGAGAAAGCAATTTAAGTTTATGGTGCTCGACAAGTATGTGGCTTCAATGGATGACAGGGAGAAAAATAAGGATAAGAAGGATTTTATAGTAAAGGCCGACAGTACACTGGAGCGGGAAGCAAGAGACCAGGTGCGTAAGCAGTTTGACCGTTACTTTACCACTAAAAAGAACCGGGAGACCGATGATGTTAATTTCAGCACTTTTGTAAATGCCATAACTGGTACAATGGATCCGCATACAGATTATTTTCCGCCAATTGATCTCCGTACCTTTAAAGAATCCATGAAAGGAAGCTTCTTTGGAATAGGCGCACAGCTTAAAGATGATGACGGTAAAATTAAAATTGCGAGCCTCATTAGCGGCGGGCCAGCCTGGAAGGGTGGTGAGCTTAAGGAAAACGACGAAATACTTAAAGTGGGGCAGGGATCGGCCGAACCAGTGGATGTAACCGGGTATTCTGTTACCGATGCTGTTAAAATAATCCGTGGGTCAGAAAAAGGGTCCGAAGTAAGGCTGACCGTAAGAAAAGTTGATGGAACAATTAAAGTAATATCCCTGAAGCGGGATGATATTAAACTGGAAGACACATTTGCCAAATCGGCCATCATAAACGGCACACACCGGATCGGGTATATTTATTTACCTGAATTCTATGCCGATTTTGACAAGCCAAACGGTCCCCGCTGCGCTAAAGATGTGGCCAAAGAAATTGAAAAGTTAAAAGAAGAAAAAGTGGAAGGAATTGTGCTCGACCTGCGTGGAAACGGGGGAGGCTCATTATACGATGTGGTGGAAATGGCAGGTTTGTTCATCGACGAAGGCCCTATTGTACAGGTAAAGGGCCGCGGAGACAAATCACAGGTATTGAAAGACAAGAACAAAGGGATATTGTGGGATGGTCCGCTGGCTGTAATGGTGAACGAAACCAGCGCTTCAGCTTCGGAGATATTTGCTGCAGCCATACAGGATTACAAGCGGGGGATCGTAATAGGAAGTACATCCACTTATGGAAAGGGTACTGTGCAACGCAATATTCCGTTGAACCCCGAAAATGAAAATGCCTTGTTTGCAAACCCCAATGCCGAAGACCTGGGTACAGTAAAGCTTACTTTGCAAAAATTCTACCGCATTAACGGCGACGCCACCCAATTACGCGGCGTGGTACCCGATATCATACTTCCCGACGAAATGGAATACTGGAAGTTCAGGGAAAAGGATAACCCGGCTGCATTAAAATGGGACGAGATCAATAAAGCCGATTATAATGTATGGAACAGCACTGCCACCGATGCCGGATTCATTAACAGCGCAAGGCAGGAGGTTAGCAGCAGCACCACTTTTGGTAAGATCAAAGCAAATGTTGACTGGCTGGAAAAGAATTCAAAAAAATCCTACTCACTTAATATCAACAAGTTCAGGCAGGATCAGAAAATGCTGAAAGATATCAGGAAGCAAATGGACGAACTGTACAAATTGCCCAATGCGATGAATATTACGAACCTGAAAGCAGATACTGCCACTATTTTTGCAGCAAAGGAGAAAAGAGATAATAATGAAAGGTGGATAAAGGCCATCAGCAAAGACGTATATGTTGATGAAACAGTTAAAGTGCTCGGAAAAATGATCGTGGAGGCCAATCTTGCCAAAAAAGACTGATCATTTCTTCTAAAAATAGGTAAGGGGTTGCTGTTGAAGCAACCCCTTTTTGTAACCATTCAAGTATAAAAAACACCTACTTCAAAACGCATTGGTCGAGTAAGATCTCTTCCATAAGGTCGTTATAAGTCGTTAACCTGCCCTGTACTTTTACAGTTTGTCCCACGGCAAGTTTCTTAACATTGTTCAGTTGTGCAGAATCCATATTGCAAGTAATATTTCCAAAAGAAAGGTGTGTGCCATCCACTGCGCTTACAGGTCCTTCCACCAGGATGGCCTTATCAATATATTTGGCTGTTGCAGCCGTATCGTTTTTAAAAGCATCGGTTAGGCCCTGTGTGGTCATAGTATAAGCAGCTTTTTCTGTGGCTACATTGCGGTGGGGCTTAAAAAATACATACCAAACGGTCCATGCACCCACTACAAGCCCGATCAATACAATTGCTAAAAGGAATTTTTTTGTCTTACTGCTGAGTTTCATATTTTATTATTGTTGAATCGTGAAGAATGAAATTTGTTTGCAGGAACAAAGTTGCACCATCATTTTC
Source organism: Ferruginibacter sp. (assembly GCA_049291115.1). Lineage (GTDB taxonomy): Bacteria > Bacteroidota > Bacteroidia > Chitinophagales > Chitinophagaceae > Ferruginibacter. The sequence goes on from JBATOU010000126.1 coordinate 25,203, forward strand.
TTTTTTAATATGATTCATGTCTAAGGTAAATGTGATAAAAATCACATTTCGCAGCCGCCCATGTCATTTTTTGGTCAAAAACTATGGGCGAATTTTGGGTGTTCATTTAAATCAGATGAGCGGCCCCTGAAAGGTCTATTTCAAAACACTAAAATTTATTAAGATGTCAATTAGAAACATACAAAAAACCGTACTGGTTCTTTTGGGAGTTTTTTTGCTAAGCGACACGATGCAGCAATGTACCAAGGATGCCATCAATGCTCCTAAAGTATCCAGGGCACTTGTAAGAGAGCCGGACAGCACCGTTTTTTCTCCATTTTACGATTCAACCACCATTGCAATGGCAGACGTTCCTGCAGACATCAATGATGTAATTGGCACTAATGGTGTAAGAAATATTATCTTAAGTAATTGCGCCTCTGCTCCTTGTCATGGCGGTGCTATTGCCCCCAAACTCACCACTTATTCGGAGATCAAAGCATTGGTTAGCCCCGGCAACCCTGAAGCAAGTGAACTGTTTCAACTGGTTACTACAAACGACCTTAACAAGGCCATGCCGCCTATTAACTATGGTGTTGACCTTTCTATTACAGAAAAAGTGAAGATATATAACTGGATAAAGGGTGGGGCAAAAGAATTTCCTGACCTGGCCGACTACAGGCCGGCTGCCATTTCATTGTTAACGAATGGTTGCGCTTCTGCCAACTGTCATAATGCAGCTACCGTGGGTGGCGAATGGGCAAGAAAAGGGCTTATTACACTTGGGGCTCCTACAGATACAGTATCCTTCAGTTATATTAATCCCGGCACAGGGCTCGCCACTATTTATTCACAACTGAAAGAGCCATTGTTGTCAACAGTTTGGAATGCTTATAAAGACAGTGTGAAGAAGTTTTATGCCGATACAGTTGCAAATGGAGGATTCAGGCCTTATAAAACTTTTGGTACACCTGTAATAGCCGCCAGCAGGCGTGGCCCGCTTAATACATATGATGATATTGTAATGGATATCATGTATCCAAAAAATTTGAGGAGCAATAGTACCGTACAGTACACAGATCCCAATACGGGTAATCGTTTCTATGTAAAAGGAAACTACCTCAACAGCAACGATTGCTTTGTAAGGCGTATGGATTCCACGCTTGTGTATATCAACCCTGTAACAGGTTTGGCACAGAGCAAGAGCGGTAATATGGCATGGGATGATGGTGGATTTTCACCTTCTGAAGTGGCACTTTTTAAAGCCTGGTATTTTGCCGATCCAAACATTCCTGATGTATGGAAATACGGTCCAAGCAATATTGGTATTTTCAAACGCAGGTCAGGAAACCTTATCAGGCAATAATCAACATTAAAAACCATTAACACGCATTTTTATGAAAAAATCGATTGTTATAACAGGTCTTGCAGTGGCAATCATGATGTTTGTGTCATGCTACAAGAACTATCACGACATTTCAGATGCTTCACTGCAATCTATCAATACTGTTTCATTCCGCAACGACGTAGTGCCCATTATGATAAGCGGAGCCTGCGGATGCCATAATAACGGCTCCACAAGGCAGGTGCCCTTCTCTCATAAAGACACTATTTTTTATTCAGCCATCCTGGCCAGGTCAGCATCGTTGAATGCTATGGCAAACGGTGGTGCTCACCCCGGTGAAGGAAGTATCTTTTTTACTCCTTCCCAGGCCGATATCGTAAAATTATGGTATGTACAGGGTGCAAAAGACGATTATGTATCGCCTCCAATAACCGGTGATATTACTTATGCACAACATATTGTTCCATTGTACCGCACAGACTGTAAGGGTGGTACCTGTCATGGTGGTGCTGCCGTAGCACTTGACTATACTTCGCTCAAAAACAGCGAGTCCACCATCAGGTCTATGATGAACAGTTATGGTCAAAGCGGCCACCCGGGCGGTCCGTTAAGTATTGCCCAGGGTACATCGGCCACATTCCTTGCCTGGATCGCCCAGGGGTATAAACCATAATTGACTGTCATTCGTAACCAAACAAACACCCGTATAAAAAACATCTTAAACACACTAAATAAACAAAAATGAAAAAGTTAATATTATCAATCTTCCTCCTGTTTGCGGCTTCTTTTATTGCGCATGCTCAAACTGCCGATACCTACAAAACAAGGGATGGCAATATCTATTTCAATCCAAATAAGAATCAAAAGAACAAGGAATATGCAGCGCTCAGCAAAGAAGCCACCGCTATCTTTAAAGCAGCCACCGGCGAAGTGGCCTTACTGGTTCCAATGAAAACCTTTCACTTTAACAATGCGTTGCTCGAAGAGCATTTCAACGAGAACTACCTGCATACCAACAAATACCCCAATGCATCTTATAAAGGTAAACTGGTGGGTTTTGATAAGGCCATGCTCGCAAAGGACGGAGAATACAAGATCAGTTCTGAAGGTACCGTGGAACTGCACGGGGTGAAGAAAACATTTAAGTCACCTGTAACAATGACCGTAAAAGGAAAATCTGTAACATTCAATTGCGCATTTACAATTGTGGCCGGAGACTATAACATTGATATACCTGCCCTGGTGAAACCAAAATTGGCAGATGCCACACCACTTACCGCAACCATTACATTTAAAATGTAAACAGACAACTTAAAAAAAACATTATGAAAAAAATATTAGCACTGTTTGCCGCCATACTGGTACCTGTTGCTCTGGTATTTGCACAGGACGACCTGCTGGGCGAACTTCAAAAAGAAGATTCTGCCAAAGTAAAGCAGGATATCGCCACCGCCTCTTTCAAATCTACCCGCATCATCAATATGCATAGTACCGAAATTACCGGCTATGGCAATATGCAGTTCATGATCATTCACCACTTTGGTGAAATATGGAATGAAAAAGAAGGGGGCAGCAATTTTGCCCGCCTGTTCGGCATGAATGGAAATGTTGCCAATACCTATATGTCTTTTGATTATACACCCATTCAATGGCTGAATCTTGGAGTTGGCTTTGCCGGGCTTTCAAACCTGGAAGGATTCGCTAAGATCAAGCTCCTTCGCCAGCAAACAGGGATTCATAATTATCCAGTGAGCATTGTATGGCTTGCAAATGCAAACTTTAATGCATCCAAATCAGTGGAAGCCCCCAATGACTTTAACTGGAATAAGTTTTCTTACCTGAATCAATTGCTTGTATCCAGGAAATTCAATGAGAAATTTTCCCTCCAGGTAATGCCGTCTATTGTACACCGGAATATCATTTCTTACGGATACGGAAACAAACACAGCGTATATTCGTTCGGAATCGGCGGCAGGTACAAGATCAACGAAAAAAAGGCACTTACGTTTGAATATACCAGGCAGTTCAATATGTATGAAAATGTGATTGATAAAACCAGCGAAATTGTGAGCTATTCACCCAACCTGTTCTCTCTTGGCTGGGATTGGGATACCGGAGGCCATATATTCCAGTTCTTTGTTACTAACAGTACTTTTGCCACTAACATCAACCAGATGACAGTTAACCCAAAAAGAACAAAACTCGGGCAACTTTCTCTTGGTTTTAACCTTAACAGGAGTTATGCAGTTAAAAAAGCTGTAAAGACCCACTAAAACCAACCTGCTTATCCAATAATATAAAAGGGGCATTAGTTTGCCCCTTTTATATTTAATATCAATGATACATATTTACCTGATCTGCCCACGCAGGATGCCTAAAAGATAATTGTTGGAACGAACAAGCACGTACAATGAATTCAGTTTAAGTGTTGAATACTCAGCATCGGTTAGCTGAATGGTTTGCAAAACATTAAAATCTCCTGCATTATCTGCCAGTCTTACAAAAGAAACGCCATTAATATCAGCCGTGCCCAAATGAATATGGCTGCGTGAAAACGCATCGCCGGCAGGGGCATTTGAAACAAGTAAAGTGGAATACAATCTTTTTTCACTTGTAAGCCTTAATACAGCCGTACCTGTGGCCGTTGTTGTAACCGGCGGAACCAAATTGCTGCCCGATAGTGTAACGTTCACCGCCACTTCAACATCTGTATTCACCTGGCCCCTCAACAGGCCTGCCGGGAATGCTGCAGAAGCGATGTTAACATATAGCTGGGGGTCTCCGTATTCAAGACTGTCGGCAAAACTGTTGCGTACATTCTCGATCGTTCCGGCAGCATTGCCACTGCTGAAAATCGTGGTAATGGGAAATACCAGCGGCCCGTTTTTACCTGCATTGCCCGTATGGATATTTGCCGAACTAAGCAGATCTCCGCCGGCAAGCCCGTTTACCTGTATCGTATACCTGAGCGAATTATTGCTCATCAATTCAAGCTTTACTGTACCGGTTTCGCTTCTTCCGGCAGGAATGGTCAAATGATTTTGCGTATTAAGTTTTACCGTCCATTCCCTTACCACTGTTGCGGGCACCGTTGCTGCATCTTTTTGGCAGGAGGCTGAAATAATGATCATTCCTGCCAAAGCAATTATGCTTTGAATTTTTTTCATAAAACGAAAAGTTTTAATAATTGCTAATATACAAACTAAATTCCGAATGTGTTGTTTCAGCAAATAATGCTACAGGTATCTTTCTTCTATAATGTTTTTGTGATGCTGCAGGTGGCCTGCAATACAAAAACCTATTGCGTTGCACGAAAAGGACTTATTATTGGCCACACCTGCCTGCCCGAGCATTGCATCTGTGAATGATTCATACAAAACCAGGCTTGATTTTCTTACTGACTTTAATTCTGAACAAAGGTCCTGCCAGTTCCTGGCATTGGCATTTGATGCAGCAGCATAATCATCTTCTTCAAAACCGGGTAAACTTTGTTTTTCACCCCTGGCAAAACACAGGGCACGGTATTGGAATATCCTTTCTGTGTCAATGATATGCTGAAGCAATTCTTTTAAGGTCCATTTGCCGGGGGCATAGGCATATTCATGCTTATTTTGAGGAATGGAAAGAAAATAATCGTTTATAAAAGCATCCTGGGCCCTTATTGCTTCAGATACATCGTTCTCTTTGATAAGAGAAATATACGTCTCGAAATAGGAGGGATAAGTTCCGGGGACTGGTCTTGGCATAAATGTAAAATTTAAAAGATCCCCGTAACCTGTACGGGGACCTGGTTATAAGAATTTATCCGGCGATGGCTTAAAAATTTTTGATCTGCCATCTGTAACATTCAATTCAATTATCCTTTCTTTTCTTTCCTGATCTTTGTTTTTGGCAATTTTATCTTCTCTTTTTTGGTTTTGATGCTGCCTGCATATTTAGCTGCTTCGTATGCATTTACAATACCACCCGCCCGGCAAAGTTCATTCATGCTCACTTTTTCCCCGGTTCCGGGCCTGTTTACTAGTTCTTTTGTGGCCGGGGTTGATTTTTCAATGGCCAGCTTTAGTTGTGCTGGTGTAAGGGCGGGATAATATTGCAGGAGGAGTGCAGCAACACCTGCCACAATTGGAGCGGCAAAGCTGGTTCCCTGCGATTTACCATAGCTGTTATTATTTGGAGTGGTGCTGTAAATTTGTACACCAGGCGCAAAAACATCTACTTCTTTTTTACCATAATTGCTGAACGAAGCGGTAAGTCCGCCATTTTTTTCATCACCGCTGGCACCTACGGTGATGATATTGCCGGCCCGGCCACCGTTTTCAAACTGGGCAGAAGGGAAATTATCTTCTGTATCAATATCCTTATTATCGTTGCCTGCAGCATGTACAAGCAATACACCTTTTGATTCTGCATACCTGAATGCATCATCCACCCATTTTTTCTGCGGGCTGAAATCTTTTCCAAAACTCATATTGATCACTTTGGCACCATTGTCCACTGCATATTTTATGGCAAGCGCCACATCTTTATCGTGTTCATCGCCATCGGGTACGGCACGTATGGCCATAATGCGCACATTATCGGCAATGCCATCCAGTTTTTCATTGTTACCCCTTGCAGCCGCAATGATACCCGCACAAAAACTGCCGTGAAAGGGGGTGCTGGCCATGAGGTCGTTATTGCCATAAAAACGGTCGTTGATATCGGCTTCATTGTCTTTTACGATATCGGCACGGTAGGCCGTAGGAGGGGCGCTGGCCTCATCTCCTTTACGGATCTGGGCGTTCAGATCGTCCAGCATCATCTGGTTACTGATGTCCATATTGCCGTTACCATTGCAGATACTCATGAGTATGGATTTGGTAATGGTAGCGTCTTTATCGCTGCTCCTATAGCTTTTCAGGTCGTTGCAATTATATTCTTCCTTGCCCAGTTCTTTGCGTATGATGGAGTCGCCCTTTAAAAAACCAGGCCTTACCTGGCGCATAAATGCCAGTTCCTGTTCATTTACACCTTCGGTTGTTTTTGTTTTTGCTTTTAAGAAGCTTTGGTATTCTTTTTTATCTGCTGCAGAAAGAGATGCTTCATCCACTTCTTTTCCATCCCATTTTCCTTTCAGCTGATGATATACCCTGGATGCTTCATAACTGTCTTCTTTTACATTGCGGCCGTCTTTGCCCCCAATGAAGTTCCAGCCATGCACATCATCAACATATCCGTTCCTGTCATCATCAATACCATTTCCCGGAATTTCCTTTTCATTTACCCAAAGAACAGGCTTCAGGTCCTCATGCGTGGTATCTATTCCACTGTCTATAACAGCCACCACCACCCGGTTGCTTTTTAGTTTGGTGGATTTTAAATATGCATGTGCTTTCTGCAGGCTGATGCCGCGGTAACCCGTTTCTTTTGGATCGAGCTGGTACCAGTTATCGGGTACGGCTTCTTTTGATTTTTTTGAATCCTGCGAAAATGCGGCTATGCCGGTAAGCAGGCAAGCCGTAACCAACATAAAAATTTTGTTCATGTATTTTTTCATTTAGAATAAAAGCGAAAATAAACTTCCTTTATCAGGGCAATTTACCGCTTGTAACTATTTGGGTAAAATTAAGGTTTTGGCCCGCTTAAAGATCAAATTTGATGCCCTGGGCAAGGGGTAATTTATCGGTATAGTTGATCGTGTTTGTTTGCCGGCGCATATAAACCTTCCAGGCATCGCTGCCGCTCTCACGGCCCCCGCCGGTTTCCTTTTCGCCGCCAAATGCGCCTCCAATTTCGGCCCCGCTGGTTCCAATATTTACATTGGCAATACCGCAATCGCTGCCGGCATGGCTGAGGAATTTTTCAGCCTCCCTCAAATTAGTTGTGATAATGGAGGAAGACAAACCCTGCGGTACCCCGTTTTGCAATGCAATGGCCTCATCCATTGTTTTATATTTCATGATGTAGAGGATAGGTGCAAAGGTTTCGTGCTGTACAATTTCATAACTGTTTTTTGCTTCGGCTATGCAGGGTTTTACATAACAGCCGCTTTCGTATGCTTTTCCTTTAAGCACACCGCCTTCCACTAAGAATTTGCCCCCTTCTTTTTTACATTTTTCAATGGCGTTCAAATACATGTTAACGGCGTCTTTGTCAATGAGCGGTCCCACATGGTTTTTCTGATCGAGCGGGTTGCCTATTTTCAACTGGCCATATGCATTTGTCAGCATGGATTTGAATTTATTATAAATTTTTTCATGAATGATCAGCCTCCTGGTAGTGGTACAGCGCTGGCCTGCAGTGCCTACGGCGCCAAATACCGCTGCCGTCATGGCAATGGGCAGATCGGCTTTTTCAGAAACGATGATGGCATTGTTTCCACCCAGTTCCAGCAGGCTCCTTCCCAGGCGTTGTGCCACGCTGGCGCCCACGGCTTTGCCCATACGGGTGCTGCCGGTGGCGCTTACAAGCGGAATGCGGGAATCATTACTCATCCATTCGCCCACTTCACGTCCGCCCACAATGATGCAGCTTACTCCTTCGGGAACATTATTTTTCTTAAAAACCGGCTGAATTATTTTTTGACATGCAATGGCACATAACGGAACTTTTTCGCTGGGCTTCCAAATACAAACATCGCCGCAAACCCAGGCCAGCATACTGTTCCAGCTCCATACGGCTACGGGGAAGTTAAAGGCCGATATAACGCCCACCAACCCCAGCGGATGGTACTGTTCGTACATGCGGTGCCCCGGCCTTTCGCTGTGCATGGTAAGGCCGTGCAACTGGCGGCTGAGCCCTACGGCAAAATCGCATATATCGATCATTTCCTGTACTTCACCCATACCTTCCTGCAGGCTTTTGCCCATTTCGTAGCTTACGAGTTTGCCCAGGGGGTCTTTATATTTCCGGAGCTCTTCCCCAATTTGTCTTACCACCTCGCCACGTTTTGGTGCAGGCCAGTTGCGCCATTCTTCAAAAGCAGCCTGTGCTTTTGCTACTGCCTGGTCGTAGGTTTTTTTATCTGCAGCTGTTACTGCAGCAATTAGTTTTCCGTTTACCGGTGAAAAGGAACTTATTTTTTCGCCTTTGGGGTTTAGCCAGGCAGCACCTGTAC
>JBATOU010000127.1:0-7006 GCA_049291115.1 Ferruginibacter sp.
ACAATCCATAGCACCCCCAAACTGCATTTCGAAAAAGCAGCGCTGGCACTAAAAAAAGTGATCATAAAAACGCCACTGCAGCTCAACCGCAGCCTTTCGAAAAAATATGGCTGCAATGTTTACCTGAAACGGGAAGACCTGCAGGTGGTGCGGAGCTATAAACTGCGGGGTGCTTACAATATGATGAGCAGTTTACCTGCCGAAACATTGAACAAAGGAGTGGTATGCGCCAGTGCCGGAAATCATGCACAGGGTTTTGCATACAGCTGCAAAAAACTAGGTGTAAAAGGTGTTGTATTTATGCCCGAGGTCACCCCCAATCAAAAAATCACCCAAACAAAAATGTTTGGTGAAAATTTCATTGAGGTAAAGCTTACCGGCGACAGTTTTGATGACTGCGCCATTGCCGCAAAAAAATATACGCTGGAAAAAGGAATGACCTTTATACCTCCTTTCGATGATTACCGCATCATTGAAGGCCAGGGAACCGTAGGGATAGAAATATTAGAACAGCTTCATGATGAATTAATAGATTATATTTTTATTCCTGTGGGCGGCGGTGGCTTAAGTGCGGGAGTTGGCAGTTATTTCAAAATTCATTCGCCGCAAACGAATATCATTGGCGTGGAGCCTGAAGGGGCAGCTTCTATGAAAGCAGCGCTGGATGCGGGCATACCGGTTACGCTCGAAAATATTGATCGTTTTGTAGATGGGGCCGCTGTAAAGCGTGTGGGCGAAATCACCTTCAATATTTGCAAAGAAGTGCTGCAGGAAATGCATCTTGTTGCCGAAGGAAAGATTTGCTCCACCATTTTAAAATTATATACCGAAGATGCCATTGTGGTGGAACCGGCTGGCGCACTCAGTATTGCAGCGCTGGATGATTACGCCGAAAAAATAAAAGGAAAAAATATTGTTTGCATTATAAGCGGGAGCAATAACGATATTGACCGCATGCAGGAAATAAAAGAACGCAGCCTCCAGCACGAAGGGCTCAAGCATTATTTCCTCATCCGCTTTGCCCAGCGGCCCGGGGCTTTAAAGGAATTTGTTAACCATGTTTTGGGCGAGCATGATGATATTACCCGTTTTGAATACATGCAGAAACACAATAAAGAAACAGGGCCCGCACTCGTAGGCGTGGAGCTCAGGAACAGGAGTGATTATGAAAAACTGCTGAACAACCTTAACAGGTACCAGGTAAATTTTACAGAACTGAATAAGAATGATAATCTTTTTGGCTACCTGGTTTAAGAATTTGTGAATTACCTGTTGGAAACTAGCAGCCTTTGAACGTTTAAATGCCGGGCTGTTTCAGTATTTTTAAGTGATTGCTTCATCAAAACAGTTTTGGCTGTTTTGAAACAAATACATTTTAATAAACTGCTTTATAATGAAGAGCAATCAGGGTTTATACCATCCTTCTTTTGAACACGATGCATGCGGCATTGGTTTTGTTGCCAGCATCAAAGGCTATAAATCGCACCAGCATATCAGTGATGCACTCACGGTGCTCGAAAATATGGAACACCGCGGCGCCTGCGGTTGCGAAAAAAACACTGGCGACGGCGCAGGCATCATGATACAGGTGCCGCATGAATTCTTTTTTGAAGAATGTTTAAAACTTGGCGTGCATCTTCCCTCTTTTGGAAAATACGGCGTTGGTGTGCTTTTCTTTCCAAAAGAGATCAAACTGAGAGAAGAATGCCGCGACATCTTTAACCGCACTGCAGAAAAACTCGGGCTTGATATTCTCACCTACCGCAAAGTACCCGTTAACCCCGATGGCATTGGCTTTACCGCATTAAGCGTGGAACCGGAAATGGAGCAGGTTTTTATTGCCTGCCCCGACCATATTTCAGATGCCGCCGGTTTTGAAAGAAAATTATTTGTGCTGCGTAATCATGCATCGCACCTCATTAACAGTACAGTAAAAAAAGATGCAGTAGGATTTTACATTGCATCACTTTCGTATAAAACAGTTGTGTACAAAGGCCAGTTAACAAGCCACCAGGTGCGTGAATATTTTCCCGATCTCAGCAACAGGCGTGTGGTAAGTGCATTTGGCCTGGTGCATTCACGTTTTGCCACCAATACTTTCCCGTCGTGGAAACTGGCCCAACCTTTCCGCTATATTGCACATAACGGAGAGATCAATACCCTTCAGGGAAACCTCAACTGGCTTAAATCGAGCGAACATGGTTTCACCTCTCCCAACTTCACAAAAGAAGAAATGGAAATGCTCCTGCCAATTGTAAGCAGCGAACAATCGGATTCTGCCTGCCTCGACAACATGATCGAACTCCTTGCCATGACCGGCCGCAGCCTGCCGCATGTAATGATGATGGTGATACCCGAAGCATGGGATGGAAATGATGACATGGACCCGGTAAAAAAAGCATTTTACGAATACCATGCTTCTATTATGGAACCATGGGACGGACCGGCATCCATTTCATTTACCGATGGAAAAATAATTGGCGCCACGCTCGACAGGAATGGTTTGCGTCCCTCCCGCTACTGCGTTACAAACGACGACAGGGTGATCATGGCCAGCGAAACCGGCACATTGCCCATTGACCCTGCAAGCATTATTGAAAAAGGAAGGCTGCAACCCGGAAAAATGTTTGTGGTGGATATGGAACAGGGCCGCATCATCAGCGATGAAGAGGTAAAACAAAATATCTGCACACAAAAACCTTATGCCGACTGGCTTAATCAATACAAGATACGCCTCGAAGAACTGCCCGAACCAAGAGTGTCTTTTACACAATTGGCCGACGATAATATTTTAAAATACCATAAGGCATTCGGTTATTCAACCGAAGATATTGATACCATCATAAAGCCCATGGCGCTCGATGGTAAGGAACCCATTGGTTCTATGGGAACAGATATTCCGCTGGCGGCGCTGAGCGATGAACCCCAGCATCTGTCCTCCTATTTTAAACAGCTTTTTGCACAGGTCACCAATCCACCCATTGATCCTATCAGGGAAAAAATGGTGATGAGCCTTTCTTCCTTTGTGGGTAATAATGGCAACCTGCTGCTCGAAGACCCGATGCATTGCCATACCGTGGCACTAAAGCATCCTGTACTCACCAGTACTGAACTTGAAAAAATAAGAAGTATTGATACCGGTATTTTCCAGGCAAAAACATTGCAAACTTATTTCCGGTCCGATAACCAACCCGGTTCAATAAAAAAAGGGCTGGAGCGTTTATGCCGTTATGCAGAAGATGCCGTGCACGATGGGTTTGAAGTGCTGATCCTTTGCGACCGTGCGGTAGACAGTGATCATGCATCCATCCCCTCGCTGCTTGCCACTGCTGCCGTACACCATCATCTTATCAGGAAAGGCCTGCGTGGGCAGGTGGGCATTGTGGTGGAAGCAGGTGATGTGTGGGAAGTGCATCATTTTGCCTGCCTCATTGCATTTGGCGCCACCGCTATTAATCCTTACCTGGCACTGGCAAGCATCCGCAATGCAAGAACCAACGGCAAGCTGCAAACAGAACTCAGCTGGAATGAATTGCGTTACAATTATATAAAAGCCGTATGCGATGGATTACTGAAAGTATTTTCAAAAATGGGCATCTCCACCTTACAGTCTTACCAGGGTGCGCAGATCTTTGAAATACTTGGTCTCAATAAAGAAGTGGTTGACAAATATTTTACCGGTGCCACCAGCCGTATACAAGGGATCGGCCTCGAAGAAATAGCAAAAGAAGCGCTGGTAAAACATTTTTATGCATTTGGAAGAAAAGAAAACCCGGTAAACCGCTTACCCGTGGGAGGAATTTATCAATGGAAACGCAAGGGTGAATTCCATTTGTTCAATCCCACTACCATTCATCTCCTGCAATATTCAACCCGGATGAATGATTACCACCTATTTAAAAAATATTCAAAAGCGGTAAATGATCAAAGTGAAAAAGCCTGTACCTTAAGAAGCCTGCTCGATTTTAAACGCACCCGGGAGCCTCTTACTATTGATGAAGTGGAGCCAGCAGAAAATATTTACAAACGTTTTGCAACGGGCGCCATGAGTTTTGGCTCTATCAGTTGGGAAGCACATACCACCCTGGCCATTGCCATGAACCGCCTCGGCGGAAAAAGCAATACCGGCGAGGGAGGAGAAGATGAACGCCGTTATGAAAAATTACCCAATGGCGACAGTATGCGTTCGGCCATTAAGCAGGTGGCAAGTGCAAGGTTTGGTGTAACGAGTTTATACCTCACCGAAGCAGATGAACTGCAGATAAAAATGGCACAGGGTGCCAAACCCGGCGAAGGCGGTCAATTGCCCGGGCATAAAGTAGATGAATGGATCGGCAAAACCAGGCATTCCACTCCCGGTGTTGGGTTAATATCACCACCACCCCATCACGATATTTATTCAATAGAAGATCTTGCACAACTGATCTTTGATCTGAAAAATGCCAACCGTGCTGCACGCATCAATGTAAAACTCGTAAGCAAGGCCGGTGTGGGAACCATTGCTGCAGGTGTGGCCAAGGCCAAGGCCGATGTGGTGCTTATCAGCGGGCACGATGGCGGCACCGGTGCATCTCCTGTTTCGTCTATAAAACATGCAGGCCTGCCATGGGAACTGGGTTTGGCCGAAACCCATCAAACCTTAGTAAAAAACAAACTGCGCAGCCGGGTAGTTGTGCAGGCCGATGGACAAATGAAAACCGGTCGCGACATTGCCATTGCTGCCCTGCTGGGTGCCGAAGAATGGGGCGTGGCCACTGCAGCACTTGTAGTGGAAGGCTGCATCATGATGCGCAAATGCCATCTTAATACCTGCCCGGTTGGCGTGGCCACGCAGGATCCCGAACTGCGCAAACGTTTTACCGGCAATGCAGATCATGTAGTAAATTTCTTTACATTCCTAGTACAGGAATTAAGGGAGATCATGGCCGAGCTTGGTTTCAGAACGGTAAATGAAATGATCGGCCAATGCGATAATTTACAAGTGCGTGAAAATATTACACACTGGAAATTCAGCAAACTTGATCTTTCGCCCATTTTGTACAAAGAACCTGCCGCCGATCATGTAGGGCTTTATTGCAGCGAACAGCAGGACCATGGCATGGATAAGGTACTCGACTGGGAATTGCTAAAAGCAGCCCAGCCTGCATTACTGAATAAAGAAAAAGTAAAAAAAGAATTTACGATAAAAAATACAGACCGTACTGCAGGAACAATTTTATCGAATGAAATAACCAAAAAATACCGTGCAGCTGGATTGCCCGATGAAAGCATTCATTTTAAATTTACCGGTACGGCAGGCCAGAGCTTTGGTGCTTTTAATACAAAAGGCATCACGCTCGAACTGGAAGGTGATGCCAACGATTATTTTGGAAAGGGTTTAAGCGGTGCCAAACTCATCATTTATCCACCAAAACAGGCCACGTATCAGCCCGAAGAAAATATCATTATTGGAAACGTAGCATTATATGGTGCAACAAACGGGGAGGCATATATACGCGGTAAAGCAGGCGAACGCTTTGCCGTACGCAATTCGGGCGCAAATGTGGTGGTGGAAAGTGTGGGCGACCATGGTTGCGAATATATGACCGGCGGGCTTGTGGTCATCCTGGGCGATACCGGCAGAAACTTTGCGGCGGGTATGAGCGGTGGCATTGCATATGTATATGATGTAAAAGGAAAATTTGCCGGCAACTGCAACCAGGAGATGGTTGACCTTGACCCGGTAAATACAGATGATGCCAAAGAACTTAAAGAGATGATCGAACGCCATCTTGCCTATACCTGCAGTACGGTTGCAAAATTTGTGCTCCAGGATTTTGAAAACCAGCTGCAGCATTTTGTAAAAGTTTTTCCGAAAGATTTTAAGAAAGCATTGCAGCAAAAAGCAAATGGCATCAAAGAAAAAGCATGAAAAGATATAACAGGGAATAAAAACAACCAGTAACTATTAACGGTTTCTCATGGGCAAACCAACAGGATTTATAGAAAACACAAGAGAGCTTCCGCAAAAAAGAGCGGTGCAGGAGCGTTTAAAGGATCACAACGAATTTGTACAACGTTTCAGCGATGAACAGCTTAACGGCCAGAGTGGCCGCTGTATGAACTGCGGCGTTCCTTTTTGCCACAGCGGTTGTCCGCTCGGAAATGTGATACCTGAATTTAATGATGCGGTTTATCGCAAAGAATGGAAAGAGGCTTATGATATCCTTTCCTCTACCAATAATTTTCCGGAGTTTACGGGCCGCATCTGCCCGGCGCCCTGCGAAACGGCCTGTGTGCTGGGCATTAACCAACCTGCCATTACTATTGAGGAGATTGAAAAGCATATCATTGAAATTGCTTTCGAAAAAGGTTTTGTTCTGCCATTTAAAGTAAACAAGCGTTCGGGTAAAAAAGTAGCGGTGGTGGGCAGCGGGCCTGCTGGTCTTGCTGCTGCTGCACAGTTAAATTTTTCCGGGCATACCGTAACAGTTTTTGAAAGAGACGATAAACCCGGTGGGCTGCTGCGCTATGGCATTCCTGATTTTAAGCTGGAAAAATGGGTGATAGACAGGAGGATAAAACTGATGGAAGAAGAAGGTGTTTCTTTTAAATGTAATGCTAATGTGGGTGTGAACATCAGTGTAAATGACCTGTTACGTGAATATCATGCCATTGTTTTGGCCGGCGGTTCCACTGTGCCAAGAGACCTTAACATACCCGGCAGGCAGTTAAAAGGCGTGCATTTTGCCATGGAATTTTTAAAACAGCAAAATAAACGTAATGCAGCATTGGATCCGCTTGCCAATGCAGGTATTGAAAGTAATATTTATACCGAAAATATTTTTGCCGGCAACAAAAATGTAGTGGTGATCGGTGGTGGCGATACCGGCAGCGATTGCGTGGGCACCAGCAACCGGCAGCATGCCAGATCTGTGACCCAGTTTGAACTGCTCCCCATGCCACCCAAAGAAAGAACGTCCATGATGCCCTGGCCCTCTTACCCCATGGTTTTAAAAACCACGTC
>JBATOU010000128.1:0-2102 GCA_049291115.1 Ferruginibacter sp.
GCCTGGCCTTGTCCGCCGTGACACGTCGTGCAGCCGATCTCGGTCGGAGAATGGACGACCGGTTTGTGAGCGGCTCCGACCTTTTGGTCGGTCGTGATCTGTTCGCCGGATGCCATCCCGACGTGACAGGTAACGCAGCGGTCCGTGACTTTGAGCTGTGGATTAACTATTTGCCGAAGTCGCAGATCGATCGGGCCTTCCGTAGTTTTGGCGTTCCCCTGAATACCGTGCCAGTCCTTCATGAAGTTTTCGGACACAGCCGCGGCGGCGAGGAGCAGAAAAACCCCGATACTTGAAACCATCAACAGGTATTTATTCTTGTTCATAGCGTCAATGGCCTCCCCAGTCAGATGGCGACCAGAAAAAGTCCCAGTTCGGGCCGCGGAAATAGGTTCCGATCACGGTCAGCACAATGAAGCCGCACAGGAAGCAGGTGAACAAAGCGAGGGCACCGGCACGGGTTGAGTTGTACTTTCGGACCGCCCAGATCGAATAGGCTGCGTAGATCGCCGTTAGCACCGTACCGGGATTGATAAATGTAATAAAAAGCTGGGGAATGTCAGGGAACCACTCGCGCAGCCAACCGAAATGTATAGCAAATGCTTCGACACCGATCGAAGCTACAAATCCTACAAGAACCGACCATTTGACCAGTTTCCAGCCGCCCGGCCCGCCGAACCATTCGCCGGTTCCTTCTTTTTCACGGTCCAGGAATGGGATCAGGCCCAAACCGATCACGCACAGCATCGGGATGCCAATACCGCCCATGAATGCCGAGAACGAGACGATCTCCTGAAGCCCGAGAAAGTACCACGGAGCCTTGGCCGGATTCTCAGGAACGAGCGGATTTGCCAACTCTTTCAACGGTGCGTCGGAGATAAACGCCAGGGCGACGCAGATCAATGTCGTCAGCATCAGTACGCCCAGCTCGGCGTAAAATAGGTGTGGCATTGACGGCACGGTGTGTTCCGGCCCGCTGCCGACCGCTGATGTTTTACCTTTGACGACGGCGGCGAGATGGTAGGTTTTTGTCGGTGCGTCGGTAAAGACCGGATAAAATTCTTTTGCTTCCTCGGCGACCCTCTCATCAGCATTCTCTGGTTTCGCGAGCCCACCGTCCTTGCGTATTCGCCAGAAATGCACCGCCATCAACATGACAAGTGCCAGAGGCAAGATCATCACGTGAAGCAGATAAAATCGGATCAATGCTTCTTCGCCGACCTTGTCGGACCCCAGCAATATCTCACGCTGCAGGCCGCCGATATCTGCCCACGCCGTGATACCAAGGGCATCCGTGATCTCGCGGGGGCTCTGGGCGATATTGGCCCCGATCGTGATCGCCCAGTATGCGAGTTGATCCCAAGGAAGCAGATAACCCGTAAATGACAGGCCCAAAGTCGTGACCAGCAAGCCCCAGCCAATGAACCAGTTGAATTCCCTCGGTTTTCGGTACGAAGCGGTGTAGAACGCCCGTGCCATGTGCAGTATCACGGCGACCACCATTACATTGGCCGCCCAGCGGTGGATGTTCCGCATGAACCTTCCCGTCGGCACGATAAAATGAATGTCTTTGATCGATTGATAGGCTACGTCAGGATACGGCTTGTAATAGAACATCAGCAGGATGCCGGTGACGAGTGTTATCAGAAATGCTGCGGTCGTCATTATGCCGAGCCCCATCGTCGTGCTCCAACGCAGGCTCCAGAGGTGTGTGCGGACCGAATGAAGATGGAGAAAGACGTTGCCGAAGATAAACGACGACCGCGTGCGATCGGTCTTTGGCGGACCGCCGCGAAACATCGCCCGATAGACGTGATTCGGGATGCCCCGCAGATTGATCCAGAATTCGTGTAATGCTGAATAGCCTTCTGCTTTCATGATCTACACCTTTGTTCCGGTCTTTACAGTTGCTTCCTCGTCAATGGTGAGAACGCCTCCATTTTTTGAGACTTTCAGCCATGGCAGCGGTGTCGGCGCCGGCCCTTTTCTTACCGTTCCGTCTTTCTGAAAACCCGAGCCGTGGCAGGGACAATCAAATCCGGCCGCGCTTGTCTTCACGATGCATCCCAAATGGGTGCAAACGGTCGAGATCGCAAATACAC
>JBATOU010000129.1:0-2197 GCA_049291115.1 Ferruginibacter sp.
ACATATGGACGTGCGATTATACGACCTAGAAGAGCAGGGCGTTCAAGGGTAATCGAGCGAGCATATTCACAGATACGATACAACTCATCAAGTGGAATAATGTCTTCATGGGCTGCAATCTGAAGCACAGGATCTGCGGAGGTATAGACGATTAACTCCCCTGTTTCCATTTGGCGAGGTCCAAAGTCATCAATAACAGCTGTACCTGAATACGGCTTGTTTGCTTCGCGAATGATTTTACGACCTGAGAATTCTTCGATTTTTGTCAAAATCTCTTCAGGGAAACCATCCCAGAATGTATCAAATGGCTCAGTAATATTGAGACCCATAATTTCCCAGTGTCCTGTCATGGTGTCTTTCCCAAGCGAAACCTCTTCCAATTTGGTTACATAACCAGTTGGATGGCTTTCAGCAGGAACTGTCGCAAGCGGTGTATCACGAGGAATATTGCCAAGACCAATTTTTGCCATGTTTGGCACATCAAGCCCAGCTTTTTCAGAAATGTGACCGAGTGTATCAGACTCTGTATCTGCTACACCTGCATTGAAAAATTTATCTGAGTCTGGTGCTGCGCCGATTCCGACAGAATCCATGACAACCAAGTGAACACGTTTAAATTTAGGCATAATTGTCTCCTTTTTTGAATCATGAGTTACAGAAAATTAATTTCCAACCATAATACCAGTAAAATATCTGGAATTTCATCTTTTAATAAATGCATTATCTGCTACCTTCTTCGAGCTCGGATCATCCCCGAACACCTAGAGCATAGATCCCATTCTAGAAAATCTATACTCATTCATAGGGTTTGAAAGCAATGGATAGCAAAGACAACTATAAAATTGGAAATGAATTCTCATTAACTTCAAACGTTCGTGTTTTCATTATACCATAAAAACGCCTCTCATTGTTAGTAATTGAGAAGCGTTTTCACTTTACTTATTTTTCAACTATTTGAGGACCGTCAGGCGTACCAACGATTACCTTGGAAATCAAACCAATAAAGAGACCATGTTCAACAACTCCCACTGTCCGATCCAATTCTTCCGCCAATGCAACTGAATCTTCAATCCGATGTAAATCGAGGTCAATAATATAATTTTTCATATCCGTCACAAGTTTTTCACCATCACTCATTCGGAAACTTGGGCGATATCCTTTTGATTCGAACAAGCGAAATAGATTTTCAGAACCGTATTGAACCACTTCTACTGGCAATTTAAATGCTCCTAGCGTTTCAACTACTTTGGATTCATCAACAATCCAGATGCAATCTTTACTATTGACCGCAACAATTTTCTCCATTAATAAGGCTGCACCGCCACCTTTGATTCCATTAAAGGCTCCATCTACTTCATCAGCCCCATCTACCGTTAGGTCTACGTACTCAACTTCGTCAATATTTTTTAGTGGAATCCCAAGGGACGCAGCATGCTCTGCCGTAGCATGCGAGGTTGTTACACCAATAATTTGTAACCCCTCCTCCGCAACCCGACGGCCAATTTCTTTAACAAAATAGTAGGCTGTAGACCCAGTCCCTAGACCAACAACCATACCATCCGTTACAAATTCCGCCGCCTTAATACCAACCTGCTCTTTTAAGTTTGACATTCCATGCTCCTTTTAAAAACTCATATAACTATTATAGCATGAAGTGGGGAAGTTATTATAAGAAAATTTAAAAATGAGGGGAAGAAAAATTAGAAAATATTACCAAAAATATCGTAGGTATATTTTAAAACCATTCGAAACAACACAGCTCTAAAACTACAGCGACTCTACTGCAGTGGCAACATAGGTTTTGAAACCATTCGAAACAACACAGCTCTAAAACTTTTGATACCGTACTCAGCAATTAAGTCAGGTTTTGAAACCATTCGAAACAACACAGCTCTAAAACACAGGCACAGGAGATGGAGACATAAGCACAGTTTTGAAACCATTCGAAACAACACAGCTCTAAAACCAGCCTCACACAACTTACATGGATAGGCGCGGTTTTGAAACCATTCGAAACAACACAGCTCTAAAACTGCTGCTGGTTTGCTATATGCTGGTCTATAGTTTTGAAACCATTCGAAACAACACAGCTCTAAAACGCGAGGAAAATAGACAGAGACGCCTATATTGTTTTGAAACCATTCGAAACAGCACAGCTCTAAAACTAAACTTCCTTAAGCACCTCAATATTGAGTGT
>JBATOU010000130.1:0-51242 GCA_049291115.1 Ferruginibacter sp.
GTTGAATGACCCTGAAAAAGAAAAAGCGTTGATGCAATCACTTCAAAAAGGAAATGTGCAATCTGTTACCATTGAAAAAGATGGTAACAGCCATAAAATGTTTATTGAGGCCAATCCACAATACAAAAATGTAAACCTGTATGATTCCAATATGAAACTGGTGGCCAAAGAATCACTTGAACAATACAAATCAGGAATTGATAAAGGAAGTAAAGTCATGAAAGAAAATTTGGAAGAAGGTAAAAAAAAAGATTTGAAACAGGAGGTTAAACCGGAAAAAGAAAAACTGGAAAAGAAAAATGATAAAAGTCTTTTGCCAAAGAAAAGGGAGAGCAATAAAAAAGGTTTAGGGGTTTCATAGTAAGACCCCTAAACCCATTTTTTGATTTTTAAATAATAGCATCATGAACATTCAGAATATAGCATCATTGGCAGAACAATTACATTCATTAGGTTTTGAGGATGGAGGTTATTTGTTATTAAAGCGAATCTGTTTCATGCCTGACAGTTTTGTTGTCTCACAAAGAATTGAAAAAGGGAGGGAGCAAATCTCCTTTCAATTATTTTTTGAGAGAAATGAGAAGCAGGACACCTATGCTTTGATGTATTATGATGCTATTCTTCAAAAAGAAACAGCCCTTGATGAAGCGACCATTAATGGGGTTGAAGTTGCTAATGTTGAAAAACAGATGACTGCCATTGATTGGAAGAAAGCATTTGATTTTGCGGAAAAGAAAAAATGGAGCGTTGGTGATAAAGGTAGTTGGGAGAATGAGCAAAAGATTGAATCAATATTGACAGACCTGGCAGCATTGGAAGCAACTGAAGAAGGTAAATTAATTGCAGTTTCTCTAAAACTAAAGTACTGGACCGGCTCTGCTTATTACGAGTTATTTGACAGTATTGGCCAACTTAGGAACAAAGCTGAAATTAGTCAAAGGTTTTATTGTTCCGAAGGTCAGCCAGGCATATCAGTAGATGAGGCTTATCGTTTTTTGCAAAATCGTAAGTTGGAAAAACAGATGCAGGCCAAAAGAAAGCAAGTAGATAATCAAACTGATGAAGAACAGGAGGAAGGCAATAATACTTCAGCCGGCAGTGGGTTGCTCAAAAAAAGAAGGTTAAATGGCGGCGCAAGGACTAAGAAAAACAAATCAACTATTCAGTAAATAGCTATGGAACTTTTTCCACCATTATCAGGATTTTATGAAGCAATTGAGGACGATGTAAGAATCAGTACAACTCATATCAGCCTTTACATGGCTTTATTGCAACAATGGAATCTGGCAGGCGGCAAAAATCCACTTTCAATTGAAAGGTCTGTAATCATGAAAGCTGCAAAAATAAATGCCCGTTATACTTATAACAAGTGCATGAACAATCTGCATGAGTTTGGGTACATTTCTTATACTCCTTCAAACAGTTCAGCCGTTGGGAGTATAGTTTCTTTAAAAGGATTGTGAAAATGAAATGCGTATGGAAAAGAATGTATCAGTACCAATTTTAATCCCTTTTGAGCCAGAGGAATTCTGGGCCCAGATTCGGGTTATAATCAGGGAGGAAGTGTCAAGGAATCAAAAAGAACAGCCAGTATTGGCCTCAATAATGGAAACACCTGGTCTTACAGAAAAGCCGCTATATAAAATTCAGGAAATATGTTCCCTTTTTAAAGTGACCAAACCCACCATTTATGACTGGATAAAGCATGGTAAATTGAAGAGGGTCAAAATAAGGTCGAGGGTGTATTTTTTAGGTAGTGATATTAGACAGCTAATGCAGGCATGAAACAACGTAAATAGCAGCATAATTAGCTGCTTTTTTTGTGGATATTTTTAGAGGGGTCGAAAAGTAACTAAAATGCTTAGTAATCGTATCTTTGTTTTGACATAGTAGTCAGGTAGAATAAAGTACAGTTAAGTACGATAAGATTTTGCTTCAATCCGCTCTTTTATAGAATAAAAAATAGAATGAAAAAGAAAAAACCCGCTACCAAAGCGGGTTTTAACCAAATTCAAGCGGACCGGACGGGACTCGAACCCGCGACCTCTGCCGTGACAGGGCAGCATTCTAACCAACTGAACTACCGATCCTTAAAAAAAACGCATTTTTCGTTTTTCGGACGGCAAAGATAGGTAAATTTAACATCCAAAAACAAAACTTTTTAAAAAAAAATGCTTGTCCTATTTTTACAGGCAATCTCTAAGAATCATACAGTTAATAACTGAAAAAAAGCTTTATGCCAAAATTAGAAAACCGTCAGTTCCTCGATTTTGAAAAACCCATAAAAGACCTGTACGACCAGGTGGAACAGCTAAAGCTGACACAGGAAAAAACAAAAACAGATATGAGCAGCGGCATTAATGCCCTGGAAGAAAAAATAATTGAGGCAAAAAAGCAACTTACCGAAAACCTCACTCCCTGGCAACGGGTGCAGCTAAGCCGGCATCCCGACAGGCCATACACACTCAAGTACATTGAAAAAATGTGCAGCAATTTTATAGAACTGCACGGCGACCGAAACGTAAAAGACGATAAGGCCATGGTAGGCGGTTTTGCCAGCCTGGGCGAAGAAACCGTAATGATCATTGGCCAGCAGAAGGGTCATAATACCAAAACCCGCCAGATGCGCAATTTTGGAATGGCCAACCCCGAAGGATACCGCAAAGCACTGCGGCTGATGAAACTTGCCGAAAAATTCAATAAGCCCATCATCACTATGATCGATACCCCCGGGGCCTACCCCGGCCTGGAAGCAGAGGAACGTGGCCAGGGCGAGGCCATTGCCAGGAATATTTACGAAATGCTCAGCCTGAAAGTTCCCGTTATTTGTGTGATCATTGGAGAAGGCGCAAGCGGCGGTGCCCTTGGCATTGGCGTTGGCGATAAGGTGATGATGCTCGAAAACACCTGGTACACCGTTATCTCTCCCGAAAATTGCAGTACCATCCTGTGGAGAAGCTGGGCCCAAAAAGAAATTGCGGCCGAACAGCTTAAGTTAACAGGAAAAGATATGCTCGAATTTGGCCTGGTAGACGGGGTGATACCAGAACCACTGGGCGGTGCACACTGGGATTACGATGAGGCCGCAAATATTTTAAAAGCCCACCTGATACCCATCATACAGGAACTTAATCAGAAAACCCCCGAACAAAGAGTTAATGAACGGATCGCCAAGTTCAACAAAATGGGCTTCTGGGAAGAAACTGCCGGTCCAGCTATCATTGAACACAGTTCATAAATTTTAACCACTATATGCTAAGAATCGGAATACTGGGCGTGGGCCACCTGGGCAAATTTCATTTAAACAACTGGAAGGAAATTGAAGGCGTGCAAATTGTTGGCTTTTTTGACCCAAATGATGCACAGGCCAAAGCCGTTCAGGAAAAATACCAGGTGAAGCGGTTTGAATCTGCAGAAGAGATCATTGATGCCTGTGATGCGGTGGATATTGTAGCTCCCACTATTTTTCATTTTGAACTTTGCGCACTGGCACTCAGAAAAGGCAGGCATGTTTTTGTAGAAAAACCCCTGGCCAATACGATGGATGAAGCCCGTACCCTGGTAAAACTTGCCAAAGAGTCAAATGTAAAATTCCAGGTAGGGCATGTAGAACGTTTTAACCCGGCTTTTCTGGCACTAAAAAATTACAAACTACAGCCTATGTTCATTGAAGTGCACCGGCTGGCACAGTTTAATCCAAGAGGTACCGATGTAAGCGTGATACTCGACCTGATGATCCACGATATTGACATCATTCTTCATCTTGTAAAAAGCGAAGTGAGTTATATTTCTGCAAACGGTGTGGCCGTAATGAGTGATACGCCCGATATCGCAAACGTAAGGATCGAATTTAGCAACGGATGCGTGGCAAATCTCACCAGCAGCCGGATATCCATGAAAAAAATGCGGAAAATGCGGCTCTTCCAGAAAGACGCCTATATTGGTATCGATTTTCTTGAAAAAAAGGCCGAGATCATCAAAATGAATGAGCCGGGCGATAAAAATGTGTTTACGTTTGATATTGATACCAACAGCGGCAAAAAAACAATCGCTATCGCTAACCCCGATGTGCAGGACAGCAATGCCATCAAAATGGAACTGGAAGCCTTTAAAAACGCCATTGTAAACAATACGCAAACAGCTGTAACGGTACTCGACGGTTTTGCTGCCATGGAAATAGCGCATAAAATACTGGAAAAGATCTCAAATACACATCCTTAAAAACCAACTTACCCACTAGTCAGCATATTGAAACAGCCTCGTGTAAATATCAGTTGGTACATCCTGGCCGATACCGTTGTATGCGTAATAACCTGGCTGCTTTTTTATTACCTCAGAACACGTATTTATGAATATGAATTCACTATTCCGGCAGGATTTTATCTCGGGCTTTTGCTGTACACGGCAGGCTGGTTAACCCTGCACTTCATGAGCGGCGCCTATCATTCGCTGTATGAAAAATCCAGGGTTACCGAGGTTTTAAAAACGATCCTGGTAAGCACCATCGGCTGTATGCTCCTGCTGTTCTTTTTTATCCTGAAAAATCCGCAAATCGATAATATGCGGTACTATGTGGAATTTTTCAGCCTGCTTGTACCGGTAACCATTCTTACTGTTATTGTACGCACCATATTTATAAATTATGCAAAAACTCAGCTTGTAAAAAAACAAGTGTACTTTAATGTACTGCTGGTTGGCTCCGCAAAAAAGACCAGCCAGCTGTTGGATGCTTTTACCAAATCAAATAATGAATCGGGGCATCTCGTGACCTCTTTTTTAAACATTAACGGAAATGCCGGGTACGAAAATCTTAAAGCCCTGAAAAATTATTCGGGCCTCGAACAACTGTATACTGCCATAAAAAATGAGCATATCGAAGATGTGGTCATTGCTGTAGAAAAAAATGAACGGGAACTCATCAGTAAAATATTGAACAGCCTCAGCGATGTGGAGGTAAACGTAAAAATATTGCCCGATACCGTAGATATTCTTTCGGGTGCCCTGCAAACAAGCAATGTTCTGGGTGTGCCTTTGATTGATATCCACTCGGGCCAATTACCAAGCTGGCAACAGAATATAAAGCGTTTTGTTGATATCATAATAGCAACCCTTGGCCTCATTCTTATTTCTCCCCTCCTGCTCTATTCACTGATTCGAACAAAGTTTTCCTCGCCCGGGCCGGTTTTTTTCAGGCAGGAACGAATTGGCTATAAAGGAAAGCCGTTTTTTATGTATAAACTGCGGTCGATGTATATAAATGCAGAAGAAAACGGGCCGCAGTTAAGCAGCGAATGGGATGAACGGATAACGCCCTGGGGCCGTGTGATGCGCAAATGGCGGCTGGATGAACTGCCCCAGCTTTGGAACATCATTAAAGGACAGATGAGCCTTGTAGGCCCAAGGGCAGAAAGGAAATTTTATATAGACCAGATCGTGGCAACACACCCGGAATATAAATATCTTTTTAAAGTGAAACCCGGACTTACCAGCTGGGGGATGGTAAAATTTGGCTATGCATCCAGCATGGAAGAGATGATACAACGCATGCCGTTTGACCTGATGTATGTGGAAAACGTTTCACTACCGCTCGATTTTAAAATTATGCTGCATACCATCCGGATCATTCTTGCCGGAAAAGGCAAATGACAGCTCCCTCCCAAATGATAAGTTAAGGATGAAAAGTATTAATTTTGAAAAAACCAGTTCGTATTGAAAAAAATTCAGTTTGTCCTTTATTTTTCCCTTTTGCAAGTACCTGCCTTTTGCCAAGATTCGGCTTATTGGCAGCAGCAAGTAAACTACAAGATTAAAGTTTCCCTGGATACGGCCGCCGGCTCTCTTACCGGCAATGTAAAAATGCAGTATTACAATAATTCGCCCGACACACTTTATTTTATATGGATTCACCTCTGGCCCAATGCCTACAAGAATGATCGTACGGCTTTCAGCGAACAACAACTTGAAATGAGCAGCACTTCTTTTTATTTTTCAACTGAAAAACAAAGAGGTTATATCAACCGGCTCGATTTTAAAGTGAATGATATTTCTGCGGCCACTGAAGATCATCCATTGCACCAGGATATTGTAAAACTTATTTTACCCGCAGCGCTGGCTCCCCAAAAAAACATCTCCATTGAAACGCCGTTTCATGTAAAACTTCCTGCACAGTTTTCGAGGAGTGGTATAATTAAAAAAAGTTACCAGCTCACCCAATGGTACCCCAAGCCGGCCGTATATGATCAAAAAGGCTGGCACCCGATGCCCTATCTTGACATGGGAGAATTTTACAGCGAATTTGGAAATTTCAATGTGGAGATAAATACTCCCGCCGGTTTTAAAATTGCCGCCACCGGAAATAAATTACAGGAAAACGAAAATGCCGGTATACAAACATCCGTTTACCAACTAAATAACATCCATGATTTTGCATGGTTTGCAAGTAAAGATTATATTATCAAGCATGACACCCTGCAACTTTCTTCTAAAACAATAGACGTTTACGCCTGTTATTATAAGGAGAATGAAAAACAATGGAAAAACAGCATTCGCTTCATTAAAGATGCCATTCTTACAAAAAGCAGGTGGTTGGGAGAATATCCTTACAGCACCGTTACTGTGGTGGATAAAAAAGGAAAAGAGGATGGTGGAATGGAATACCCAACGATCACGCTGGTTTCTACCCCGGCCACAGAAAAAGGGCTCGATTTCCTTATCTATCATGAAGTGGGCCATAACTGGTTTTACGGGATCCTTGCCAGCAACGAACGGCAGCATCCATGGATGGACGAAGGTATGAACACTTATTATGACAACCGGTACATGCAGGAGAAATATGGCGAACCTTTCGACTACCTTGAAATTAAATCTGCCTTTCTTAAAAAAAGATTACCCGCCGACCTGTTCAGCACCGGCCTTGATATGATGACCGTCATAAAAAAAGACCAGCCTGTGGAAACGCCTTCTGAAAATTTTTCGGCAGTCAATTACAATATTATTGCCTATGGTAAAACCGGCAAATGGATGAAAATGCTTGAGGCTGAACTTGGACAGCCATTATTCGACAGCTGCATGCGGGCCTATTATGAAACCTGGAAGTTCAGGCATCCTTACCCGGAAGATTTTAAAATGGCAATGGAAAAAGCAAGTGGCAAACACCTTGATGCACAATTTGCGTTGCTCACCAAAACAGGAAGCCTGGAGCAGCCTGCAAAGAAAAAATTAAAACTGGCTTCCTTTTTCAGTTTTAAGGATACCGATAAGTACAATTATATTTTTGCCGCACCCGCAGTTGGCTATAACAAATACGATAAGCTTATGCCGGGCATTTTACTGCACAATTATACGATCCCGGCCTCCAGATTACAGTTTGCAGGAACTGTGCTCTATGGAACCGGAAGTAAACATCTGAACAGTACCGGCAATATTTCCTACTCATGGTTTCCGGGCAATATCTTCGAAAAAATTTCTGTAGGCACAGGATGGTCTAAGTTTTCATCCAAACAATCGCTGGATACCACCAGTAAAAAAATAGTTGAATCATTCAGCAAACTGGCCCCCTCGCTTCGTTTTTATTTTTTGCAAAAGCCCAGATCGGCCAAACGAACCTGGATAGAATTAAAATCCTTTGTAATAAATGAAAAAAAGTTCGACAACTATGTGTTCATCACCGGCAGTGACAGCAGCAGCACCTATCCCTCATCCTTCAGGCAGGAAGGCCGTTATATATACCAGATCAGTTTTTCGAATGAAAACTACCGGGCACTTTACCCATACAGTTACCAGTTCCAATTACAACAGGGAAAAGGATTTTACAGGCTCAACGCAACAGCAAACTATTTCTTCAATTATTCGAAGGGCGGAGGGCTGAGCGCAAGGATCTTTGCCGCTAAATTCGGGCTACTTGGAAACAGCAATAATACCAGTTATCTATATCAACCAAAATTGCTGGGTGGTACGGGCGAAGATGACTACAGCTATAGTAGTTATTTCCTTGGGCGCTCTGCATCCACCGCAAATCCCGATCTTCCTGTGGCCAACAAAGGGCTGGCTGCACAGCAGGTAATGATTCAAAATACCGGCGGACTTAAACTGCGCATGGACAAATATTCGTTCCTGCAGGGACAAAGTCCAAACTGGGTGGCTGCCCTAAATCTTAAAACCAGTTTACCCGAAAAACTATTCCCGGTCAAACTTCCGCTTTACCTGTTTTTTGATATTGGCACTTATGCAGAAGCATGGGGAAAAAATGCATTCACCACCCGTTTTCTTTATACAGGCGGCCTGCAGATCTCCTTATTTAAGAATGTACTGAATATTTATGCGCCGGTTTTAATGAGTAAAGATTTTAAGAATACGCTCAAATCTGATCCGGATCAGAACAGGTTCGCAAAAAAAATGACATTCAGTATCGACCTGCAAAATCTTTCCGCCCGAAGGCTGATCCCGCAAATACCGTTTTAATGGCTGATATATTTTACATAAAAAACGGCGGCATTGACAGGGAAAAATGGGATAACTGTATTCTTAGTGCCGAAAACAGCCTCCTGTATGCGCATTCAGTTTACCTCGATGCCATGTGCAACTGGGATGCCCTGGTAATGGGCGATTATGAAACAGTGATGCCCCTGCCCTGCAGAAAAAAATTCGGGATAAACTATTTATACCAACCGGCATTTACGCAGCAGCTCGGCATTTTTTCCAAACATCCTGTTACAGAAAAAAAAATAAATGAATTTATTACAGCCGCAATGGCCCATTACAGGTTTGCCGAAATCTGCCTTAACTATAATAACCCCTGCAGATCATTCAATAAAGCCAGTTCGCAGCTGCGCAATAACTATGTGCTTAACCTGGAAATTTCTTATGAGAATATTTATAAAGGTTACAGCAGTTCGCTAAAAAGAAAACTCAGCTGGATAAAAAAATTCGGGAGTATTTATAACGGGTGGGACGATGTTGAACATGTTATTGATCTTTACCGGCAATTGTATGGCAAAAAAATGAAAGGGGTTTCAGGTGAAGACTTCAGGCGTTTTGTTCTGTTATGTAAAAAACTACATGAAGCACAAAAGATCATTTGCAGGATCGCCACAAATTATGAGGGAGAAAAGCTGGCAGCCCTGGTTTTATTAAATGATGGCAAGAGAATTTATAATATCATTTCCTGTATCACAGAAGCCGGCAAAAAAGTACACGCCAATGATTTTATTTACGACAGCCTGGTAAGGGAGTTTTCGGGCAAGCCATTGCTGCTTGATTTTGAAGGATCGGATATGCCGGGCATTGCAGACTTTTACATGAAATTTTCGCCCGTGGCACAACCCTACCCTTTTATAAAATGGAATCAACTGCCAGCATTGCTGAAGCTGGTCAAGAAATAATATCTCTTTTTTCCCTTTCGGCAAGAATGCTTTTTGCAATTTCCAGGTCAATGGGGTGCGTGATCTTGATATTGGTTTCTTCGCCTTCCACCAGGTTTACCTGCATGCCAAAAGCTTCCACAACGGTGGCTTCATCGGTAAACTTTTCTTTATAGTCGATGTTAAATGCCGGCAAAATGATCCTGCTGTGAAATACCTGGGGTGTTTGAACCAGTTTTACCCGGTTACGCTCCAAAGGTTCAGTGTTACCGCTGTCATACACTATACGCAGGCTGTCTTTGCAGGCTGTTACAGGAATGGCAGTACCTTTCTCTGATGCTTCGTCATTACAACGCTGAAGAAGATCTTTGCTGAGAAGACACCTGACGGCATCATGTACAAAAACGATCGACTCAGCTCTAACAAGCCTGAGGCCGTTTTGTACGGAATGGAAACGGGTTTCGCCCCCCATGCATATCTGGATACGGCTGTAATCAAAAAATGCATCGATCAATTCCTGCCCGCGGGCAATATGTTCTTCGGGCAGTACCAATATGATCTGCAGGTCTTCCCAGGCATCTAAAAATGTCCTGATGGTATAATACAATACAGGTTTATTATTGATCAGGAGGAATTGCTTGGGAATACTGCTCTTCATCCGGCTGCCGGTTCCGCCGGCCACGATCACTGCATATTTCTTCATTGGCCCCAAAAAATTAATCTTTATAAATATTCACCGAAAACTCACCGGTACTGCTTTTCATTGCCCGGTACATTCCTTCGCTGTTAAACTGCATGGAGATGTTACCGGCTGCGTCTACGCCAATCATACCGCCTTCGCCCTCCATATCCACCAGTTTTTTATGCACAATTTCTTGCATGGCTTCTTTGAGATCAAGCCCTTTATACTCAATTAAACAACTCACCGCATGTGCCGCCACCGCCCTTATAAATGGTTCTCCATGACCTGTACAACTGATAGCACAGGTTTTGTTATCGGCAAATGTACCGGCTCCTATAATGGGTGTATCGCCAATGCGGCCAAAGCTTTTATTGGTCATGCCGCCCGTACTGGTTGCAGCAGCAATATTGCCATGCACATCGCAGGCCACCGCACCAACCGTTCCAAACTTTTTCTCTTTTTGCAGGGCTTCGCTGGTTGAATGATCAAGCGCATAACCATCGGTCTCTTTCATCTGTTGCCACTGGTTGTAACGGAACTGCGAAAAAAAATATTCCCCCGGTGCTTCAGCAATTCCCTGCTGCTTTGCAAATTCAGCAGCGCCCGCACCTGTTAAGAAAACATGTGGGCTATTCTTCATCACTGCTTCTGCCAATAAAACCGGGTTACGTATATGTTGTACTGCAGCCACGGCGCCGGCTGCCAGGGTTTTTCCATCCATAATGGAGGCATCCATTTCGTGTGTACCATTTTTGGTAAACACAGACCCACGCCCGGCATTAAACAATAGATCATTCTCCAATACCACTACAGCCGCTTTAACGGCATCCAATGCTGTACCACCCGTTTCGAGGATTTGATATCCCGAGTCAAGTGCCTGTTTAAGCGAAGCGAGGTAAGCAATTTCCTGTTCGGGTGTGATCTCTGACCTCAAAATGGTTCCGGCCCCTCCGTGTATTGCTATTGAAAAGGTTTGCATATCAGCAAAAGTATTTAATAATTTCTGTAGAAATCCTGTAAATTTATGAGGAGAAAAAACCTGTTAATGCCCGCATATTTGATCCTGTTTATCATATCCCCATCGGTTGTTTTATTTCTTTCATATCAATTTTTAGTTAATAAAGAGAAGCTGTCTCATATCCCCGATCACAAGATCAGCAATCTATTATTGATCTCGCTTCTGGTATTGCTGGCCGCTGGCTTTATTCTAAATCTTGAAAATAATGAACAAGAAGGGTGCATAGTGCCGAACGAACCTGTTTTTAACGCAAAAAATATCTTTTACAGCCTGATTTCCGGAATACTTTTTACCGCCGCTATAATCAGTAAAGAAAAAGAACGCCGGCTTAGATTACTAACTATTGAACTGGCCTTTTGGCTTTTAAAGTTCTTCTATTGGAAGGGTGGTTATGCGGTGGGGATTGGAGGGATACCCCTGTTTACGGTAGTGCTTTATGATTCGGCAGCTTTAAGCCTGCGTTTACTTTTACTAAATCATGAAACAGGTCTTTTTTCAAAAACATGGGTTCCCTTTTTGTTACTGGTATTCTTATTTATTATAAAGACAAAATTTTATATGCAGTTTCTTATATAAAGCCCGTTCAACCCCTTATCAGCGTACGGCATTCGTTCAATAATTTTTCTTTATCAATGGCCACTGTTCCAACTTCTTCGCAAACAAGGCCGCCGGCAATATTGGCCACTTCGGCCATGAGCTTACGGTTTTTTGTTGCGGCAAAAACAAGGGCAGCCACTGCAATAACGGTATCACCGGCTCCACTTACATCGGCAATGCTGCGTACATGTGTTGGTATCCATTCTTTTTCATTTTGCCCCTGGTAATACACGCCTTTTTCGGAAAGGGTGATAAAGGAAGTATCGTGCTGAAGCCTGGCATGCAGCGCCAGGTGAATGGCTTCCAGGGAGGCTGCCGATAATTCGTCGCCTATAATATTTAATCCCTCTTTTGCTTCCTTTAAATTTGGCTTAAAGATATCGGCTCCTTTATACGCAAAGAAATTTTTTCTTTTGGGATCAACGGCAGTGAGCACTTTATTTTTTTTACAAAGGCTGATAGCCGTTGTGATCACTTTTTCGGTAAGTATCCCTTTATTGTAATCTTCCAGTATTACAATAGCAGGCTTTTCGGTTTCAATATATTTTTCAAAATTTTTAAGCAGGGCATCTTCTTCTGCTGCCGAAATGGGTTTGGTAATTTCTGCATCGAGGCGCATCATATGCTGGTTACGACTGATGATACGGATCTTATTGGTGGTAACCCTGTGATCGCTTTTAAGTACATATCCGGTGCTGATATTATTTTGTGCCAGTAGTTTTTCCAGTATGCCGGCTTCTTCATCATTGCCTAAAACAGTGATCATTTGCACCGGGCAGCCAAGTGAAGCCAGGTTTAGTGCCACGTTTCCGGCACCGCCAATACGTTGTTCTTTTTTTGAAACGCTTACCACGGGCACCGGTGCTTCGGGTGAAATACGCTCTGTATTTCCCCACCAGTAGGTATCAAGCATGGCATCGCCCAGCACAGCGATCTTTATGTTTGAGAAAGATTGAAAAAGTTCATCGAAGTTCATCTGCAATTTTTTCTTTACGTTTTTTTATTTGCTACAGCAATGTAATAAACAGGGATACCCAGTAGTACAATTACCAACCCTGGCCATGTAAATGCAGGTTTATATACAATAAGCAAAAAACAAAATGCAAGTGCCATCAGTATATAAATTGCAGGAAGCAAGGGATAACCAAAGGCTTTGTATGGCCTGTCGGCATTGGGCATTTTTTTACGCAATATGAATATGCCCGCAATGGTAAGTGCATAAAACAACACCACTACAAAGGAGATCATATCGAGCAGGTTGCCATACTGGCCGCTCAGGCAAAGCAGGCAGGCCACCACGCACTGCATCCACAAGGCAAATTCGGGCACATCATTCTTATTAAGATCAGCTGCTTTTTTAAAAAACAATCCATCCTTTGCCATCGTATTATAAACCCTGGCGCCCGATAGTATCAAGCCGTTATTACAGCCAAAAGTAGAGATCATGATCATAACAGCAATTATGTAAGCCCCCGTGTCGTCCCATATTTTTTTGCTGGCCAGCACCGCAACCCGGTCCTGCGGCGCAGAAGCGATCTCATTCAGCGGCATTACGCTTATGTACATAAGGTTAACACAAACATAAATAAGGGTAACTATAAGAGTACCAAGGAAAAGGCTAAGCCCGATATTACGCCTGGGGTTATGCACTTCGCCTGCTATAAAGGTTACATTATTCCATGCATCGCTGCTGAAAATAGAACCCACCATGGCAGCGGCAATGGCACCCAATACAGCACTGCCAAAAACACCGCCCACCACCTGCCCTTCTGCATTGCGGCTGGTCATGGCCCAGGCATCAGCCCAGTTTGTATTCCACACATCAGCCTTGGCTGCCAACAGAAACCCCAGCACGATCAATCCAAAAAGCGAAAGCAATTTAACAACCGTAAATGTGGTTTGTATAAACTTCCCCTCTTTAATACCTCTTGTATTGATATAGGTCAGGAGTATAATTATGGCAATAGAAACGAATTGGGCCGGGTATATCTTAAAAATACCAATTTGAGTAATGAGATTTTCATCTTTTATATCAAGGGCCGGAATAAAAGTTCCTAAAAATTTAGAAAATGCCACACCAACAGCGGCAATAGTTGCTGTTTGTATCACCATAAAAAAACTCCAGCCGTATAAAAAACCGGCCAGCGGGTTATAAGCCTCTTTCAGGTACACATACTGACCCCCGGCTTTGGGAAACATGGCGCTCAGCTCGCCATAACTAAGGGCAGCAGTAAGCGTCATAAACCCGGTTATGAGCCAAACGGCTATCAGCCAGCCGGCACTTCCCACGTTCCTGGTAATATCTGCACTTACTATAAAGATGCCCGATCCTATCATGGAGCCGGCCACGATCATAGTGGCATCCAGGAGTTTTAGTGAGGGTTTATATTGATGTGTTGTTTCTGCCATATGCGTTGGTTTATTAGGAAGGTAAAGTAATAAAAAATCCCGGAACATATGCTGCCGGGATTCAATTAATATATAAAAGGTTTTACTTTTTTTGCTTTGCAAATTCTTCATTCATTCCTTTTACCACATCGGGCGTTATATTAAGGGTAGAATCTTTAAAGATCATATAATCCATGCCGGTGCCGGTAGTGAGTATATACTGGTAGTTTTTTTCCTTATTATACTGCACCAGGAATTCCTTTAATTTTTTTTGTATTTCTTCCAGGAAATTATAGCTCTTTTCGCTCAGTACCTGCGTACGGTTTTGTTTACGTTGTTCGATCTCCTGCATTTCACCCATCAGTTCTGCCTGGAATTTTTCTGCTTCCGCCTGGGTCATATTATTGCCTTTGGCCTTAATAAAATTATTCTTCTTGTTTTCCAATCCCCTTCTGCCATTTTCCCAATCAGATTCAATACCTTTTTGCTCGGCTTCAAACTGGCCACGCTTTGTTTTAATAAAGGATATACGTTCGTTCAGCGAATCCAGGTCCACATAAGCTATCAAAGCACCAGGAGCTTTAGCAGTATTTGTATTGCCGGTTGAGGTAGCAGGTGTGGCATTTGCTGTTTTGGCTGAAAGTTTATCGTCGCCATAAACCTTATAATACAAAAAACCAACTGCCAATAACAAAACAAGATTTAATAGTAAAGATGCATTCTTCATTGATGTGCTTATTTTTTGAAGTGGGCAAGATAATTACAAAGCGTTATTCTTCCTTGTATTAATATTCATATTTAGGAAAGGGTTAACTGAAAAACCCCGGTTTTGCGCTTTTTGGCCCATTTTAGCTTTTAAAAACGCGTTTTCAGGTATTAAATAACAATTCGGTAAAATATTAATTTTTACATACATATATTGAAAACCCTCTGTTAAGAACTTATACAGCGAATATGTGTATAAAATTTTGGTAAGCACATATTAAAAAGGCAATTATAGCGTTTATACGATAGTGATGTGATATTTACTATTAAGAATGCGAGCTACCAAAGAAAATACCAGGATGGCACCTGCAATTAAATCAATTGCGCAAAAGGAGTTTCGGGAACTAATCAACTGGTTCTCGGCCAATAAGTATTTTAATGAAGACTCATTTACAGTAAGGCTCCGATTATACCAGATCATTGCATTTTCACTTTTTTTCTTCAGTTCATTTTATAACTTTTTGCGTGGCTCGGGCTTTAGCTACATTATTTCTGCCATAGCATGTTTGAGTTTTTTAGTCATCAGGTACCTTATTGATAAAAATAAGATCAGGGCATCGTATATCATGATGCTTATCAGCATCAATATCACGCTGGGTGCAATGTTGTTCGTAAATGGCACTTACTCGGGCGCCTATCTTTTCTTTTTTCCAACGATCATCAGTTTTGCCTTTTTAACCGACAGAAAGCATATTGGCATTACATACCTGATTTGCCTGGGAACATTGTTATTGTCTGTTTTACTTGCGCCGCAATACGGTCTTCAAAAAAATATAACTGACGAAAGCCTGCGTTTCAGCTTCATGAGCAATTTTTTATTTGCCACCGTACTTACTGTATGGATGGGTTTTTCACTCGCCAGCGAAAATAACAGGAGGCAAAAGACCTTAAAGGATAAACAAAGCTTTCTTGATACGGTATTCAACAGTTCACTGCATGCAGAACTCATTGTAGATACAGCAACCGGTTTAATAAACGATAACAACCGTCATGCAGCGGCATTTTTTGGTATGGGTAACGACAGTATCCTTGCAGGAAAAGAAGTGATACAACTGTTTGAAGAAACAGATGAGAACAAGAGGGCGGAATTGTATAAAATTATCTGCTCGCCCCTGCAAAACTGGGAAGCAGAACTCAGCTGCAGAAAAAGCGATCAAACCGTTTTCCCTGCAAGCGTTAGTATCATTGCATTCAAATACCTTGATAAAGATTTCAAAAAGATCAGCATCACCGATATAAGTGAAAAAAACCAGATACTGAATGAGCTGCACAACGCCAAGAAAAAGGCGGAAGAATCTGCTGTCATCAAATCGCAGTTTCTTTCTAATATGAGCCATGAACTGAGAACACCGCTCAATGGCATCATTGGTGCTTCTAACCTCCTGCTGCAGGGCAATTGCCTCGAAGAGCAGGAAGAACAGCTCAATGTACTCAAGTTCTCATCTGAGCACATGCTCAGCCTCATCAATGATGTACTGGACCTCAGTAAACTTGATGCAAACAAAATAAAACTGGAACGTATTGCCACAGATATACCCCAGTTCATCAACTCGGTTATTGCCCCGTTTGTTCAGCAGTTCAAAAATAAAGGCGTGGAACTTTATACCGATATTGATTCAAATCTTACCAGGCCGCTTTTGGCCGATCCAACCCGCCTGAACCAGGTATTGAATAACCTGCTTTCAAATGCACTTAAATTTACCAATACTGGTTTTGTAACACTCCAGGCAAAGGCCATCATGCTGCACAGCGATGTGAATAAGATCGAATTCAGTGTAATGGATACCGGCATTGGCATCAGCACCGAACAAACCAACCGCATTTTTGAGCAGTTCACGCAGGCCGATGTTAAAACAACCCGTAAATATGGCGGCACTGGTCTTGGCCTCACCATTAGTAAAAAACTGGTGGAACTGATGGGTGGAGAACTGAAAGTGGAAAGCCAGTACCTTAAAGGCAGCCGTTTTTACTTTGAGCTGCAACTCCCTGTTTACTATGGTATGCAGAAAGCATATGTAAACAATGGCCTCATTGTGGATGAAGCAAAGCTGAAAGGCTTAAAGATACTGATCGCCGAAGACAACCCCATCAACATGATGATCGCCACAAAATTCCTCGACAAATGGGGCGTAAACTATGTGCAGGCCAAAAACGGGCTCGAAGCGGTTTCGTTTTTTAACCACGAAAATTTTGATATTTTACTCCTCGATCTCGAAATGCCCGAAATGGACGGCTACAGTGCCTTGTATGCCATCAGGCGCATCAACCCCAATATTCCTGCCATTGCTTTTACGGCAGCAGTTTTTGACAACATGAAACAAAAACTTGCAGAAAGCGGATTTAACGATTATATCTCCAAGCCTTTCAGGCCGCAGGATCTTCACGCCAAGCTGGCTGCATACAATAAGTCGCTTGCAAAGACAGGTTAAAAATTTACTTCCCAAATTTCATTTTCAATGCGGCCAATGCATCGCCCATGCTGGCTTGTTTTGCCGCCTGCTTTTTTGCCGGCTGAAATGATGGTTTTGATCTTTGTGCCGGCGCAGTAGCCGTTTCTGTTTGTTTAATAGAAAGTGCAATACGTTTACGTGCCGCATCCACTTCCAAAACTTTCACCTTTACTTTTTGATTCAGTTTAAGCACTTCGCCGGGATCCTGGATATATTTATTTGCAATTTCGGAAATATGCACCAGGCCATCCTGCTTTACACCAATATCTACAAAGGCGCCAAAGCGGGTAAGATTGGTAACAATACCCGGCACTTCCATTCCGGTATGTACATCTTCAATAGAAAAAATATTGGCAAAATCAAACTGCTGCGCTTCACTTCGTGGATCAAGACCCGGCTTCTTTAACTCGTTGATAATATCATTTATCGTATGCTCCCCGAATTTTTCGCTCACATATTTTTTAACGGGTATGGATGTAAGCAATGCTTCATTTGAAATAAGGCTGTCGATACCCACATTCATATCCTTTGCAATATTTTCCACCAACACATATGCTTCGGGGTGCACAGCGCTGCTGTCGAGCACATCGGCAACACCGGGAATGCGCAAAAAGCCGGCACATTGTTCAAATGCCTTATCGCCCAGGCGGGGAACCTTCAACAATTCTTTGCGGCTTTTAAATGAGCCATTTTCTTTCCGGTATTTTACGATATTGTCGGCAATGCTGCTGCCAATGCCGCTTACATAACTGAGTAAATGTTTACTGGCCGTGTTTAGATTAACGCCCACATTATTTACACAGCTCATAACCGTTTGGTCGAGCCTCTCTTTAAGCCTGGGTTGGTTAACATCGTGCTGGTACTGCCCCACCCCAATACTTTTGGGATCGATCTTCACCAGTTCTGCCAGCGGATCCATGAGCCTGCGGCCAATGCTTACTGCTCCACGCACCGTAATATCGTAATCAGGAAATTCCTGGCGTGCAATTTCGGAAGCGCTGTAAATACTGGCGCCATCTTCATTTACCAGGTAAACCGGTAAGCCGGTATTTAAATTTTTTATGAACTGCTCTGTTTCCCTGCCCGCCGTACCATCGCCAATGGCAAAAGCGGCTGTACCATGTTTTGCAATTAAAAAGCGGATAATATGTTCTGCCTCCTGCACCCTGTTTTTTTCGTGCACAAAGACCAGCGATGTTTCGAGCAACTCTCCTTTTTCATCTATACAAACCACTTTGCAACCTGTGCGGTAACCCGGGTCAATGGCCAGTATTTTTTTACTGCCCAATGGAGAACTGAGCAAAAGCTGGCGCAGGTTTTCAGCAAAAACATTGATGGCCTCCTCATCGGCGGCTGTTTTTAATGCGGTACGGAATTCTGTTTCGAGGCTTGGTTGCAGCAATCTTTTGTAACTGTCTTTTATGGCCCGGCGGATATGCTCATTGCAATTGCTCATTCCTTTAATATAAAAATCCTCCAGCAGTTCGAGGGCAATTTCTTCCTGGGGTTCAATAGATATGCGCAGGTATCCCTCTAAAAATCCACGCAGGATGGCAAGGGTGCGGTGCGAAGGTATCTTTGATATTTTTTCAGAAAAATCGAAATAATCTTTGTATTTAATGCCTGCAGTTTCTTTTTCGGCAATAACAGCACTTTTTATAACCGCATCCTGTTCAAAAAGTTTGCGCAGTTTTTCACGCACCGGAATTTCTTCGTTTACCGTTTCGGCAATGATATCCCTTGCACCCTGCAAAGCAGCATCTGCACTTGCTACTTTTTCATTGATGAATGCAGCAGCTTCCTTTTCTATATCAATATCTTTTTGGGCCAGCAGCATATCTGCCAGTGGCTGCAAACCATTTTCCTTTGCGATAACCGCCTTTGTCTTTCTTTTTTGTTTGTACGGCAGGTAAATGTCTTCCAGTTGGTTGAGCGTAGTGGCCTCGTTGAGTTTTTGCTGAAGGGCTTCGGTCATTTTTCCCTGCTCCGTGATGGTTTTTTCGATAAAAGCCTTTCTCTCGGCAAATTCGTTCATCAATTTATTTTCATCCTGTATCAGCTGCACCTGTACTTCATCCAGTGCGCCGGTGGCATCTTTGCGGTAGCGGGCAATGAAGGGGATAGTAGAGCCTTCGGCAAGCAACTGCAATACCGTTTGCACCTGTTTTGTTTTAAGCGATAATTTTTGGGCTATAATTGATTCAAACATGATTTTATTTTTGGGGTTGCGAAATTAAGCGGGCAGCCCGAAATAAAAAATTTTTTAAACAGCCCGGTTTTAACTAAATACGATCTTTTTACCCGGGTAAGCTTCCGCATAATTATAAATACTGTTGCGGATAAAATCATTATCGTGGTAAGGTTGCAGCAGCTCTTTCAGTTTTTCCTTATCGGCTTCTTTAGGCATCTTTGAAATATAACCCATGCCCCAAAAATTTCCCTTATCAATGAGCATGCAAAGTTTTTCTTTTTTTCCGGGTGCTTTGTCCACAATGGCAAAACTGGGCAATTTCTCATTAAGCGCATCCAGCGCTGCTTTTACTTTGGCATTGTAAAACGGCGGCTCTTCCAAAAATTCTGCATCCTTTTCATCCAGCGCTGTTTTGTCTATATGGCAAAGCTTGAGGTGCAGATCAAATTCTTCGGCCATTTTGCGCAGCATTACCAGGCCTTCGTGCAACAGGTTAAAGGTATAGAGAGCCGGGAGGTTCTTTTTCTTTTTGTCGATCGCCAGGCGGATATAACCCCGGTTGTCTTCAAAACTGTAGAGGGCATATTTTTGCAAAGGCTGCTTCTGGCTATGGTTGTATTTTGGCCAGAGCCGGCGGATTTCGGTGCTTTCGAGCACCAGCGCATGCAATTCGCTTGCACATTCCTGGCAGGTGATATTTACCACAAACCTTAAAAATCCCTGGCGCTTTTTACCGGCATCATTATGGGTAAAATGGCTGCTCACCCTTTTTTTAATATTGATGGCCTTGCCAACGTAAATAATTTTTCCCTTGGCGTTGTGGAAATAATAAACGCCGGGGCATTGCGGCAGTTTTTCTATGATGTTTTTTTCGAGCAGGGTTGGCAGCCATTGCTCGGCCGAATTCCTTTTGAGCATGGCATCAATATGTATGGCACCGTTATTAGCCAGTATCTTTTCAAAAAGCAATACCGTGGCTGCTGCATCGCCCCCTGCACGGTGGCGGTTTTCGATACCGATCCCCAGGTTCCTGCACAAATTACCCAGGCTGTAAGAAGGCATACCCGGAAAAGCTTTTCTGCTTAACCTGACGGTACAAAGTTTTTTCACATTGAGTTCGTAACCGGCATGTTTGAGCTGGTGCTTAACAAATGAAAAATCAAAGTTCACACTATGGGCAATAAAGATTTTATCATGTAATAGTTCATGGATTTTTCCGGCCACTTCGTCAAAACAAGGCGCCGAAGCCACCATGGCATTGCTGATGCCGGTTAAGGCCGTAATATGCAGCGGGATGCTTTGCAGGGGATTGATCAAAGTAGTGTACTGCTCCACTACGCTGTTTCCATCATGAACATAAATGGCAATTTCGGTGATGCCGTGTGAAGCAGCATAACCACCGGTGGTCTCTATGTCTACGATCGCATACATGTATAAGGTTTCAAATGTTTCAAAGGTTCCGGGGTTTCAGAGGTTGAGATGCGAAAATACTAATTATTTTAGTTTAATGCAAACTGTTTTTTTTGTGTATTGATGAGACTGAGCGGGCTTCGCAAATTCATTTTACCTTCGCTCATGTTTTTCATCTTATCCAAACTACTGTCATTTCTGCTATCGCCTTTTAACTGGTTGCTGCTATTCATTGTGCTGGCTTTGTTTACCAAAAAAGCAGTACGCAAAAAAAGGTTAACTATTTTAAGCATTGCCTGGTTTTTGCTTTTCTCCAATCCTTTTATCATTCACCATGCAACGCTTGGCTGGCAGGAACCCAAAAAGGAACTGGCGACCAATGAAACGTATAAGGTGGGCATTGTGCTGGCGGGTTTTGTTTCGTTCAACTTTAAAGAAAACAAGGGTTATTACGGCACGGCAGCCGACCGCTTTATACAGGCCGTGGAATTATACAAAACCGGGCATATAAAAAAACTGATGATCAGCGGCGGCAGCGGAAGTCTTTTTAAACAGCAATACAAGGAGGCCGATTTTGTAAAACAGGAATTTATGAAAATGGGTGTACCCGCAGAAGATATCATTACAGAAAACCAGAGCCGCAATACGTTTGAAAATGCCCGCAACAGTAAACTTATACTCGACAGTATGCAATTGCCCGGCCCTTACCTCCTCATTACCTCGGCCATGCATATGAAACGCTCCAAAGCGGTGTTTAAAAAAGCAGGATTAGCCATCGTGCCCTACCCAGCCAATTTTGCAGAAATAGATAACCCCGTTGGATTTGCAGATGCCATTATACCCACCGAAGACGCTTTTGACGGCTGGGAAAAATTGTTGAGGGAAATGGTGGGGTTGTGGGTGTATAAGTTGACGGGGAAGGCTTGAAGAAAAAACAATTAATTAAACTATATGCTTGATTTATCAATAAAAGTAAGAGACTATAAATGTTTTGGTGAAAAAGAACAAGGGTTTGATAAAATCTACCCAGTTAATATTATCATTGGAAAAAACAACTCTGGAAAAAGTTCTCTATTAGATGTAATAGAAGAAATTGTGAAATCTAAGACTGATTTTTTTAAAAAGAAAAGAAAAAAAACAGTAGGTTCTCAAATTGTAATTAAAACAAAAATTGATGAGGAGTCAATAAAAAGAATATTCCCATCTGGCAAACATGGGGGTGGAATTAATGAGGATCACAGGCAATTCGGATTAAAATTAATTGATAAAGAGATTACATATTCCTACACGGAAAACACGGAAAGAAAAATTGAAGTCTTCAACCCCCCACTTCACACAACTTACGATTCAGACTTAGTTAGTGTATTGAAAAACCCATTACAAAACAGAACATTTATCAAAATTAATGGCGAGCGTGATATAAAAAGTGAAGGGATACATAGATCTCAAATTGAACTTTCCCCAGATGGTTCAGGAGCTACAGACTTTATCAGAAGAATTGTAACTATGTCCGCTTACGATACATCCTTAATAACGAAAATACTACTTTCTGAGTTGAACAAAATTCTTAGCCCTGATTTAGAATTTAAGAATATTCTTCCACAAGAAATTGAGGGAGAAGGCAAATGGGAAATATTTTTTGAAGACACTGATGAAAATGTAATTGAAATTTCAAGGATGGGCAACGGAATAAAAAGTATATTGCTCGTGTTACTAAATATGGTGGTATGGCCAGAAATTAATAAAATAAAGCGAGATACAATTGTGTTTGCCTTTGAAGAGTTAGAAAACAATTTACATCCAGCATTACAAAGACGTCTTTTTAATTATATTGAATCATATTCATTAAAATACAAAAGCACATTCTTCATTACCAGTCATTCATCAATTGTAGTAGATATGTTTAGTAGAAATTTAAATGCCCAAATTCTTCATGTTACTAAGCAAGCTGATACCGCCATTGTGAAAACTGTCATAGACCATCAGGATGGAAAGAATATTCTAAAAGACCTAGATTATAAAGCAAGCGATTTATTACTTAGCAATGGAATTATTTGGGTTGAAGGGCCAAGCGACGCAATATATATTGAGCTTATTCTTGAACTATTTTGTAAACAAAAAAAACTACCGCCATTTAAAAATATGAGTTTTACTATCCAGTCATTATCAACTGCGATATGGAAATACGCTGGATTTGAAGATTTTAACTGGGATAAAGTTAACATTGAAATTGAAAATAAAATAATTTCATTACAAAAACTAAATCAAAATCATTTATTGCTTATAGACAAAGATGGGAATTATGAAAATTTAAAACCTAGCCAGTATGATAAATTTAAAGATGGAACTGGTAAAAATAAAGCAAGGCTAATATTTGAATCAATAAAATATATGAATATTGATGAAACGTCTTTAGAAAATAATTACGGAAATTTAAAAGAAAATAAATTAGCTTTCTGGATCAATGAAGGTACTTTTGAAACTTACCTAGGGTTTTTCCTTAAAAATAAAGGGGAAGCTAATTACTCCAAATTTTTTAAAAAGAATAAGAAATTGGGGTATCTAGAAAAAAAGAGAACTGGAGAGTTCTCTTCTATATCTAAAGTTGAGCTAGCTGCCAATATTTCCTCATTCTGTTTAGCAAACTGCAATCTTGCAGATTTAGCACCTTTGGATTCTGATCTTTATGATAAAACCCAGCGCTTATACAATACAATAAAGAATGGGTGGAATTAATTTGATTAGGCTTGAAGTATTGCTATTTCCATATAGAAAATTAAAATCGCCATTTTTCATACCTTTGCCCCCAATTTTATATGGAACTCAGTAAAAATTTTGAACCCCCACAAACCGACGCTAAATGGTACAGCCATTGGCTCAGTAAAGGATATTTTAACAGCCAACCCGATGGCCGGGAGCCGTACACGATTGTAATTCCTCCGCCTAATGTAACCGGCGTGCTCCATATGGGCCATTGCCTCAACAATACCATACAAGACATATTGGTGCGCCATGCCCGCATGAACGGCAAAAACGCCTGCTGGGTGCCCGGCACCGACCATGCCAGTATTGCCACCGAAGCGAAAGTGGTGGCCATGCTGCGGGAACGGGGCATCGCCAAATCATCTTTAAGTCGTGATGAGTTTTTACAGTACGCCTGGGAATGGAAAGAGAAATACGGCGGCATCATTTTGGAACAATTAAAAAAGCTGGGCTGCAGCCTCGACTGGAACCGAACCAGCTTTACCATGGATGATGATTATTACAAAGCCGTAATAAAAGTATTTGTTGACCTCTATGAAAAAAAACTCATTTACCGCGGCAAACGTATGGTAAACTGGGACCCCGTTTCGCTTACCGCACTGAGTGATGAGGAAGTGATCTTTAAAGAAGTGGATTCTAAATTATACTATGTAAAATATTTATTTACCGATGGCAGCGGCAAGAGCATTACCGTAGCCACTACCCGCCCCGAAACCATTTTAGGGGATGTGGCCATTTGCGTAAACCCGGCCGACGAACGCTATAAAGATTATGTAGGTAAAGAAGTGATCGTGCCCATCATTAACCGCCGGATCCCCATTATTGCAGATGAATATGTGGCCGCCGATTTTGGTACCGGCGTTTTAAAAATAACGCCGGCACACGATAAAAATGATAATATGCTGGGCGCCAAACATGGCCTTAAGGCAATTGACACCCTCGACATCAGCGGAAAATTTACCAGCGAAGAACTGGTAGCAGATAATCCCTCGGCACAGGTGCTGGCATACAATGGTATCGACCGCTTTGCGCTGCGCAAAAAAATATCGGAAGATATTGCAACCCTTGGCCAGTTAGAAAAAACAGAAGAGTATAAAGGACAGGTGGGCACCAGCGAACGTACTGGAGCCGTAATAGAAAATAAGCTGAGCATGCAGTGGTTCATCGACATGAAAAAATTCATGGAGAAAAATCCGCAGGTGCTAGGTTCTGTAATGAACGATGAGATCAGTTTTCACCCTGCTAAATTAAAAA
This sequence comes from Ferruginibacter sp., assembly GCA_049291115.1. Taxonomy (GTDB): domain Bacteria; phylum Bacteroidota; class Bacteroidia; order Chitinophagales; family Chitinophagaceae; genus Ferruginibacter. The sequence continues at coordinate 24,878 of JBATOU010000130.1, forward strand.
ACACCTATAACCACTGGCTAGAAAATATAAAAGACTGGTGCATCAGCCGCCAGCTCTGGTGGGGACAGCGTATACCAGCCTGGTACGATGAGAATGGGAATTATGTTGTTGCAGAAAATGAAGAGGCTGCAAGGAAAAAAGCTGCTGCCCTCCATTCAACATTCAACATTCAGCATTCAACATTACGCCAGGATGAAGATGTGCTCGACACTTGGTTCTCTTCCTGGCTCTGGCCCATGGAAGTTTTTAAAAGCATCAGCAACCCGGGCAATGCAGATGCAAATTATTACTATCCTTCCACTACCCTGGTTACCGGGCAGGATATTATTTTCTTTTGGGTGGCACGCATGATCATGGCGGGTTATGAATATGCAGGTAAACAGCCATTTAAAGATGTTTATTTCACCGGCATGGTGCGTGACAAGCAGGGAAGAAAAATGAGCAAGCAGTTGGGTAACAGTCCTGATTTGTTGGGGCTGATCGATCAATACGGTGCCGATGCCGTGCGCTTTGGCATCATGATCGCATCGCCTGCCGGAAATGATTTGCTGTTTGATGAATCATCATTGGAACAGGGCCGCTTCTTCAATAACAAAATGTGGAATGCGCTGAAGCTGGTTAAAATGTGGGAGGGGAAGAAGACGACGGACAACGGACGGCAGGAGACGGATGGAACTGAATTTGCAATGGAATGGTTTGAGGGCAGGCTCAACGAGGTAAAAGAAGAACTGGATACACAAATGAAACAGTTCAAACTGAGCGAGGCATTAAAAACTTTGTATTCGCTTATATGGGATGATTTCTGCAGTTGGTATTTGGAATGGGTGAAGCCAGGTTTTGAACAACCCATTGATGCTGCAGTATATAATAAAACGGTTGAATATTTTACAGAACTGATGCAGTTACTGCACCCCTTCATGCCTTTTATTACAGAAGAAATTTACCATTTGCTCAACGAAAGAAAGGATGATCTCTGCACAAGGCAAAATACGCCTGCAGGGAAGGCTGACAAATCTCTTTTAACAAAAGGGAACCTGCTTAAAAATACCATCAGTGGCATACGGGATATACGTAATAAACAACAGGTAAAGCCCAAAGAAGGGATCAGTATCACCATTGACACCGATGACAGGGATACATTCGTTTCTATTTCATCATTGCTCATGAAGCAGGTAAATGCAGAAAACATTTTATTTGGTAATGAAGCTCCCCAGGGCGCAATAACGACCGTTATTGGTAAAGATAAATTTTTCATTGTAACGCCGCAGCCGGTCAATACCGGCCAGCAAAAAGACGACCTGCTGAAAGAACTCAACCACCTGAAAGGGTTTTTAATTTCTGTGGAGAAAAAGCTGGGCAACGAAAAATTTGTACAAAACGCAAAACCCGAAGTGCTGGCACTCGAACAAAAGAAAAAAGCCGATGCCGAGGCAAAAATAAAAATCGTGGAAGAAAGCCTTGCGAAGATATAGAAGGTCGTTCAGCGTATTTTTGGAGCGTATTTAAAAAGTGTAGTTTTCACGCAAAGGTACCAAGGGGCAAAGAAGCAAAGCGCTTCTTTGCGGCTTAAATTCTTAGCGCCTTTGCGTGAAATACTTCATCCAGTTACTTTTGATATGCCAATTAGTTATTTCATCCATAAAAGAACTTCCAGGGTGAGCGACCTTTCAGAACCTCCACTTTTAAAAAAATATTGTTTTTTAACGTATTGTGTTATTGAGAATAACAGGTTCTGTGCATGTGATTTTCTATGTGTACCTCTATGTTCCTGTTGTTCTATGTGGTTAACTAATTTACCCCAACCGTACCACCATCGCCGAAATAGATATATTGGTGAAGCACATAGCTGAATCCATTGTATTTTAGTTCAAATTTTGTTAAATCCCCGAGCTGAACCCAAAAAACAACCCACATACAGGTTAAACAAGCACGAAAGGCTTTTTTATACAATTAAGTTTCCATAGTTTCGTTTCCATATTTCAAGCATAAAGTATGAAATCATTCCGCATTTTATTTACAGCCGTTCTACTCACTATCGGCTTATCTGCAATTGCCCAAAAGCCTGCAGCTAAACCCGCTCAAAAATTCAAGCCGCCAAAGCTTACAACCATGCTGGGTGAGTATAAAGACTCAACAAGCATCAGCCCCGAAAAAGCTGCAGAGATCATAGCGCTGCCATTGAAAATTTACGACGCAAAGAAAAAAGAATACCAGGTTTCCTCTTACCAACTGGCCTTTAAAAAAGCCGGTGTTACAGAAGATGAAGCAACGGGCAAAACATCGCCCACCAGTACGGTATCTGCCCAATTATTTACAAAAACACCTGTATCGCTTATCTGGATAAAAACCATACAGGCACAAATAAAAGCCGGCGATGAACTCTGGTTTTTTGCAGTAATTGCTAAAGACGATAAAGGCCGTGTAATGTACAGCAGCGACCTGAAACTGACCATACGCTGATGGAAATACGTAAAGCCGGTTTGGCCGATATTGAAACGATCCAGGGCCTTGCACATGCCATTTGGCCACAAGCTTATGGAAACATACTTTCTGAGCAGCAGTTGAACTACATGCTTGGCCTTATTTACAGCCATAGTTCCCTTACCAACCAAATTCAAAAGCTGCAACACAATTTTATTATTGTGTACGATGCATCCGCACCTGTTGGTTTTGCCTCCTTTTCTCCAAAATCGCCGGCCGATCCGAGGATTTTTCGTTTACATAAAATCTATGTATTACCCACCCAACAGGGAAAAGGCACGGGTCAATTCCTCCTGAACCATGTAATTGAACAAGCTAAAAAATCTGGTGCAGCTATCTTGGAACTCAATGTAAACCGCCAAAATAACGCCTTTCATTTTTACAACAAAAACGGTTTTTCCATTACCAGGGAAGAAGACATCGACATTGGCAGCGGGTTCTTTATGAATGATTATGTAATGGAGAAGCAGCTCTGACGCCAGTTATCTTTTTTTGGCAGCCAGTTATGAAGCCATTGCGGCATGCAGCACATCGGGCATTATTCGAGGTTATGTGAACAGTAGTTTTATGCAAAATTAATTGCATGAAACAGTTATTTACGCTTTTTATCATTACCCTTACTTCCTTTTTTGTAACTGCACAAAGTGTGGGAATCGGCACTAACGCACCCTTGCCTTCGGCACAATTAGATATCAGCAGTTCTACAAAGGGTTTACTAGTACCCAGGATGACCACATCGGCCAGGCTGGGAATATTAAACCCGGCTAAAGGTTTGATGGTGTACGACAGTACGGCCAAACAATTTTATTATCACGATGGTACGGCATGGCAGTTCATTTTACCCAATGGGGCAAACGCTTCGGGTTGGGGCAGCAGCAACGATGCACATGGGGATGGAGCTTACAAAGCCGCTTTTCCCGATGCTGTCAACAGGATGGTATTTATCAACAGTCCAATAATGAGTAACGGTGGTTATTATGGTGTGTTCAGGGATGGTGCTTTAAATATTTACAACCCCAGCAATGGCATAAGACTGAATTATCTCACAATGGATGGCCAGGGTATACAGGCCCGCTACCAGGACGACAATTCCCAAAACCAATATGAAGACCAATGGGAAAACAACCTCCTGTTAAATAAATTTGGTGGCAATGTAGGCATCGGCACAAGCGACCCCTCGCACGCACGTCTGGAAATAAATGGCAGCGTAGGGGCCACTGTAGCCCTGTTTGGCGCCAATATGTTTGGCGTGGGCATTGCTGCCAATAACCCCGAAATTGGTTTTAACTATTATTACAACGGTGGCACCAAAACCATCAAGGCGGGCTATGGGGCAAACTTTGGCATGAGCCCGGGCAATGGAGATATCTATCTCGGCAATTTTTCGGGCAACCAATCCGGTATCGATCATGGCCCCATCAGCGGTTACCAGTACTGTATGCTCATAAAGCAAAATGGCAATGTAGGCATTGGCACCACCAATCCCACTTACAAACTTTCTGTAAACGGCAATATACGGAGTAAGGAAGTGGTGGTGGAAAGCGGTTGGGCCGATTATGTATTTAATGAAGAGTATAAGTTAAAATCATTGGAAGAAGTGGAAGCATTCATCAGGGCAAACAAGCACCTGCCCAATATACCCTCTGCAGCCGAAATTGAAAAAAACGGGCTGCAACTGGGCGATACCCAAAAAAAGATGATGGAAAAAATTGAGGAACTCACTTTGTATGTAATTGAACTGAAAAAAGAAATTGAAATACTTAAAAAAGATAAGAAGTGAAGACCATCCTTTTGCAACTGATGCTGATTATTTCAGCAAACGCATTTAGTCAGCAACCTTTAAGGGGAAACTGTGGCACACCAACACCACACAGGGCGCTGCGTTTTACAGCAGCGCAAATGAATGAGGCGCAAAGAACCATTGATTATGCCTACGTAGTGAATATTTATGTTCATATACTCACAGATGATAATGGCAGCAATGCCGCTGCAACCGACAGTTCTGTAAAAGCCGACCTGCAAACAATGAGCAATTTTTTTAAGCCGCATAATATCTGTTTTATTTTATTGGGCATCGATTACAGGTCAAGCACACTTATTAACAATATGATGAATATAGATAACTCATCGCATATTGCGACGCTTACCAGTGGCACCAACCATGCCAATTGTATCGATATCTATGTGCACCAATCGTTCAGTGATCCAAACATTGCCGGAAATGCCTACGCTATACCCAGTGATTTTATTTCAGTTTTAGGCAGTACAATCAGTCGCCCCACACTTGCCCACGAAATGGGCCATGCACTGGGCCTTTACCATACATTTGAAACAGCTTATGGAGAAGAATGCCCCGATGGAAGCGACTGCAGCGGTGATGGCGATCTTATCTGTGACACCCCCGCCGATTTTAATGGCTCTCAAAATATGGTGGCCACCGGTACTCCCTGTGTTTACACCGGAACCCAAACTGTTAATTGTGATATCTTCCCTTTTTCCAATTACCAGGCTTACGATCCTTCTGAAACCAATATGATGAGCTATTGGGGTAATTGCAGGAATAATTTTACCCCCCAGCAGGGGTTGAGGATGAGGGTTACCCTGAGCAATGAAAACATCGTTAAAAATTGTCTCACCGTTTATGATGCGCCCGTTACAACCGGCAATACAGACATCAATATCACAGGCGAATGGTATGTGAGTGCCAAAAATGAGATCAGTATTTTAAGTACCGGAACGGGGCGGATCCGCATCCTGGGCGGTGTCTTGGATAAATGGATAAATGCAGGCACCCGCATACGGATTGGCCCGGGTTCCGAAATAAGACCGGATGCGTCGGCAACCAGGTTTGTTATAAATCCTCTTTGCGAATAAACCGGGTATGAAAATAATACACTTCAAACTTATTTTTGTTTTACTCCCACTAACCTCCCTTTGCCAGCAGGAGGCAAGGCTTACCTGCGCCACCCGCACGCCGGCAGAGCCACTTATTTTTTCTGAGCGCCAACTGCAGGAAGCACAAAGAACCATCGACTACCAATATGTGATTAACATTTACGTACATATTTTGACCGATGATAATGGTACAAATGCTGCCACTACTATTTCACAACTGAACATAGATCTGCAGCGTATGGCTGCTTTCTTTAAGCCCCATAATATTTGTTTTATATTACTGGGTGTTGATTACCGGGCCAGCACAATGATCAATAACAGTATGGATCCTGGTAATGCCTCTCACGTTGCTGCGCTTAATGCCACAAGCCATCAAAATACGATTGATATATTTGTACACAAAAATTTTGGTGTTGCACAGGGCGGCAACTCATATAGCATACCAAATCATTTTTTCTCGGTTGTGCAATCAGCAAATTTCAACTTTGAACACGAAATGGGGCATGCCCTTGGCCTTTATCATACATTTGAAACAGGCTATGGACAAGAATGTCCGGATGGCAGCGACTGCAGCGGCGATGGAGACCTCATCTGTGATACACCCGCTGATTTTCCAGGTTCACAAAATATGGTGGCTGCAGGCGCACCCTGTGTTTATACCGGTACCCAAACCACCAACTGTGCCACATTTCCTTTCTCGGATATTCAAACCTATAACCCCTCTACAAACAATATCATGAGTTATTGGGCAAGCTGTTATGCACAGTTCACCTTATTGCAGGGTGTACGAATGCGAACGGCCATTGCCAATGCATCCATTATCAATAACTGCCTCGCAAATTATGATACACCCATTTTTGCCGGAAATACAAATATTACTATTAACGGGGACTGGTACGCAAGCGCCAAAAATGAGATCAGTATGGGCAGCACCGGTAGCGGGCAGGTGCAGCTATTGGGTGGCAATACAGAAAATGGGTGAATGCAGGAACAAGGATACGATTAGGGCCCGGCACTGTTGTAAGGCCGGATGATAGTTTGACAAAGTTTATCATCAACACTTTGTGCGAATAAAGACCATCCCTTTGTGCATGCTCCTGAATGATAAACCCGGGCGTTAGTTTAAGCCTGACAACTCCTAACAGTAAAAATTGTAACTTAACGGTTAATGAACCGCCATCGCTTATACCTTTATTTTTGTTTGATCGTGAGCATTGCCGGAATGATGCCCTATGCACTTGCACAAAACTTTCCCAACCTTCAATTCTCCCATCTTAGCACGCAAAATGGGTTGAGCACGAACCGCATCACCTGCGCCATACAGGATTTCAGGGGCGTAATGTGGTTTACCAGTGGCGATGGCCTTAACAGGTACGATGGCAACAGCATTACCGTTTTCAGGCACAACCCGGCCGACAGCAGCAGCATCTGCGATAACGACCTGCGCTTTGTTGTACAGGATGCAGAAAACCAGTTATGGATATGTACCGCCAAAGGTTTGTGCCGTTTCAACCCCGTAACCTGTAAAGCCAGCAATTATTACCACAAAAAAAATGATCCAAACAGCCTTGCAAATGATTACGAAAATGTGCCGTTCATCGATAATCAAAAAAGGCTCTGGCTGGCCACACACGCCGGCGTGCAAGTATTTGATTATAAAAAAAATATTTTCCGTACATACAATATGCCGCCTGTACCCAAAGAAGAATGGAAAGCGCATTACAATATATTCCGCCTTATAAGACAGGATGCAGAAGGACGTTTATGGGCTCTTAGTTTTTACGGTTTATACCTCATTGATGAAGGCGCCGGTAAGCTGGAACCCTACTATACAGGAAAATATATCGCCAATATTTCTTTTCTGCAAACAAGTTATGGCCATAAGCTAACAGGTCAATGGTATGGTGGCATCAATAAATTTGAGCCCGAAACAAATTCCTATACAGCCCTTGCCGGAACAAACAATCCCGTAGTGGCATATATGGAAGAATGGAAAGACAACAAAGGCAATAACTGGATTTTTTCTGCCCAGGATGACAGGTTGGTTTTGTTTGAACCCATCAGCTATAAATACCGGAGCTATACCCATGCTGAAACCGACAGCCGTACGCTTAACTCTTATAATATTGTGCACATTTTTAAAGACAATGCGAACAGGCTTTGGTTTTCGGGCGATAATGGAGTGGATATACTTGACCCGGAACTGCAGTTCTTTACCACTTACCCTCTTTACCAGCAAAATGATCCAGTAAATATAAAAGCCACGGGCCTCCCCCGGTGCGTCATAGAAACAGGCAACCATTATTATGCAGGCTTTTGGTATATGAAGGGACTGAAGGTTTACGATAAAAACTGGAAACTTCTGCAGGAAATAAAACGCCTGCCCGCTTCATCGTCAAGCAGTTTTTCAGGCTGCATCAATTATGCTTATAACGATGAGGAAGGAAATAATTGGTACGGAACCGACAGCGGACTTGTAAAACAAAACGGCAACCGCTATAAAGTATTTGTACCACCCGGCGCCCGCAGTATGGTGCGTGGCGATTTTGTAATGCGTAATATGATAAAACGCAGTGATGGACTTTATTGGGTTAGGGCCCCCAATGCAGGTATCTTGTTGTTTGACCCAAAATCAGAAAAATTCAGCACTTTTTATAAAACCGGCGAAAGGGGCTTGGGAACCGACCTGCTTTGTTTATACCTCGATAAAAAAAACCGCCTCTGGACTGCAACAAACAGCGGGCTTTATTATTTTGACAGTACCTCGGGCAATTTTAAGAAATTGAACATGAATGCCGATGTGGAAACCGACGAAAACAGCCGGATCATATGGGATCTGCTGGAAGACAATGAAGGAGCTATGTGGGCTGCTTCCCGCAATGGATTAATGAGCGTCAACACCAGCACACTCCGCTATAAAATTTACAACCTGGCCAATGGCTTACCAAACAGTAAGCTGCAGCGTTTGCTGCTGGACTCGGCACAAAATCTCTGGATAAGCTGCGATAAAGGCATTATCAAATTTGACCGTAAAAATAAATTCTGGTTGTTTACTGCCGAAGACGGACTCCCATTCCAGGTGCAGGATGTAGCAGGCCTATTTTCCTTTAATAAACAAGGGCATATACAGCTTGGTACAAACGGTAACGTAACAGAATTTAATCCATATAAAGTAAAGACCAGTTCTGCCAAATGGCCGGTAATTTTTCTTTGGGCTGCTGCAGATGGAGAAAAACTCCCTATTGAAAAAAAAGGAGCATCAGATGAAGTTGTACTGCAACCCGGCCAAAATAACATCAATATCCACTTCAGTATTTTAAATTACTCTAACCCCCAAAGCAGTAAATATTTTTACAAGCTTGAAGGGATGCATAAAACATGGCAGCAATCAGAAAATGGGAATATCTATTTCACCAATCTTGAACCCGGCACCTACTTTGTGCAGGTAAAAACTAACAATAATGATGCTGATGAAAATGCCGATGCCATTCTGAAAATCATCGTGAAGCCGCATTTTTACCAAACCCTTCTTTTCAAAGTCATCCTTGCACTTGCTGCAGCAACTCTTATATTCTATCTGGTAAGAAGAAGAATACAAAACATCCGCAGGGAGGCATCCTATAAACAAAAGATCGCCGAAACAGAAATGCAGGCGCTGCGGGCACAAATGAACCCTCATTTCATATTTAACAGCCTCAACAGTATAGAAAATTTCATTATGCAAAATGAAAAAAGGCTGGCAAGCGATTACCTCAATAAGTTTTCACGCCTTGTACGCAGCATACTCGAAAGCAGCAAGAATGAAATGGTGCCCTTTGAAAAAGATATGGAAGCGCTGAAATTATATGTAGAACTGGAGCAACTCCGTTTTAATAACAAATTTAGTTACGATGTGTTTACAGACCCCGAACTGATGAATAGCGATTATAAAGTACCGTCACTGGTTATTCAGCCATATGTAGAAAATGCCATTGTGCATGGAATTGCGCACAGTGAGAAAGCCGGACTCAGATTGTCTGTTACTGTAAAAATTTCAGGAAGTAGCCTCCTCTACACAATAGAAGACAATGGTGTTGGACGCAGGCAGTCTGCATTATATAATCAAGTAAATAAGCCGCAGCATAAAAGCATGGGCCTGCAAATAACAGAAGAACGTATTGCGCTTTTCAATCACAACAGTGAAACTCCTGTACGCTTTACAGACCTTTATCAAAATGAAAAAGCCACAGGTACAAGAGTAGAAATAAAAGTAAAAATCATTTAACCGTGCAAACAATAAAAGCCATACTAATAGATGATGAACTCAGCAGCCTGCAAAACCTGCAGCATAAACTGAAAGAATTCTGTCCAAATGTTTCGGTAATTGCAAGTACGCAAAAACCAGAGGAAGCCATTGAGCTGATCAGGATGCACAACCCCGATGTTGTTTTTCTTGATATTGAAATGCCCCGCATGAGTGGTTTCCGCATGCTCGAAAAACTGGGTGATGCACAGCCGGAAATTATTTTTACAACCGCCTATAACCATTATGCCATTGATGCCATCCGCATAAGCGCTTTTGATTACCTCACCAAGCCCATTGCCATTGCAGACCTCCAGAATGCCGTAAGCCGCCTGCAGGAAAGAGACCAGAACAGGCAAACTAAAGAACGGCTCGACCTGCTGAGGCACACCGTGGATGATGTGCAGAAAACAAATGATAAAATTGCCGTACCCACCAGTGATGGAATTGAATTTTTGCAGATAAAAGACATCCTGCGCATAGAATCAAGTGGCAACTACTGCCATATATGTTTTGTAAACGGCAAAAAAACAGTTGTTACCAAACTGCTGAAAGATTTTGAAGAAATGCTGCTCCCCTACCGGTTCTTCCGTATCCATCACTCACACCTTATCAATCTCGATTATATTAAAAAATATATCCGGGGCGAAGGAGGACAGGTGTTGATGCAGAATGAAGATCTGGTGGATGTATCACGCCGCAAAAAGGAAGAATTCTTAAAGATGCTATCGGCCTGAAATTTATTGTTGTATATAAAGCAGGCGGTTGCATTCCCCGGCCTTTACTTCATCCTTCCACACACTCATTCCTCCCAGCATATTGAACACCTGCCCATAACCGTTTTGGGTCAAAAGATAACTGGCGGCTGCGCTCCGGTGCGCATGGGAGCAGTAAACAACTATTTTTCTCCCTTTAAATTCCTGCAGTTCATTTAATCTTTGCGCCAATTGCTGCACCGGTATATTGATGGCGTTTTTAATGGCCCCAAATTTATCGGGTGCCGTGCCGGCAAATTCTCCGGGCGTGCGCACATCAAGAAAAACGATATTGGTACCGCTCATGGAACAAAGTTCTGCGGGATTGATATCTTTATGTGCAATTGTTTCTTTCAATACCAATTCCATCTTGCAACTGCTGCATGTTCCGGGTTTTGTATGAACCGCTTTGTCACACTCATAGCCGCAGGGTATGCAAACGTATTCCTTTGCAATGGGGGATTTCTCTTTGTTTACCGGCTGTGTGCAGGAAAGTAAAATCAGCAAAAAGAAGGGAGCAATTTTAAGCATGGTTAAAAGTAAAGAATTTTTACTTAAGCATAATTTTACTGTACCCGCTTAGCTATATCATCAGCCAATATTATTTAAAAAATTAGCGCTCAAAAAAATGAAGCCTGAGTAGAAATGAAGGACGATTGTAAACTGGATGTACGCAACAGAAAAAAAGGAACTCACAAAGGGCTCAACAGTTTGTAGAAACTTAGTAAAAAAACAACTCCCATTTTCAATTTTACATCCTCCATTCTCAATTTTCAATTCTCTCCTAACTCTTCTTTTTAAAATCTCCCCGCTTCCATGCCTTTATAAATTCATTCCAGGCAAAGGGGTTAAAGATATTTTGGGGTGGAAGCTGGCCGGCATAAGTTAGTTTAGTGGCTCCCTGGCGCAGGTATTGGTTGGAGGCTTCCCGCCCATCTGATGGAAGGGCAGAGGCCAAAAGGCGGCGGGTGGATGCATTGTTATTTTTCCGGGCCACGGTAATGGCATCATCGGGCACTTTTGCATTTACAAAATCGCGGGCAAACTGCTCTTTGCTGGGTCTTTGCCTGATGATGGTGGCAGGCAGGTAAATGGTATCGTTTACCATCAGCTGGATCAGGCTGTACTGATTGCCCTCAATATTTGTGGGGATTTTTGCAAGTACCGGCCTAAAACCCACGCTGGTAAATTCCACCTGGTCGCCTTTTAAAACCGCAATGCTGAAAACGCCTTTATCGTTACTGATGGTTCCGCGGTTTTGCCCTTTCACCATAATACTTACAGCAGGTACGCCTTCGAGGCTGTCGGCCGTCATAACCACGCCATACAACTGCACCACCGAATCTTTAAATGTTTCGAATTGTGCCTTTGCGGCAGCAGGAAATAAAATGGCCAGTATGAAAAAGTATCGTAAAAATTTATTCATGAATGCTTTTCTGTTTCGTGTTTTTGCACGCTCCTTAAAGGTATGCCGTTCAAGTGTGCGACGCAATGATGATGCCCAAAGAACCGATGCCGGTTACCGAAAAATTATCCACATCAATTCCGTATAAAGCAAACAAAGTAACACTTTCAATGGCTATTTTTGCAATTTATACCGGTATTTTAACAAATAATTGAACCATGACAACCGCAGATATTTTAAAAGCACTCAGTAATGTACAGGAACCCGATTTGGGCAAAGACCTGGTAACCCTTAATATGATAAAAGATGTGGCCATCGACGGCAATAAAGTGTCGTTTACTATTGTGCTTACCACACCGGCCTGCCCCATGAAAGATATGATGCGCACAGCCAGCGAAAATGCGGTAAAACTATTGGTAAATAAAGAGGCCGTTGTAACGGTGAATTTTACCAGCAACACCAGCAGTAACCGGCTCGACCCAAAAAGTGTACTGGGCGGTGTTAAAAATATCATTGCCGTGGTGAGCGGAAAAGGTGGCGTGGGCAAGAGTACCATTGCCGCCAATCTTGCGCTGGCATTTGCAGAAAAGGGTGCAAAAGTGGGATTGATGGATGCAGATATTTATGGACCCAGCCAGCATATTATGTTTGGCATACGGGGCGAAAGACCATTGATGAAAGATGATGGAACCGGTAAGGGAATGATCGTTCCTATAGAGAAATTTGGCATTAAGATCATGAGTATTGGTTTGCTGATAGACGAAAAGCAGGCCGTGATATGGCGCGGGCCCATGGTGAGCAGTGCCATCAAACAATTTGTAACCGATGTTGACTGGGGCGAACTCGATTACCTTGTAATAGATATGCCGCCCGGCACCGGTGATATCCATTTAACCATGGTGCAAAATGTACCGGTAACCGGTGTTATTGTGGTAACCACGCCACAAACCGTGGCCATTGCCGATGCTAAAAAAGGCGTGGCCATGTTTAGCCAGGCACAACTGAAAGTGCCGGTAATAGGCCTGGTGGAAAACATGAGTTATTTTACCCCCGCTGAACTACCGGATAACAAATATTATATTTTTGGAAAAGACGGCGGAAAAAATTTGGCCGATGAATTCGACATTCCGCTGCTGGGACAAATACCGCTGGTGCAAAGCATCCGGGAGGGTGGCGATATTGGTGTACCATTGATGGTGGGCGATGATGAAATATCCAAAGCGGCTTTTAAAGAATTTGCAGGAAATGCTGCCCGTGGCATCGCCATGCGCAATGCCAATTTGCCGGCTACCGAGATACAGGAAGTTTTGGTGTAAAAACCTTAGCAATTCCGATGGCTACGGAATTGCCTGGGATGTTGGTGAAGTAGTTTTTAATAAGATTTAAAAGACTTTTTATACTTTTTTTCATTGAAAATATTCCACCGCCAGCTCATACCCTTTTAACCCAAGTCCGCTGATAACACCTACCGCTTTACCACTTACATGCGAAAGCCTGCGGAATTCTTCCCTGCCAAAAATATTAGAGATATGCACTTCTATAACGGGGGTTTTAATGGCCGCAATGGCATCCCCCAGTGCTACAGAAGTATGCGTGTAGCCACCGGGATTAATGATCATACCGTCATACTCAAAACCGAGCCGTTGAATTTCATTGATGAGTTCGCCCTCTACATTGCTTTGGTAATAATGGAAATCTGTTGATGGGAATTTGGCCTTTAATTTTTCAAAGAAACTTTCAAATGGTTCATTGCCGTATATATCGGTTTCCCTTTTTCCGAGGAGGTTGAGGTTGGGGCCGTTGATGATCGCTATTTTCATGATACGAATTTAGTTGAAAAGGCGAATTTTGGTGCACGAACTTTTAAACACGATTTTTTTAGCACGAATTACACGAATGATCGAATTACACGAATTAGAATACTACCCGTTGAGATTCAAAGGAAGGTTTTCCGAAATTAGCAATGATTCCCAATTTTAAACCTGAAGCTTTTAAGTAATTTACAGTTTGGATAACAAATCCACTCACTATCACAGGCCGTGCTTTAATTTCAAATACAATGCTGTCATATACTATAAAATCAGCAGTGTAACCATGGGGTAAAATAATGTCTTTATATATTATGGTATATTTTTGTTCCCTGATGAAAGGAATATCATGAACTCGGAACTCATGTTCAAGCGCATCTTTATAAACTATTTCTTTAAAGCCATGCCCCAACTGCCTGTGTACTTCCATGCAAAGGCCAATAATTTTATACGATTCTTCTCTGAATAATATCGCCACCATAGAATTATTTTTAATAAAACTATGATACTGATCAAACCCTAATTCGTATAATTCTTACTAAAAATTCGTGTTTCCCCCATCTTAATTCGTGACTTCATACAACCTATTCCCCAATTCGTGTAATTCGTGCCAAAAAATTCGTGTTTTACCCGTCTTAATTCGTGGGTTTACCCCCTGCTCCTGATCATCTCCATAAAATCATCAAACAGGTAACGGCTGTCGTGTGGACCTGGTGTAGCCTCGGGATGGTATTGTACGGAAAATGCGTTCTTATTTTTAACCCGTATACCCTCAATGCTTCCATCGTTCAGGTTCATATGGGTTATCTCAATATTATTGTTGGCCTTTACAGCATCGGGTTGTACCCCAAATCCGTGGTTCTGGGTAGTGATCTCACTTCTGCCTGTTATGATATTCTTTACCGGGTGGTTGAGGCCGCGGTGGCCATGGTTCATTTTAAAAGTAGAGATATCGTTTGCCAATGCAAGCAACTGGTGTCCCAGGCAAATACCAAATAAAGGTTTATTGCTATCTAAAATCTGCTTTACTGTTTTAATGGCATAATCCATTGGTGCCGGATCGCCGGGGCCATTGCTGATGAAATAACCTTTTGGATCGAACTTCTCCAGCTCTTCAAATGGGGTTTTGGCATTGAACACTTTTACGTAAGCCCCCCGTTCCACGAGGCAGTTTAAGATATTCTTTTTAATACCAAAATCAAGTACAGCAATACGCAAGCCGCTTTTTTCATCACCCAGTGTATAGGCTTCTTTTGTACTTACTGCAGAAGCCAGTTCAAGCCCGTTCATAGAGGGTACTGCAGCCAGCAACTGCTTCAGTTTATCTATAGCCATCTCTTCAGATGAGATGATGCAGTTCATGGCTCCTTTTGTGCGTACATGCGCCACCAGGGCCCTTGTATCCACATCTTCAATAGCCACTACATTTTCCTCTTCAAAATACTCCTGCAGCGATTTTCCGGCCATGAAGCGGCTGTATTTTTCTTCGAGGTTACGGCCGATCACCCCTTTAACTTTCACACTCCCACTTTCCACATCTCCTGGATTTACCCCGTAATTTCCGGTATGAACACTGTTCATGATCAAAATTTGTCCGTAATAACTGGGGTCGGTAAACACTTCCTGGTAACCTGTCATACCGGTGTTGAAGCAAAGTTCGCCGGTACTGGTTCCTTTTTTACCAAATGCTTTTCCATGAATTACGGTTCCGTCTTCCAGTATCAAAATTGCAGGGGCTTGTGTATTTGTCATGCTTTAAAGATGTAATGCAAAGAAAATGATTAGTTGAATAAATTGAGCGATAGTTTTTCCACTTATTTTTAGCTCACCCATACAGGTGTCAGCTTTCCACTGATACAGAGGTGCACCAATACAGGTGTCACCTTTTTAAAAAGGTGACACCTGTATCGGTGCCCACCAAAAGAAAAAAGCAAACCCTTTTGAAGTTTGCTTTTCAATATTTGAGCATTTAAAAATCATTATGCTTCGCTTTCGCCTGCTTTTTTAGATTTCTTTTTTGGAGCTGATGCAGCTTCTTCAGCCGGTGCAGCCGTTTCTTCGGCAGCTTCTGCAACTGCTTCTGCAGCTTTTTTCTTACCGGCACTGCGGCGGGTTTTCTTAGCAGGGGCAGCTTCGGTGCTAATGCCTTTTCCGTAGATCTCGTTAAAATCAACCAGTTCGATCATCGCCAGTTCTGCATTATCACCTGTACGTGCGCCCAGCTTAATGATACGGGTGTATCCGCCGGGACGGCCCGTTACTTTAGGGGCTACAACGGTAAAGAGTTCTTTCACTGCAGCCTTATCGTTGAGGTAACTGAACACAATGCGGTGATTGTGCATGATGGCCTCTTTGCTGTCGTTTGCCTTGGTTTTGGTAATAAGCGGCTCAATATAGGTACGCAGGGCTTTCGCTTTTGCCAAAGTGGTGGTGATACGCTTGTAGGTGATCAGTTGAGATCCCAGGTTTGCAAGCAACGCTCTTCTGTGAGAAGCGGTTCTGCTAAGGTTGTTTTGTTTGTTTCCGTGACGCATGACGTTTTTGTTTTAAAATTCGGTTATACCGTGTCAGGAATTATAACCTACTTCAATTATTAAATGTGCCAATTTGACGATTTGATAATGTGATAATCGCCTTATGTTACAAAACCTATTGGCACATTATCAAATCGTCAAATTGGCTAATTAGCTAATTTTACTCATCATCCAATTTCAGCTTGCTCAGGTCCATACCAAAGCTTAAGCCACGCTCCTGCAGCACCTGGTCAATTTCACTGAGTGATTTCTGGCCAAAGTTGCGGAACTTCATCAGGTCTTCCTGCTCATACTGTACCAGTTCGCTTAAAGAATTGATCTTGGCAGCTTTCAGGCAGTTGAACGCACGTACAGAAAGATCGAGGTCTTCCAATGGTGTTTTAAGCATCTTGCGCAGTTGCAGGGTTTGCTCGTCTACCAGGTCTTCCTTCTTATCTTCTTTAGTATCGAAAGTGATATTCTCGTCGGTAATGATCATGAGGTGCTGTATCAAAATACGGCTGGCCTGTTTTACCGCTTCTTCAGGATGAATGGTGCCATCTGTAAGTACATCGAAAATCAGTTTTTCAAAATCGGTACGCTGCTCCACCCTGGTATTTTCAATAACGTATTTTACGTTTTTGATCGGGGTGAAAATAGCATCTACCGGTATATATCCAAAATGCGAATTCTTTTCTTTATGCTCTTCTGCAGGCACATAACCACGGCCTTTACCGATAGTGATCTCAATATCAAGTTTGGCGCTGTTATCGAGTGTGCAGATCAGCAGTTCGGGATTCATTACCTGGAAAGCAGGAGAAGCCTCGCCAATCATGCCGGCAGTGAATTCTGTTTTATTTTTCAAAGAAAGAGTAACCTTTTCTGTATTCACATCATGGTCAACCTTTGCTTTAAAACGCACCTGCTTCAGGTTCAGAATAATTTCAGTAACATCTTCGGTAACACCTTTAATGGTGGCAAACTCGTGGTCGGCACCGGCAATGTTGATACCAATGATGGCATACCCTTCCAAAGAATTCAATAGCACCCTGCGGAGGGCATTGCCAATGGTTACACCATATCCCGGTTCAAGCGGGCGAAATTCAAACTGGGCTTCAAAGTCGTTTGCTTTCTGAAGAACAATTTTATCGGGCTTAACAAAATTTAAAATGGCCATTTGTATTTTGTTGATTTGTTTTAAAAATTAAAAATTCAAAAGTAAAAATTCAAGTCACTGAAACCTTTTGAATTTTTACTTTTTACCTATTACTTGCTGTACAATTCCACGATCAGTTGCTCCCTGATATTTTCTGGAACGCTTTCCCTTTCGGGATACGTGATGAATGTACCCTTCAGTTCTCCTTCGCTCCAGTCAACCCAGTTGAACTTAGGATTTTTTCCACGCACCGCACCGGTAATGGAAGTATTGGCTGCGCTCTTATTTTTAAGGCTGATAACATCACCCGGCCTGCAGGTATATGATGGGATGTTTACCACTTCGCCGTTAACAGTTACATGCTTATGGCTTACCAGCTGGCGTGCTGCCTGGCGGCTTGGGGCCACACCCATCCTGAAAATGGTGTTATCCAAACGGGCTTCTAAAAGTTTGATGAGATTTTCGCCGGTAACCCCTTTCTGGCGGGAGGCTTCTTCAAAAGTTTTGCGGAATTGCTTTTCCAGTACACCGTAAGTGTATTTGGCCTTTTGCTTTTCTTTTAACTGGAGTGCATATTCGCCAAGTGTTTTACGCTTGCGGTTTGCACCATGTTGTCCGGGAGGGTTGCTGTTTTTAGTCAACCACTTACCGTTGCCGGTGATCGGTTCACCGAAAATACGTGAGATCTTGGTCTTTGGACCAGTGTAACGTGCCATAGTTTTTAATCATTTCGATTTTTTTTGGAACGGTGAGATGATCATTAAAAAATCGTAAAAAATCAATCATTCACCCTTTGTTAAAATGAACCGTATGGCGATTCAATATGTTATTATAAATTTTGAATGTTGAATGAAATAATTCAACATTCAAAATAAAATTATACCCTGCGCTTCTTGGGAGGCCTGCATCCGTTGTGCGGAATAGGTGTAACGTCTTTGATAGAAGATATCTCAATCCCGTTTTGACTCAAAGAACGGATAGCGCCTTCACGGCCGCTTCCTGGTCCTTTTACATATACATCCACCCGCTTTAACCCTGCATCCAATGCTGTTTTAGCACAATCTGCTGCAGCCATTTGAGCAGCATAAGGCGTATTTTTCTTACTTCCCTTAAAGCCCATTTTACCGGCGCTTGCCCAGGCAATGGTTTGACCCTGCTTATTGGTTAAACTGATAATGATGTTGTTGAAACTTGCAACAATATGTGCATCTCCGTAGGAGTCAACTTTAACCACCCTTTTTTTGGTAGCTGTTTTACCCTGTTTACCACCCTGGGTTTTTTGTGCTTTCGCCATAAAATTTAATAATAGGTAATCTTAAAAATATTATCCCGGTTTTACCCGGAACCGAACCTCACCCTCCTGCTGGCCCTGCTATCCGGCGTTTGGTTCTGATGAATGGCCATTCTATAAAACAAATGATCAATAATTATTAATTAATAATTATTGATCATTCAATTACTTCTTAGCAACTTTCTTCTTACCGGCAACGGTCTTACGCTTGCCCTTACGGGTACGGCTGTTGGTACGGGTACGCTGTCCGCGAACCGGCAAACCTTTACGGTGACGGAGGCCACGGTAGCAGGCAATATCCAGCAAACGCTTGATGTTCATCTGGGTTTCGCTGCGCAAAGCACCTTCTGTTTTAAACTCACTGTTAATAATGTTACGGATGGCAGTTTGCTCATCATCGTTCCATTGATTAACTTTCTTATTTGCATCAATAGACGCTTTTTCAAGAATATACCTTGCGGTGGAACGGCCAATACCATATATATAGGTAAGTCCGATTTCGCCCCTTTTATTTTTTGGTAGATCTATACCGGCAATACGAGCCATAAATGATTATAAGTTTTAAATGCTAAATTTTAAATGCTAAAGTCAACTGCTGTAACTATCAACCGTTAACCATCAACTTTATCCCTGCTTCTGCTTAAAGCGGGGGTTCTTTTTGTTGATCACATACAGGCGGCCCTTTCTCCTCACGATCTTGCACTCTGCACTGCGTTTTTTAATAGATGCCCTTACCTTCATTGTTATGAATTTTATATTTGATACTTTATTGCCGCTTATTTGTACCTGAAAATGATCCTGCCCCTCGTTAGATCGTAAGGGCTCATTTCAACTCCCACTTTATCGCCCGGAAGGATGCGGATGTAGTGCATCCTCATTTTTCCTGAAATGGTAGCCAGAATTTCGTGACCGTTTTCAAGCTTAACTTTAAACATAGCATTGCTTAATGCCTCAATAATAGTTCCGTCTTGTTTAATTAGTGCCTGCTTAGCCATAAAATTTGGAGCGCAAAGATAGGGAGAAAATTTTAATTAATTGACAAAAAATGCGGATATTGGGGTTCTAAAAACGAAATTTCATATGAAAAAGACAATTTTTGGCCTTTTTGTACTGTCTGCTATCCTGTTTTCCTGTAAAAAAGATACTGGTGGCGACACTAATAACCCCGCCACTTCCTATATGTCTCTTACCGCAGGCCAAACCAGGACCTACGAAACCACGGATAATATTGCCATGTCTACCAGCAGCAATACGACCACTTCCACCAACCGCGATACCAGTGTAAACAGCCGTACTTATCATGTTTTTACCAATTCAGACGGTTCGTCAGATTATTTTAATGTGACAGGAAGCGACTATTATAGCTTTACGCAGTTGCCCGCGCTCAGCAACCTGCAGCTTGAATTGCTGTACCTTAAAAGCAATGCAGCTGTAAATGCCTCCTGGAACCAAACTACAAACGTAACAGTTCCCGGCGTTCCATTTCCCTTAGCAGTTACCATCAGCAACACAATAATGGAAAAAGGCATTTCCAGGACCACCGGCACCATGTCGCACACAGATGTGATAAGGGTTCAAACGGGCATTTCGGTGGCCGGCCTCCCTGCCAGTGCCTTAACCACAAATATTCAATCTTATTATGCACCCAGGTATGGGCTGGTGGAAAGCACTGCAGTTTTAGGCCTTAATTATTCCGGCATCACCGATAGTGTGAATACAAGAACCCTGTTAAAAGCAGCAAATTTTTAAAAACCAGTAAGTACAATAAAAAAAGCGGCCTGAAGTGGTCGCTTTTTTATTAAAAACCATCAGCCTTAAGCCGGATCCTGTTATCCCGCCGTAAAGGAAGGACGGCCATCATTTATCTGGCCCCTGCATCACTGCAGGGATCATGAGCTGCTTACCCTCCGGGGTTTTTGCAATACTGCAAAATTGGACGGGCCACCCTCAACCGCCGGTATATTTAGCATTTCAGCGCACAAGGTTTACCCGTAAAATCTGTTACCAAAAATTACCGTGGGCTCTTACCCCACATTTTCACCCTTATCCCAACCAAAGGCCGGGACGGTTATTTTCTGTGGCACTTTCTTCCCGCCGTTTAAAACGGGAGCGGCTGTTAACCGCTGTGCTGCCCTGCGCTGTCCGGACTTTCCTCCCCCATTTTTCAGGGAGCGATAGCCAGCTGATAGAAGACAAAATTACACATTATTGTGTAAGCCGCGGCAACTGCCACGGAATGGGAAAGAATTTGCACATTGTACACCCGAATCCACTCCTGCGCATTTGCTTATCTCTGGCATAAAATTTTCAGTATGGTTCTGCACAGTTGTGTTATTATTAAAACTTAAAGCAAACATTATGTTACGTTACAGCATCATTTTCCTGGTAGTGGCCATCATTGCCGGCATACTTGGTTTTGGCGGTATCGCTGCAGGTGCAGCGGGTATTGCTAAAACTCTATTCTTCCTGTTTTTGATCCTGTTTTTCATCTCCCTGTTCAGGGGAAAAGCTGCCTGAGAAAACTTTAAATATAAACGGAATTTTCTACATTAGCATTCCTGGCGAATGGCTGACCGGTAATTGAATAAAGAAACGCTTAGGAATTCATAATAAAAATCGTATACGTAAGGCTGCTTGCAAAGGATACCCACATCAGGTAAGGCAGTAAAAGCACTGCTGCCGTTTTGTTCACCTTTAAGAACCAGTAAAGCGTAATGGCTATAGATACAGACAGCAGCATAATTTCAATTAAGGCCAGCTGCAGGTTATGCATACCAAAAAAGATATAGGTCCAGAGCAGGTTCAGTACAAACTGAAAAGCAAATAATGCCAATGCAATTTTTTTATCGGCAGACCGGCTGTGCCAAACCAGTGCCGCAGCAATGCCCATCAGGATATAAAGGACCGTCCACACAGGCCCAAATATCCAGTTTGGCGGGTTCCACGAAGGCTTTTGAATGGTTTGGTACCAGCCATTGATAGATGAGGCCGTAGAAAAACCACTGGCAGTTCCGAGCCCAAGACAAACAGCCACACAAACGAGCACTTTAACGTAAAGCTTATTCATGAAATATTTCATTTAGTTTATTGAACCGGTAATCAAAGATATCATTGAGTTTTTGGGTTATGAAGAATTTTTCGGCAAGGGCGCCAAATATCCATTTGCCGGTATCATAATAAACGATGTCAACCATGAATGTTTTTCCGTTCCGTTCTTCAAAATGGTGCTCATGATGCCAGCATTTATAAGGGCCAAAGCGTTGCTCATCTACAAAATACCTGTATTCCTCTACATGGGTTATCTCTGTACACCAGTTAACGGGTATATTCAGCAGGGGTTTAAGCCGGTAGGTAATAAAAAGCCCGGCATATATTTTTTCCGGCATTTCAGAAGTGATGTTAAAAATAAGATCGGGGGGCGTAATGGCATTAAGATTTTGGGGGCTGGTAAAAAAATCCCAGGCATCTTTGATACTGATGGGCAAGAGTTGTTCTTTGTAAAGTTTCTTCATGTTGGTTCTTTTCAACCTTTAATCTTTTGAGAATTCATTATGCACAAAAACAGGATTGTTGAATTTTTAGTGCAGCAAAGTTAAACAAATTTAAATGCACTTGTGAAGAAATCTATACCCAATTGAAATATGAAATAGTTATTACAAAATAATTTAATAAAAAAGCGGCGGGCTCATGGTCCACCGCTTCTGTAAATTGCTGTTTTCAATATCTTATGCCTGTTCAATCTTCACACTGGTCATCGTTAAGGAACCGGCCACAGGTTTATCGTTGAAAAGAGATACTTTTTCATTCTCTTCCTTAAGCCCGAGTGTATACAGCAGTGGCAAAAAATGGTCGGGCGAGGGAATGGCCATTTCAAAAGCCTTGCCCTGTTTATTGTAGTTGATCAATTGCTGATGGTCGCCGTCTAAAATGTATTTATTCATTTTTTCACGTGCTTCTGCTGCCCAATCGTATGCAAAAGGCTTATCAAGCTGGTCCCAGGCCACCAGGCGCAGGTTGTGCACTATGTTTCCGCTCCCAATGATGAGTACCCCTTTTTTTCGCAGTGCTTTCAATTCCTGTGCAAGCTCATAATGATACTGTGGCCCCTGGTAATAATCGAGGCTCATCTGTATCACCGGCACATCGGCTTTTGGATAAAGATGCTTGATAACGCTCCAGGCCCCATGATCGAGTCCCCATTTATCATCGAGCCGTACATCCGTTTTCTTTACAAGGGCCTGTGTATCTTTTGCCAGTTGCGGACTGCCGGGTGCAGGATACTGCACATCGAAAAGCTCTTTGGGAAAACCACCAAAATCGTGAATGGTAATGGGCTTTTCCATTGCAGTTACGTAGGTACCCCGGGTTTCCCAATGAGCCGATATACACAGGATGGCATTGGGTTTTGGGATCGATTTTCCTACTTCCCGGAACCCCTGCACAAATTCATTTTCTTCAATAGCGTTCATGGGGCTGCCATGCCCTAGAAAAAGCACAGGCATCTGGTCTGTGCCACCGAGCGGGTCTGTCATTTTACCGAGTTCGTTTACTTTAAATGCCGCTGTGCCTGCCATGGTAGTAATTGCTAATGATTGTATGAATGATTTACGGTTCATAATTTTTCGTGCTCAATCTGCTGAAATTTTGCAGCAAACAGCAAGATTTTTTCTCCCAAAATTTTATTGATAAATATTCAAAGTTTAGGATAAATATTTATGCTCATTAAATTCCTCAATTGGTGCTTAACCTGTAACCCGATGCTACAGTAAGACTGGCGCCGGTTTTTACTTCCACCATATTTGCATGTAAATTAGATTTTATATTGGCACGGCTGCCTGCCTCCAGCGTAAGTTTGCTTAAGGTACGGGATGGAAGTGCCGCCTGGTTAAAATTAATATCGCCTGCAGGGCCCGCAATGACCAGCTTCGAAGATGCAGAACCCGTAAACGTTCCGGTTCCATAAATGCCGCCGGTAATGCTAAGTTCATTTGCAGCAATATTCAGCGTTTTGCCGGCATTGATCGTAATGTTTCTGACAGAAATGGCCGAAGATAAAACCGGTTCTGCAAAGGTGGATGCGATCACAATATCGGCACCTTTAACAGGTGGCACACCGCAGCAGGCACTCCAGTTGGCGGGATTGTACCAGTTATTATCCACCGTTCCATACCAAATATAACCGTCAATGGATGGATCAGGCGTTGTAGTTCCGGTAGATAAGGTTCGGGCACTGTCGTCGTAAACCAAACTGGTGGGTGTAAACGATAAGCGGTAACTGAGCAGGTTGCCTTTAACGGTATCACTCAGGCCATTGCCTGCATAACTCAGGTCTCCTCCACCCCAGTCGTAATAAATGATACTGGTGTCTCTAACGCCATTGCTTGCCCTTACGGCAACAGGCCCGTTAAAATAAGTTACGTTTGAACCGGCCGAAACAGATTGGGTTCCCTGTTTAAGAAACAAGATGTTTGATGCTGCATTCCAGATCACTTCATTCACGGGGTTGCCGATACCGCCAACGGCCTGTGTACGGGAACCGGAGCCGCCCAGGTAATCATTAAAAAACTCAGCAATATCCCTGCCTAAAACAGCATTGAATTGTTTTTTTAAGCTGTCGGACGACACGGCTGTACCCTTATAGCTGTTTTGGTAATTTGTAAGTGCCTGGTAAAATTTAGCATCGCCGGCAATGGCCCGCAGCATGGAAACGATCATGCCTCCACGCTGGTAAACCGTACTGCCGTAAGCGCTGTTCCAGATAAGGTTGGATGTTCCCGTATTTGAATTAGGGATCCAGGCGCTGGAGCTTTGGCCAAGTGCACTGTTCTTTAAATTGTTTCGCTGGCTAAGCACATTAAAGCCCAAAGACGGAACCAGTTCTCCTGCCAATGATTCGCTGTAGCGGGCAAACCCTTCTGCCAGCCAAAGATCATTCCAGGTGGCAAAAGTTACATTATCGCCAAACCACTGGTGCATCAGTTCGTGAACCAGTGTACTAACGCTGGTAAGCGCTCCTGGTGCCATGGCCGAAAAAGTTTGATGCTCCATTCCGCTTGCACCCATTAATCCATCATAAAACCCATGTTTCTCGAGTTTAAACGGGTAATCGCCAAATTTTGAGCTGAAGGCCTGTACCACGGCATTCACTTTATCCATGGCTGTAATAGCATTGGTATAGTAGGAAGCAGTTTTACCGGCAAGCAGGTAATAATGCACGGGTACCTGGGTTCCGTTTACATTTACACTGCTATAGTAGCGGTTAAATTTAGCCACCGAAAGACAAACGAGGTAAGAGGCAATGGGATACCTGGTTTTGTATTTAAAAATACGTTCATTGCCCTGGATGGCAGAGTCAACAAGTTTTCCGTTTGCGGCAACCCAAAAAGTATCGGCACCAACCCAGGGAACGGTTACTTCAATATCCATACTGTCGATCTTATCCTGCATATCGGCCTTGCAGGGCCACCAGTCCCGGTCTTCGTAAGATTCTGAAAGGCTGCTGGTATAAAACTGGGTGATGCCATTGATATCGGTATAACTTCCCCGCTGGTAACCCTGGGCGGCACCGCTAACGGCAGGAGGAATTCCTGCATAAATGATCACTACAGAATCCAGTGTATTTACAGCCGGGATCGTTACCGGCAGGCTGATAGTAAGGATATTTCCTGAAAAACTTTTAGTGCAGGATGTTCCATGGTAATTCACCTGCAGGGAAGCGTTATTGAAAGAACTGTTGTTAAGATCTAAACTGATGCTGGCCACATTTGCAGCGATGGTTTTAAAATGCGTGGTAACGGTGCCGGAAATATTCCTGCCGGTGAGCGGGTTGCTATTGCACTGCAAACGCTGGTAAACTACATTGATATTGGCGCCTGTACCGCTGTTTCCGGTGCTGGATGCCCCTTCAATTTCCCTATTGGCAACTGGCATAAACTGCCGGTGATGGTAATAGGGATCCATTTCCTGGGCCTTCATCTCAGAAATTGAGCTAATTAGCAAATACAGACAAAAAATAAGTCTCTTCATATAAAAAAATGTGTGGAAAGATAGTCGAAATTCAATTTAAAATCGTCCTTTTCTGATCAAAAATGGTTAAGTGCCACAAGAGATAAGTTCAGATTTCCTTTTTCCTGAAAAAACTGGATTATTTTTAGATTAAGTTGATAAATTTTACAGCGAAAATCACCGGCAAAACCCTATATCCTTTATCTTTGTCTCCCCTTTCTAATTATATAAATTACAAACACATGAAGAAGATTTTTACATTAGTTTTTATGCTTTCGCTCTTCCTGCTTGGGTACAGCCAGTCTACCACGGTTGTAATCAGCCAAGTTTATGGAGCAGGTGGTAATAGCGGCGCCACATACAATGCCGACTATGTGGAAGTACACAACATTTCAGTCACTTCTCAAAGCCTGGCTGGCCTTTCCATTCAGTATGGTTCATCTGCTGTTACAGGCGCCTGGTCAGGTGTATACGCACTCCCATCAGTATCTATACCAGCTGGCGGTTATTACCTCATACAAATGTCTGGTGCAGGAGCAGTTGGAGCTGCGCTACCTACGCCGGATGCTGTTGCAACGCCAGCCATAAGTATGGCTGCTGCAAGCGGAAGAGTTGCACTAGTTACTGGCACTACACCTCTCAATGCTTGCCCAGCTTCATCGGCTTATATTGATTTTGTTGGTTATGGAGCTTCTACTTGTTTCGAAGGATCAGGCGCAACGGGTACATTAAGTGCTACACTTGCAGCATTTCGTAATGCAAATGGTTGTACAG
>JBATOU010000131.1:0-1715 GCA_049291115.1 Ferruginibacter sp.
GTACCAAGAGCGCCACAGCGTGAGTCGCTTGGTGGGTGCGCCTCCCGGATACGTGGGCTACGATGAAGGCGGACAATTGACCGAAGCCGTGCGTCGCAAACCCTATAGCGTGGTGCTGCTCGACGAGATCGAGAAGGCCCACCCGGACGTGTGGAACATCCTGCTGCAAGTGCTCGATGATGGTCGCCTCACCGACAACAAGGGCCGGGTGGTCAACTTCAAGAACACCATCATCATCATGACGAGCAACATCGGCTCGCACATCATCCAGGAGAACTTCGAAGGCCTCAAGGATAAGGATGTGGACGCCGTGGTTGAGAAGACCCAGCGCGAAGTGATGGAGCTGCTCCGCAAGACCGTGCGCCCCGAGTTCCTCAACCGCGTGGACGAGCTGATCATGTTCCGTCCGCTGAGCCAGGCGGATGTGCGGGAGATCGTGAAGCTGCAGCTGCACATGCTGCTGGCCAAGCTGGAGGAAAAGGACATCCACCTGCTACCCAGCGAGGAGTTGATCGCACACATCTCCACCACCGGCTTCGATCCTCAATTCGGCGCGCGCCCCATCAAGCGTATGATCCAGAAGGAACTACTGAACGAGTTGAGCAAGCAGATCATCGCGGGGACCTTGGAGACCGGAAAGCCGATGGTGATGGACGTTTTCGACGGGACGATCGTGCTGCGCAAGCCGATAGCGGAAAAGGAAAGAAATGGGAAGAACACCATGGGATCATCCCGTTTTCAAACTCCGAAGAGTTCGTAAGGGGAAGTATCATCGGCCGCTTCCTTGGATCGTGCAGGTGCAGCGCTTAGCGCGTGATGCCAGACGATCATATTGATGAATGGTGCGAGCAACCCGATCATCTGTGCCGCGAAGGAACTTCCTGTTAATGGTCCAGTCGAGTGAACGCGTTTCGTATTCCTGGCTAGGCGCGTAAGAACCACACCTTTTCCGAACCACCAAGCAGCGCCATCCCAAGTTCTGCGGAACTAATCGCACCCCCGTATCCGTATCGATCTCCCATGGTCAGGCCATTGCAAAGGGCAGCTAGATCGACCTTCCGGGGGCCGTCCGGATCAACGCCTCCGATCAACAACCTCAGGCTCGCATCGTTGTTCGTCTCGGTCCCGTCCTTCTTTCGCGGAAACTTGAAGACAGGCCCGTCCTTCATTTCCCTCGAGAAACTGAAGTGGAGCGTTTCTGCCTTCTTCTGAAAGGCCAGTGCTTCCATCTGACCTCCCTCGAAGAGGCATAGAAGGACTCCAGGCGCAATAAGCTCCTTCCGGACCACTACCATCTTCTTCGGACCGGCGGGGTCATCGAAGTCGGATCCCGGCTTTTGACTCCAGCCAATGATCTCCACATCCGGCCAATCCGTGATGACGGAAGAACGCAATAAGAATCCGCAAAGTGGTGACTTGTCATCGGCCTGCCATTGTACCGTAAGATCCCCCTCGTTCTCAGGCGTTGCCAAGTCGTCATCCTTGTAAGAAGAACGCCCTACACTGAACGCCCCGTCGCACAGCCGTTCCAGCCATTGGCCATCCACGCTGAAGAATTGGATGCTCTCCGGTGAAAGCATCTCCGGATCCGGTACGAGGTAATGGAAGGGCACTCCATGAAGCAGACCCAATCCGATGAACCAATCGCGCACGGGTCCTGGCAGATCGGGTAGCTGGGTGACCCACCGCGGACCAACGGACGTGGTCGGAGGTAC
>JBATOU010000132.1:0-2516 GCA_049291115.1 Ferruginibacter sp.
GCCAGGTCGTAGTGCGGGTCGGCGAGCACGGCGGTGGACCAGTCGATCAACGTCCAGCGGTCACCGTCGACGAGCAGGTTGAACGGGTGGATGTCGCCGTGGCACAGAACCTCGTTGCTTCCCGCCGCGGCGGCAAGCCGGTCGGCATGGGCGGCGAGTCCCGAGTCGCCCATCGCGAGCGCGTGGGTGGCGAGTCGTTCGAGGAACGAGACGACTCCTGGCTCACGCCCCGTGGCGGTGAGGGTGGCGTGCCAACCGGCGGTATCGCACCGGTGCACGCGCGATGCCGCATCGGCCAGAACGTCGGGGAGTCGACGGGCGAGGGTGGGGGCGAGACGGAGCGCCTTGCTCGCGGAGATGTCGGCCAGCATCGCGATCCGCCGGCAAGGTCCATCACCATCCACGCGTAGGTTGGGTCGGCGTCGAGAATGCCACCGCCGTGCACCGCAGCGACCGGGACCCCACTGCGGTGGACGAGCCCTTGCACCTCGGTTTCGTACTGGCCGGTGGCGGCGTCGGGCATCAGCCGCACGACCAGGTCGCCCATCAGCGCAGCAGGGAGCGTGTCGGTCGTGCGGAGACGGATCACCGCCATGGTGGCCCAGAAGCCACCGGTCAGTGGGCGGGGCGGCTCGGCCAGCTCGAGGTGGACGCCTACCTGCCGGCCCAGTGCTTCGACGACTTCATCGATCATTCCCGTGGTCACGCCATTTACTGTAACGGTAAATACCGTCAAACAAAAGGGTGTGTGTGTGTTTCGTTCATCCTCGTCATGACGACGATGCCGGACGCGGCAGTGAGGGCGGCGACGGCGTAGATCGCCGTCTCGATGGAGGCGAGATCCGCGAGAACGCCGGCCAGGAGGGCGCCCACTGCGAAGCCGCCGTCGCGCCACAGCCGGTACACCCCGATCGATCGTGCCCGCCATGTGGGGTGTGCGACGTCGCCGATCGCGGCGAGGAGTGTTGGGTAGACCATCGCGGTACCGATGCCGAGCACCACCGCGCCGGCGGCCCACGGCCAGAACCCCGATACGGCCGCCATCCACGCGAGCGCACCCGCTTGGGTGAGCATGCCACCGGCGATGAGCGGCTTCCGGCCGATGCGGTCGGAGAGCCCACCCGTGTAGAGCTGCCCGAGACCCCATGCGGCCGGGTACAGGGCGGCGAGGATGCCGATTCGGCCGATGGAGACCCCGGCGGCAGCGAAGAAGATGGGGAACAGGCCCCATGCAAGGCCGTCGTTCAAGTTGTTGACCAGCCCCGCCTGCGAGCACGACGACAGGGACCGGTCACGGAACGAGGTGAGCCGGAAGATCTCGCCGGTGGTCAACCCATCGTGGTGGGCGTCGCTTGCGGAAGTGTGATTGGCGGCCTCGTGCCGTGCATGGGCGTGGGTCTCCTTCACTGCGATCGTGGACAGTCCGATCCCGAGGGCGGCGTACGCGAGGCCCAGGTAGAACGGGGCGGGGCGGAGGCCGTGTTCTGCGGCGATCCATCCCGTTGCGAGCGCGGTGATGGCGACGGCGCCGTAGCCGGCAGCCTCGTTCAAGCCCATGGCGAACCCGCGCCGGGCGGGTCCGACGAGGTCGATCTTCATGATCACGGTGGTCGACCACGTGAGGCCTTGGTTGACACCGAGCAGGACGTTGGCGAACACGACCCACCCCCAGGTCGGTGCCCACATCAACAGCAGTGGAACTGGGACGCCGACGATCCATCCAGCGATGAGAATCGGCTTGCGGCCGAAGCGGTCCGACAGGGTGCCGGCGAAGAAGTTGGTGGCGGCTTTGACGATGCCGAACGCGGCGATGAACGTCAGTGTCGCGGTGTACTTGTCGAGCCCGAACTCGTCGGTCGCGAGCAGCGGGAGCACCGTTCGTTCCTGGCCGATCATTCCGCCGACCGATGCGACCGTGGACTGCGGGGACGACAGTGCTCATGGGCAATAACGTACGGATGAGTTCGAAAATGGTCAAGGAACTTGTGGGCGGGGCTGTCTACAATGAGCCACATGGCGAACGCAGTCGTTCGAAAAGGTGGATCGGGCAGCGCGGTCCGTGACCGCGGCCGTCCACCCAAGCTGCCCGAGCACGTACGCCGG
The DNA here is from genome assembly GCA_049291115.1 of Ferruginibacter sp. Taxonomy (GTDB): domain Bacteria; phylum Bacteroidota; class Bacteroidia; order Chitinophagales; family Chitinophagaceae; genus Ferruginibacter. Next base: position 2,104 of record JBATOU010000132.1, read on the forward strand.
GCGGTCGTGCTCGACGCTGCGGTGACGCGCTTCGCGGAGGTCGGGCGAGCAGGGGCGACCATCGACGAGATCGCGGCGGCGTCCGGTGTGCGCAAACCGGCCATCTACGAGCTGTTCGGCTCCAAGGACGACCTCTACCGCGCCGCCGTCGACAAGGAGGTGGGCGAACTCAGCGACTTCTTCCGTGTCGTCAACGCCGAGACCGCTGACGTGCCGCGGCCCGAACGGACACGGCGTCGGATCGACGCCGCGCTCGCCCGTGCCGAATCGCACCCGGCAGCATTCCAGTTGCTCAGCCGAGCGCAGCTGTCCTGGCCCGAGGACGACCCCGACGCCGGGCCCGCTCTGCGCGACCGGCTGGTGGGAGTGATCGCCGACAACTACCGCCGTGAGTCCAAAGCGACCGGCACACC
>JBATOU010000133.1:0-53848 GCA_049291115.1 Ferruginibacter sp.
ATAAATATAGCATAGAGCCGCAAGGGTAGCGTACCTGGGCGACCAGGGTCGACCACTGTCCCGATAGCTATCGGGAGTGCTACAACTAACTGCCCCGTGGAGGTTCGAACCCTTCCCCTACAGCTTATTAAAAGCCTTCGCTATTTGCGGAGGTTTTTTTGTTTTTATGGAATAGTTCAAAATAATATTTTATTTTTGTAACTATCTATACCATTATACTCTTTGTGTTTTCATAAAAAAATAATCATGACTTCATCTAAAAAAAATACCAAAAAGGAATTGAATTTAGAAAAAGCATATTATGAATTAATAAATAAAGCATCTAAATACGGCAAATGGGAATTACCAATAGAGCCCAAGGCTTTTGATGTTAAAGAGAATTTCAAAAAATTCTCCCTTTTTACAGGACCAAATAGCATTACATCATTTGATACAAACGCTTCTCTTTAATACGTTACCGCCATCATTAACCCATGCCCAATTGGAAAGAAGTAATAGAAGAAATTCAAAATGAATCTCAAAAAGGGACTCCCAATCCATTTGATGTTGTCCGTAGAAAATATCTATACTCTTTACACCAAAAAACAGGACGTAATGTAATTGCATATTACAGTGGCTGGCTTCAAAAACCTAATAATGCTGATGTAATTATTAATGACAAGGACAAAAATGCATTTATGGCAAATGTCCACAAGTTAAATAGGGAAATAGGCCTAGACTTAATTTTACACACTCCAGGTGGAGATTTAGCAGCTACTGAAAGTATCGTGGATTATTTGCAAAAGATGTTTAAAGGCAATATTAGAGCGATAATTCCTCAAATAGCTATGTCAGCAGGTACCATGATAGCGCTTTCTTGTAACGAAATAATGATGGGAAAGCAATCAAACCTAGGCCCAATCGACCCACAAATGGGAGGAGTTGCTTGTCAGTCTGTGTTAGATGAATTTCAACAGGCAATTGAGGATGTAAAAGCTAATCCATCGGCTGCACCCCTTTGGCAAGTAATTGTTTCAAAATATCATCCGACATTTTTGGGCGCCTGTAAAAATTCAATCGAATGATCTGAAAAACTAGTAGGAGAATGGTTATTAAGGAGTATGTGCAAGAACAATGATGCTCTTTGCAAAAAAGTTCTAAAAGAGTTTGGGGATCACAAAGAAAATAAATCACACGCAAGACACATATCTGCAGAGCGATGCAAAGAAATTGGTTTAAAAATAATTGATATGGAATCCGACAATGATTTACAGGACACCGTATTAACAATTCACCACGCTTATATGCATACTTTCAGTCATAGCACTGCAACTAAAATCGTAGAAAACAATTTAGGAATTGCTTACATTGAAAGCCTTCCAATAACTGCCAACGTTTCTCGTTAATTTTTTATCTGGCTGTACAAATTGTACATCAAATTACGGCCTAAAGTTATTTTAGTAAAGATTTCTCATATATTACTCAAGAATTATAGCTATTTACTCCACTACTATAAAACTCCCCCTGTCCCTATCTTTGCCCCATGGCGCAGAAAAAACTCTTTCGCTTTGGGCAAATAAAAACCTTTGCAAATGTGCAGGAATACCCGCAGGATATGCAGGGCGGCTGGAAGCATTTTTTTAAGAACGAAAACCCCCTGATATTAGAGCTGGCCTGCGGCCGTGGTGAATATACCATTGGCCTTGCAGCACTGCATGCCAACAAAAATTTCATCGGCGTGGATGTAAAGGGAAACCGTATGTATATTGGTGCCAAAAAAGCGCTGGAAACCGGTTTAACCAATGCTGCCTTTTTGCGCACCCAGATAGAAATGATCGCCGGTTATTTTGCACCCAATGAAGTGGATGAGATCTGGATCACATTTCCCGATCCACAGCTGCGCACTTCCAAATCAAAAAAAAGACTTACACATCCCCGTTTTTTGCGGGAGTACAACAGGTTTTTAAAACCCGGTGCACCCATTCATCTCAAAACAGATTCGCCCGATCTTTTTGCTTTTACCAAAAATGTGATAGCAAGATATGGCCTTGCACTGCACGAAGCATGTGATGATGTGTACGCAAAAAGCAGCATGCCCGAACTGCAGATAAAAACCTATTACGAGGGACTCAACATTGCCCAAAGCAATAAAATATTTTACCTGCGTTTTTCATTGCCCGCTTCTATCCCCAACCTTGATGATGAGCTGCAGGAATATTTAAAACAAACAGAAAACCAGGCCGCCGTATGAAAGAAGGAGAAGATTATTATTTTAATGAAGAGGACCTGATGGTGCTTACCGCAAAATATTTACTCAGGCGTGGCTTCTGTTGCGGAAACGAATGTAAATGTAAACATTGCCCTTATTATAGTAATGTTCCCGAACCCGCCAAATCAAAACTGATACTTGCACGTGAAAAAGAAAGCAATAAAAAAAACAGTTAAACCAAAGCCTGCAGAAACGGTAAAACCAAAGGAGCAGAAAGAATATAGTTTTTTTGCAGATGTATACGATGTGGTAAGACAAATCCCCAAAGGCCGGGTAAGCAGCTATGGTGCCATTGCAAACTACCTGGGCACCCGCTTGTCGGCCCGCATGGTGGGCTGGGCTATGAACGGTGCCGGCCGGGCAAAACCCAGGGTACCGGCCCAGCGGGTGGTAAACAGAAATGGTATGCTTACAGGAAAAATGCATTTTGAAACCCCTGCTAAAATGGAAGAATTGCTCAAAAAAGACGGTGTAAAAGTTAAAAACGATACGGTAGTTGATTTCAAAACCATCTTTTGGGATCCTGCCATAGAGTTATCGTATTAGGGATTAGTTTCATAATACCGTTAAAACACCCCCCTTTTTATACCGTTAAAAAACTCCCTTTGCACCGTTAAAATACCCTTGTAAAAAGCATGTGCCGAATGTAGCTTTGTTGTCAGTTAAATACTACAATAAACTCATTCCTATAAAACGAAAGAAGCGGCGGCGGTATAATACCGTCGCTGTTTTAATTTATTGAAGTCCGGGAATATGCCCGGGTTAATAGTAAGGTTCTATCATCAGGTAAATTACCACGCCGCTTACCGCCACATAAAACCATATGGGCCAGGTAAATCTTGCAAGCCTTTTATGTTTTTCGTATTCGCCGGTGAGCGCCCGGTAAGCAGTAAATAAAATGAAAGGAAGTATGATACCTGCCAGGGGAATATGTGTTAAGAGTAAAAAATAATAAATGAAGCGAACGGATCCTGTCGCTGCTTTCTCTTCATTGCTGATGCTGTTATCGTGGTTAAGATCGCCAAACTTAGTGGCATCGGTGAGCAGGTGATGGGCAATATAACTGAGTAAAAACAATACAGACAAAACAATAGCCACCATCATCAGGTTCTTATGCTGTACAAAATTTCTTTTACGGACAGCCCAAAGCGCTGCTATCAGTAATATTGATACCATGGAGTTGATGATCGCATTGGCCATGGCAAAAACATGGGCATCAAAAGGCAGCGATGCCCTGATGGTTACATTGCTTAAAAAAAGCACCGCTGCAAATACAACTGCAGAAACTGCGAGGATGATGAGCCTTGCTTTTTTATCATTCTTTTTAAACACTGGTTGAAGCATATTACGACGCTATTTTTCTTTTGCCCATGATCACGGTAACTATAATAACAATCGCAATACCAATGAAAATAATAGGCAGTATTGGAATGAATTCCCGCAACATAGATGGTTTTTTCTTATCCTTTTCGAGCATAAGGGTGGGAATATCCCTTGCCAGCTGTGCCAGTTTAACGGTATCAAAACCATTGTACCAGCCACGTACCACCCGGTTACTGTCGAGCAGGAAAAAATTTTCTGTATGTATGAATGCCGTATCTACATCGGTATCGGCAATGCTGGCTTTTATTTCGCTGAATGCAAAATCGTATATCTCTTTTTTATTACCGGTTACAAACCACCAGTTATCCTGGTTGGCATTAAAACGATCGGCAAATTTGCGGAGTTCAAGCACACTGTCACGCTCCGGATCCACACTGATAGAAATGAACTGAACAATGCTGTCGTTTTTCTCAAAAGAATGCTGCAGCCGTTTCATGTTTCTTGCCAGGCCGGGGCAAATACTGGGGCAATGTGTAAAGAAAAAATCGAGTACAATTACTTTCCCTTTGGCATCATTGAGTGTTACCTGTTTGCCGTGCTGGTTGGTAAAGGAAATATTTTTTACACTGTGCCAAACCGTATCTGTGGTTGTTTTACCGCCCTTTTCTATTACGGTAACGCTGTCGAAAAAATAACGTGGGGGCATATATACAGCGCCTTTGCTCAAATTTTTTACCAGAAAATATCCCGTAAAAGGAAGCAACAATGCCAACACCAATGCAAGAATAGCTGTTTTATTCATAATCTGCTGCAAAGTTCGGGCATTAGGGCGAAGGGGGCAAGTTTTATACAAATAAAAACCACCGCCGTAAAGCAGTGGTTCAAATTAAATATGATCTTAAAACAGTTTAAGGTTTTTGATGTGTGTCCATAGCCGGTGCCTTGTGTTCCTGCACCTGTTCTGTTTTATACTCACGGCTGCCTCCATTGGTGTTGCGCAGGTTTTTCCAGCTGTCGCCATCCCAAAGGAAGGCAATGATAAACCAAATGAACAAACAAAGCGGCACTACAATTGTCATGATCAAATTGCGTATTTCATCGCCCAGGTGCATAAACACAGAAACGATGTAGTAAGCTTTGGCAAGTGTAAGGATGCCAATTACAATTTTAGTCATCAATACGGTTGATCCTCCCAAAGCCCCATGTTTGGCATATAAAAAATATCCCAGGCCGAGCTCTATCACCGTAAGTATGGATAACACCCAAAAAACTCTCCAGATCCTGCCAGTTCCGGCTGAATGTTCGGGATGCACTGTTACTTCTGAAAATGAATGATGTTGTGTTGACATATATGCGAAATAAAATTTTTAATTAAATCAGGTAGAAGCAAAGGAATACAAATACCCATACCAGGTCTACAAAGTGCCAGTACAGGCCGGCTTTTTCTATCATCTCATAATGGCCACGTTCGTCAAAATGGCCAAGTCTTGTTTTAATGTACATGATGATATTGATAATAACCCCGCTGAATACGTGGAAACCGTGAAAGCCTGTTATACCAAAGAAGTAGCCACCAAATGCAATAGGGCCGGGGGTTGCTACCATTTGCCCGTTATGCATCACTTCGGGACCCCATGGGTTTTTGGTAACCGTGGTACCCCAATGTTCAACTGCCCCGTTTACAAGTACGGCATGGTCGCCGGTAATAAGGTGGGTCCATTCCCATGCCTGGCAGGCAAGAAACGCAACACCCCCGATAATGGTAAGTATCATATATTTTTCCACGCCCTTACGGTTCATGTGATGGCCTTCGTGTACAGCCAATACCATTGTTACCGAGCTAAAGATGAGGATAAAGGTCATTAAACTCACAAATGCCAGTGGAAGATTTGCATGGCCTGCAAATGGAAATGCATTAAAAACATGGTTTGCATCTGCCCAATGGTTCACACTAAACCTGATGGTGCCATAGCTGATAAGGAATGCCCCGAATGTAAAGGCATCACTCATCAAAAAATACCACATCATCACTTTGCCATAACTGGCATTAAAGGGGCTTCTTCCACCCCCCCACCATTTTGTTCCTGCCGGAATTGTTGCTGTTGACATATTTGATTAAATTCTGAATCTTAAAAACTAAATTCTAAAAAATCTGCTGTTTGCTGTTCCGTATTTGTAACTCACCTCTACTTTATCATCAGTAAAAAAAACAATAAATAAATCCAAAGCAGGTCTACAAAATGCCAGTAAGTACTTATCAATTCTACCGGCACAGTGCTGTAGGTCTTTACTTTACTGCCAAAAGCTCTTAACAACATAAAGACCAGTGCTGCTATTCCACCCAGCAGGTGCAAAGCGTGCATCCCTACAATTACGTATAAAAAGGAATAAGAAACGCTTGCGGTAAGGGTGATCCCTTTAGCCCAGAGCTGCTTAAACCCTACATATTGTAAAACCAAAAAAAGAACTCCAAGAACCAGCGTGAGTGCCATTAATACCCGGTACCGGTTCATCAGCCTTGCTTTAAATGCCTGCTGTGCCATCCAAATGCTGATGCTGCTCAGCAAAATAACCGCTGTACTGTACCAAAATACCGGCGGAAGATCAAAACTTATCCATCCTGCCTGGTTGCGTTTTATAATGAATGCGCTGGTAAGCCCCGCAAACATCATCAGCATACTTCCTATACCAATCCACAAATTAAATTTATGCGGATGTATTTTTGTTCTTTGTTCCATTGCCACACTCATAGCTCGCTTTCCCTTGCGGGAATTTAAAATTATTATTTTGCCGGCACCGTTCACCGTTTTCAGGAAACGGGGTATGCTTTATCGGCATACAAAGCCAGCATTACGATCATCAGGTAAAAGTAAGAACTGAACATCACCTTTCTTGCACTGGCCACATCCATCTTTATATACAACATGATGCTAACATAAAGCATCCATATATTACAACCCAAAATGATCCACAGGCTCGTTTGCCCGCTTATACCAAAATAATTGGGCAAAACCCCAACCGGTATCATCAGTGCACTGTACATAACGGTTTGCAGCGCTGTAAATTTTGTAGGGCCTTTTTTACTGGGTAATAATTTAAACCCTGCCCTTGTATAATCCTGGTGCGCCACCCAGGCAATGGCCCAAAAATGTGGAAACTGCCAAAGAAACTGCACGGCAAACAGAATCCACCCACCTGCACTGAAACTATCTGTGCCAGCCACCCAGCCAATTAAACAGGGTAATGCACCGGGGATTCCTCCGATAAGCACAGCTATTGAGTTCACTGTTTTTAAAGGGGTATAGATAAACCCGTACAGGAACAGGCTGAACAAGCCCAGCATGGCACTCTGAAAATTGAAAAAGTACCACATCATGGCCACGCCAACCGCCCCGGCAATGCCTGCAAAAACATAGGCCTCAGTTTGGCTCATGCGCCCTGCCGCCACCGGCCTGTTGCCGGTACGTTTCATCACGGCATCGGAATCTTTTTCCATGGCCTGGTTAATGGCGTTGGCGCTTCCCGTAATGAGCATGCCTGCTGCAAAAAGTAAAAGAACTTGTGTGAGATCGAACCGCACATTGGGCGCCAGCAAATAACAAATCACCGTGCTGAACACCACCATAAAACTCAAAGTGAATTTGATCAACTGAAAGTAATCTTTCACTTTGCCGGGCTTTTTGCCCCTGATCGTTTTATTTTCCTCCATTTATATTTTCATGGCCAATTGTCATTTTACAAGCAACGACAATTTCTTACCACACTCACATTAACCATTAATAAATTATCAACTACACTGCATTTTTAATGCTTGCTCTCATTTTCTCCCACGGGTTCTGTTTGTGGTATATGATCCCTTCCATCTTTAGAATAATCATATGGCCAGCGGTGTACTTCCGGAATTTCGCCAACCCAGTTGCCATGCCCGGGGTGTATGGGCGTTGTCCATTCCAGGGTATTGGCACCCCATGGATTTTGATCCTTCACTTTTCTTCCTTTAAACATGCTGTAGAAGAAATTGAAAACAAAAAGTAACTGCACTGCAAAAACGATCATCGCCACCAGGCTGATAAACTCGTTTAAGCCGGCAAACATTTTAAATGATTCCCAATTGGCATAATCATAATAACGGCGTGGCATACCTGCAAGGCCCTCGTAATGCATCGGCCAGAAGATCAGGTAAGCTCCTATCATGGTCACCCAAAAATGTATATATGCCATTGTGTTGTTTAAATAGCGGCCAAACATTTTGGGATACCAATGATAAACACCGGCAAACATGCCAAAAAATGATGCAACCCCCATTACAATGTGGAAGTGGGCAACTACAAAATAAGTATCGTGCAGGTGTATATCCAGGGCAGAGTTACCAAGGAATATACCAGTTAACCCGCCACTGATGAAAAGGCTTACAAAGCCAATGGCAAAAAGCATACCCGGCGTAAATCGGATATTTCCTTTCCATAATGTAGTGAGCCAGTTAAACACCTTAATGGCCGATGGAACGGCGATAAGCAATGTTAAGAGTACAAATATGCCGCCTAAAAAAGGATTAAGACCTGTTACAAACATATGGTGAGCCCAAACCAAAAAGGCAAGGATGGCAATAGCAAACAGGGATGCAACCATGGCCATATAACCAAAAATTGGTTTGCGGCTGTTTACAGAAAGTATTTCGGAAGCCATACCCATGGCCGGGAGCAGGATAATATATACTTCGGGGTGGCCAAGGAACCAAAACAGGTGCTGGAACAGGATGGCGCTTCCACCTTCATTTGGAAGGATTTTTCCAGCCACCACTATATCGCTGAGATAAAAACTAGTACCAAGGTTGCGGTCAAAAAGCAACAAGATGGCGCCGCTCAATAATACCGGAAAGCTTAATACACCCAATACAGCAGTAAAGAAAAGCGCCCAAATGGTGAGTGGCATCCTGGTCATGCTCATTCCTTTTGTACGCATATTAAGAATGGTGGTGATGTAGTTAAGGCCACCCAATAAAGATGAAACAATGAACATGGCCATTGAAACCAGCCAAAGATCCATACCGATCTTACTGCCCTCGGAGGCCTCACCCAATGCACTTAATGGGGGATAAATTGTCCACCCACCGCTTGCAGGGCCGGTTTGAACAAACAAAGAGGTCATCATGATCACAGAGGCCAATAAGAAGAACCAATAGCTGAGCATATTGAGCATAGGCGAAGCCATATCTCTTGCGCCGATCTGAAGGGGGATCAAAAAGTTGGCAAATGTGCCGCTCAGGCCGGCAGTAAGCACAAAGAACACCAATATGGTACCATGCATGGTCACCAGCGCATAATAAAATTCAGGGTCAAGCTTACCTCCCTTTGCCCAATGGCCAAAAAAGTCTTCCAGCCAGGGAAAAGTACTTTCTGGATAACCCAGCTGCAAGCGGAATACAACTGAAAAGAAGCCGCCAATAATGGCCCATATAATGCCTGTAACCAAAAACTGTTTGGCTATCATCTTATGATCCTGGCTGAAAACGTATTTGGTCAGGAAAGTTTCATGATGATGATGTTCATGATGCGCATCATGGCCTGAATGTGTGTGCGTATCGTGCACTGTAACTGAGCTGCTCATATCTTTTTTTATAATTGATCCCGCAGGATATAAAAATTAATGTTTTATTACTTGTGCCAATGGTTTTAAAGTATCGGCAGTAACCGGGGCTGCTGCACTGTCGGCCGCACCTCCCATCAGTGTGGCGTATTCGGGCTTTTGCCTGGCCAGCCAAAGAATATAATCAGAAGGTTTATCCACCACAATAACGCCTCTCATAGAAAAATGTCCTTTACCGCACATCTGGTCGCAGCTTATTTCATAAACAAAATTGGGATTGCCTGTTCTTGCCTTCATTTCATCCGTGGTGTATTTGGGCGTAAACCACATAGTGGTGGGTATCCCGGGTACGGCATCCATCTTCATACGAAAATGCGGAAGCCCCACATCATGAATTACATCCTGGGCATGAATGACCAGTTTCACCGGTTTACCTACCGGGATATGCATTTCTGTTGTGCGGATATCATCGTGACTGGCAGGGTCGCTGAAATCGACGCCCAATGTATTACCCGATGGGTTGTTGTACAATTTATAATTCTTTTTTCCGAGTACTTTATCTTTCCCGGGATAACGGATGTCCCAACCAAACTGGTGACCGGTTATTTCCACCACTACAGCCTCTTTGGGTGCATCACCTGTAACCTTAAACCAAAAGCGCAAGCCAATAACCACCAATACGGTAAGGGTTATAGCAGGTATAGTGGTCCAAATCAGTTCGAGTTTGTTATTGTGCGGATAATAAAAAGCCCGCTGGCCTTCTTTTTCCTGGTATTTGAACGCAAACCAAAATAAAGCTACCTGTGTAATCAGGAAAACGATACCCGTAATGACAATGGTCACGATCAACATTTTGTCTAATTCTTCCCCCTCAACAGATGCAGAACCCTGCGGAAACAATGTTTTGCCATAGAACATATCATTACACCACCATGCCCCCAAAAGTCCGAGTACAAGGAAGCTGATGAGCATATAGGCGTTCACCTTATTGTTCTGCTTACGTGCCTTTTCCTCACCCTTGAGCACACTTACATATTCGCTCGCCTTTGAAATCTGGAAGATGACGATAAAAATAATAATGGCAATGGCTACTATAAAAAACTCCTTCATTTTTTAAAATTTTATGCCTCGCAATTTTGCAGAAAGGCTAAGGATTTTATGATTTACTTCTGATTTTTTTCTTTGCGTTACCTGTTCAAAGTTAGTTTAAAAACATCCCAAAACAGTTCAGTTTTTAGGTATGATGAATCATACTTTCTTTGAGGTACGGATGATTGCGTGCCAGCAAAGAATTTTTAGATATATAACGTCCTACTCCCCACATAATAATGCCGATAAACAGGGCTGCAATACCAAATTCAAATGGCATCAGTTCTGCTTTATCGTGCAGGGTGCCCGGCATTACCATTTGATACACATCGATCCAGTGACCAAATATGATAAGAATACCCATAAATGTTACGAGCGTCCAGTTTCTTTTTGAAACCTTGCGCATCAGTATCAACAACGGGCAAAGAAAGTTAAGTACCAGGTTCAGGAAAAATATCCCTTTATAAGGGCCTGATTTTGCCGCTGTACCAATACGGTCAACAAAATACCTTGTTTCTTCGGGTTGGTTACTGTACCAGATAAGCATATACTGCGAAAACCAGAGATAGGTCCAGAATACAGAGAATGCAAACATGAATTTACCCACATCGTGCAGGTGCTCGTCTGTTACATATTCCAGTTGCCCCTGGTTTTTAAGATAAATTAAGAAGATGGCCACCAGCGACATACCCGATACAAATGTACTGGCAAATGTGTACCAGCTGTACATGGTACTGTACCAGTGTGCATCTATGCTCATTAACCAAAGCCATGGAATGGTGGATGCAACAGTGAGGCCAAACACCACGCAGTATAAAGAGGCCCACACGGTATTTTTCCAGATCCATTTTTTACCTGTTTCATAATCCATTGGCCCATCGTTATCGCTCTGCAAACTCATGCTGCGCATTTTTTGGCCCAGCAACCACCAAAGGCCGATGGCAATTACCGACCAAACCATAAAGAAGGTTGGACTTAAAAACCCGCTTTTCCCTTTCAGTATCTTATCATGAGCCACGGCATCTTTATCGAGCCAGTGATAAATATCTGTACGGCCGCCAAAAACGATGGCCGCCAATATAACCAATGTAATAATGCCAAGAATAGGAACCACGCTGCTGATGGCCTCTGGAACCCTGCGCATGGCCACCTGCCAGCCGCCGTGCGCCATAGTGGTTACGCAAATAAAGAACATAGATGCATTTACCACCAATAACCAAAACACACTATTCTGCAAAAGCACGGCCCAAAAACGGGTGCTGTTTACGTTTTCTCCATGCCCGGCATGCTCAAATGGATGGTACATGATAAACCCCCACAATAATGCGGCAACACCTGCGATCAGCAGGCCCATTGTCCATTTTTTATACGCTCCGGGTAACTCAAATTGATGATTCATTCTGAAATATATTTTATAATATCCTTTTTATTTTTTTGCTGCACTGTCTTTTGCGGCAGGTGCTGTTGCCGGTTTTGCTGAATCTGCTTTTGCTGCTGCCGTTGTTCCTCCCTGCAGGGTCCGGATGTATTTTACCATCATCCACCTTTGCTTACGGTCGAGCTGGGATGCATAAGATCCCATATTGTTTTTTCCGTAAGCAATTGAGTGAAACATGGTGCCATCGGCCATCGCCTTATAAATATCGCCGGTAAGGTTTGCCACGCCGGGTACTTTTCCTGCCAGCGGACCCTGGCCTGTACCTTTTGCATCGTGGCATACGGCACACTGTATGTTGAACAGCCTTGCAGCCTCATCCATTTCGGCCTTGCTCATTTCTGCAATTGGATTTTTTATGGCGGCGCTCTGTGCATAGCCGGCACTGTCGTTGCTTAAGGTATAAGGATACAGCTCGCCCCTTTTAATGGTTCCCGCCACAGGCGCTCCGTTAAAATAAATAAGGCTACCCTTATTATTTACATTGCTTGTAAAAACATTGCTGTCCCGCATGGCATAAGATTCTATCGTTCTGCTGTAAGCCATATCGGGCATATACACCCTTCCGGGGTTACGGTCGCCGGCGCCACAGCTCATGAGAACAACAACTGCTGATATACTTAAAAGTTTTTTCATTATTTATTTAAACTCGTTATACGTCTTATTTATTTTAAAAAGGATCAATAGCCTTTTTCGTCCCTGTATAATTGCTGCTCTCTGTCGTAGCGACCGATCCACCAGCCTGTTTCTGCTTCCTGCACATTTACATCTTCTGCCCCGGCGTTTTTAAGGAAACTTTCCACTTCAGACTGATTTGCCTTTGGCGTTACTTCAATTGCCATTACAAACTTATCATCGGTGGCACGTGGACTGAAGTGGTGTTTTTTTACAAATGGCGCCAGGTTGCACAGGTAGCAAAAAGTAAGCACCATGCCTATGGCAGAAAACAATACGGTAAGTTCAAACGTAATGGGTATCCATGCTGGTAAAGCAAAATGCGGTTTACCTCCAATATTGAGCGGCCAATCGGATGTAAACACCCAGGTCATAAATGTAACTGCTGTTGTGGTTCCCATGGCAGCATAAATAAAACCGGCCGTATGCAGGCTTGTTTCGCGAAGCCCCATGGCATGATCGAGACCATGTACCGGAAACGGCGTGTACACATCGTGTATCTTGTATCCTGCCTTGCGCACATTTTTTACCGCCGGAAAAAGTACTTTTTCGTCGGAAAATGAGCCCACCACAAATTTTTTAATTCCTCCAGCCATTATTATTATTTTAAATTTTAAATTTTAAATGTTGAATGGTTTTGTACACTTAAAATTTCCTTTCAATTTATACAGTTCTATTTATGAAAAGTTAAATGACCTGAATTGCTGTTTTTAATTTAAAATTCAACATTTAACATTCAGAATAATCAATGAGCGTGTTCCACTTCCTCCACATAAAACTTCTCTGCATCTTTCTTCTCTATATCGGTCATCTTTGCCTTATAGTTTTCGCCGCTCGTTTTCAAAATAGATTTTATCTCTGCCACGGCAATAACCGGGAAGTATTTTGCAAACAGGAAGAAGCAGGTAAAGAATAACCCGAATGTACCCAGGTAAAAACCTATCTCCCAGATGGTGGGCGTATAGTAGGTACTCCAGCTGCTGGGTAAAAAGTCGCGGTAAATAGAGGTAACGATGATAACAAAACGCTCGTACCACATACCAATGTTTACGATCACGCTCATGAAGAAAGTGAAAGCGATATTCCTTCTCAGCTTCTGGCTCCAGAACACCTGCGGCGATACTACGTTGCAGAACATCATCAGCCAGTAACTCCAGCCATAAGGAGAATTAATATTTACACGGTTCTGGCTGAACGCATACCATTCGTATGGGTTCTGGCCGTACCAGGCAATGAACAATTCGGTTAAATACGCACAACCCACAATGCTTCCTGTTAATACGATCACTTTGTTCATGGCCTCAATATGACCAAGGGTGATATACTCCTGCAGGTTCATCACCTTGCGTACCACGATGAGCAGTGTTTGCACCATGGCAAAACCGCTGAAGATGGCGCCCGCAACAAAATAAGGCGGGAAGATGGTGGTATGCCAGCCGGGAATAACGGATGTGGCAAAGTCGAACGATACAATGGTGTGTACAGAAAGTACCAGCGGTGTACTTAAACCTGCCAGTACCAGTGATAAGCTTTCGTGGCGCTGCCAATGTTTGGTAGAACCCGTCCAGCCAAATGCAGCCACGCCATATAATAATTTACGGAGTTTTGTTTTTGCACGGTCACGCACAGTTGCCAGGTCGGGTAGCAATCCGCTGTACCAGAACAAAAGCGAAACGGTGAAATAAGTGGAGATCGCAAACACGTCCCACAGCAGTGGCGAGTTAAAGTTAACCCACAAAGGCCCACGTGTATTTGGATAAGGAAGTACAAAGGGCGCCATCCACACACGGCCCATATGCCAGATAGGGAACTGACCTGCGCACATTACCGCAAAAATGGTCATAGCTTCAGCAGCACGGTTTACACCGGTACGCCAGCCCTGGCGGAAAAGGAGGAGGATAGCAGAAATAAGCGTTCCTGCGTGACCAATACCCACCCACCATACAAAGTTGGTAATATCCCAACCCCAGCCGATGGTTTTGTTGAGGTTCCACTGGCCAATACCGTAGGTAACATCCCGGTACACACTGTACACCCCAAAAAGCAGCAGCGCCACGCTGATGTAAAAACCAATATACCAGAGCGTGCTGGGCTTTGCTTCAATGGGACCAATGATATCTTCTGTAACCTGGTGGTAATCCTTATTACCGTCTACCAGCGGTTCCCTGATTTGCGATTCGTATTTCAGTAATGACATATTCTGTAGCAATTAGCCGTTGGCAGCGCCTAAGGCTTTTTTATTTTTTAATTATCGTCAGCTTTCGCTTCCTTATCCTGTACCAAATGGTAAGCCGGCTCATCATTAATGATGGGCTGGTGCGGCTTCTTTCTTTGCTTCGTTATGCCCTTTGGCCACCACTTCCATTTCCTCTTCGTGCGGGTGATCTACTTTCCTGTCTGTATTCCTGATCTTGGCCAGGTAACTTACATTGGGCAAAGCGTGCAGTTGTTCCATTACATAGAAACTGCGGTCTTTCTGTTCTACGTTCCTGATCTTATACACATCGCTTTCTTTGTCGTTTACATTACCAAAGCTGATGGCATTTGTAGGACAGGCCTGCATACAGGCAGTTTTTACATTACGAACAACAGAAGGATCTTCTGATTTTTTTGCTTCGAGTTTTTTCTCCTGCAGGCGCTGTACGCAGAATGAACATTTTTCGATCACACCACGGCTGCGAACGGTTACATCGGGGTTCAGCACCATGCGTGGAAGATCGTCGTTGAGCGCAAACACCACTTCATCGAGATACCCGCCACGCAGTGGTTCCTGGTTGTCGCGGAAACTGTCGGCCCCGGTATAGTCGAGCCAGTTGAAACGGCGTACTTTATAAGGACAGTTGTTGGCACAATACCTTGTACCAATACACCTGTTATAGGTCATCTGGTTTAGCCCTTCGCTGCTGTGGTTGGTGGCAGCCACGGGGCATACGTTTTCGCAGGGTGCATTGTCACAATGCTGGCAAAGCATGGGTTGAAATACCACATCGGGGTTTTGCATATCGCCGGCAAAATAACGGTCAATACGCAGCCAGTGCATTTCGTGTGCACGGGCCACTTCTGTTTTACCCACCACAGCCACATTGTTTTCTGCTGTACAGGCCACCACGCAGGCACTGCAACCGGTACAGGTATTCAGGTCGATGCTCATGCCCCATTTAATACCCGGCTTTTCATAATGCGGGTAAATAGTGGCGTCTTTTACAAAGTCTGTATGCCCATCGGGGATCAAAATGCTTCTTTCGTGAGTGGCTTCTGCCAATACAGCAGCAGGGTTCTTAGTATAATTGCCCAGGCTTGTTTCATAAATTACAGGGCGGTTTTCTGTAGCGCCGTGTACCTGTGTTTGAGCCAGCGGATAATCTTCTAGTTCTGTTTTTTCAACAGTAACAGGGGCTGTGTACTGAATACTGGTTCCATCGAAACCGGCCAGCACATAAGCATTTTTACCGGCTTTGTATGCGGCACGGCCAATACGTTCGTAGTTTATTTCTGTCTCGTCGCTCTTGCCCTTGCGGCCATAACCGAGCGCAACTGCAACTGTATTGGCTTCCATGCCTGGTATAATCAATGCGGGCAGTTCAAGAAAACGGCCGTTTACTGTAACTTTCACAACAGGCTTTTCTGGTGTTACTTCGTATTTATCTGCATCACGCTGCTTATTCAATACATCTATGCCCAAAACTTTAAGTGCCATGGCCGGGCTCATCATAGCATAGTTGTCCCAGGTTACCTTACTAACCGGGTCGGGCAATTCCTGCAGCCATGGATTGTTTGCCTGGCTGCCATCGCCCACCGATACTTTTTGATACAGCACCACTTCTGTATTACCTGCTTTTACCGAGGCGATCTTTGCGGTGGCTTCGGCAAGTTTGGCACTGTTGTAAACAGCGCCGCCTGCAACGGGTGCAGCCGGTTCTATTAAACCATCCTGCTGGGCCTTGTTCCAGTTTTCGGTTCCGCCAACTTTGGCAGCCCAGTTTGCTTTAAAATATGTTTCGAAATTTGTACCCTGTTTGGCAGGTGCAATTGCCACAGCAGGTTTTGTGCTGTCGGCAGCAGCTACTGTTGTAACCGCAGTGGTTCCCAGCATTTTTAACAAAGAGTCTTCAAACTGCCTTGTTTTAAACAGCGGGTTAATTACAGGCTGGATAAGGCTGATATAACCAGATTTAGGTTCGGCATCGCCCCAGCTTTCGAGCCAGTGGTTAGAAGGAACAATATATTTGCAACGTTCAGCAGTTTCGTCCATTGTACTGTTGAAAGAAACACTGAAAGGCAGTTTCTCTATAGCATCGCCAAGCTTCTTACCATCGTTGTAAGAATAAACCGGGTTGCATCCGTAAACAAGTAAACCGCCTATTGTTCCGTTCACTATATCATTTGCAAGGGTTACCATATCGGCATCCACACCCCTGGCCACATTGTTGGTAACAGCCCAGTTGATGGTGGTTCCATTTGCACCTATTGCTTCGTTGATGGCATTCACCAACAGTTGAATATTTACATCATTGCTGCCGCAAACCACCAGGGCATTGCCTTTGCTGGCATTGAGTGCTTCGGCGGCCTTTTCTATTCCTTTGCTGAGGTTTGCATCAAAATTACCTGCTGCACCAGCTCCGCCCACTTTGGCAAGAATTGCCAGGGCTATAGCACCTGTTTGAGATGGTTTATGTGTGTAGCGGTCATCGGCATTTGCCCCGGTCATACTCAGCATACTTTCGAACTGGATATGTTTGCTGAGCGATGGAGCGCCGGCCTTGATCCTGCGGTTTTCGGCATACTGCCTGCTGAATTCAACCGGGCTGAGCCAGGTACCCAAAAAATCGGCACCCAGGCTTACAATTGTTTTTGCCTTATCGAAATGGTAAGAAGGGATGGCCTTTTTACCATAAGAAGCCTCATTGGCCAGGAGCATACCACTGTAGCTCACCGCATCGTACTGTACGTGGCGGCTCGCGGGATATTTTGCTAAAAATTGGGTAATAAGAGAGAGCGTGCTTGGCGAGTTAATGGTGGAAGTGAGCAGTACCACAGGTTTACCTGCCACTGCAGCCATATCTTTTGCCAGCAGCTGGTCTATCGCATCAAAGCTTGGCTCTTCTTTATAATCTTTTCCATCACGCTTTTTTGGATGGCGAAGACGGGCGGGATCGTAGAGGTCGAGTACGCTGGCCTGTGCCTGTGCACTTGTACCGCCTTTGGTTATGGAAGAAAGATCGTTTCCTTCTATTTTGATGGGGCGGCCCTCACGCTGCTTAACCACCACGCTGATGGCAGTACCGCCATTTACATAAGTGCTGGCATAATAATCGGCTACGCCTGGTATCACATTATCGGGCCTGTTAAGAAAGGGAACTGCATGACGCACCGGTGTTTTACAACTTGCGATAGCCGCTGCCGCAGTGCTGAAACCGAGGTATTTCAAAAAATCCCTGCGGGGTGCCGTAGCATCGAGCAGGCCTTTTGAGTCCATGTCTTCGAGCGGCAATAATTCTTCTTTAAACTCATTTTGTGCAGCCTGCTGAAATGCTTCAGACTGATTGAATTCCCCAAAACTTTGCCAGTACTTTTTGTTACTCATAATTTTAAATATGCCAATTTGCCGATGTGAAAATGTGCAAATTGAAGAAATTCTGTAATGCTGTTATTTTTTAGCCATGGGTAATTTGCATATTGACAAATTGCACCATTTGCATATTAATAGTGACATTTCTGACACTCGGTACCACCAATTTTTTCTACGGTCACACTGTCCAGCTTGTCTGGATTTGCCACCATATGGCCATGGCTGTTTTTTACAGAATCTGCCATTTGTTTGTGGAAGCTTTCGTATATACTGTAGAACTTATTTCCTTCGAAATTAACCTTTGTTTGCCTGTGGCAGTTTACGCACCAGCCCATGCTGAGGTCGCTGAATTGCTTCACTTCGGGCATTTCCTGGATGTTTCCGTGGCAGGTTTGGCATTGCTGCTTACCTACTTTTACGTGCTGGCTGTGGTTAAAATATACATGATCGGGCAGGTTGTGTATCTTAACCCATTCGATTGGCCTGGCCCCATCGGGAATACCATCGGCGTTTGCGTCTGGATTATATGATTTGGTTTCGGGGTTCCAGCCTGCGTAAGCGTAGAGTTTTTTGATCTCCTCAGTTCCGTTAACCGGTGTGCCATCGGGACGCTGAAGGGTTAGTTTTCCGGTGTATTCGGCCACGGCTTTATGGCAATTCATACAGGTATTTACAGAGGGAATACCAGCCTGCTTACTGTCCTGCGCACCACCATGGCAGTAAAGGCAGCTGATCTGGTTTACGCCCGCATGCACTTCGTGGCTATAAAAAATGGGTTGCTTTGGCATGTAATTTTTTTGACGGCCCAGGCCAATGAGGCCATCGGTTACCCAATAACCACCCAGTGCAAAGAGGCCAAGGATGGCCACCATGATATATGCTTTATTGCGGTAAAAAGGAACCGGTTCTCCGCGGAAGATCCCATCTTTTTCGTCGGTAAGTTTTTTAAGGTTTTGATTTACCTGTAATAATATAAATGCAACTACGGCTAATATTAAGGTAAGGATACCATATAATAATGAGTTGCCTTCAGAAGGAGCGGGAGCCGTTACACCACCGGGACCTTGTGGCACTTCTGGTTTAAAATCATCCACGTATTTCATGATGGCATCAATCTCCTCATTCTTCAAATTGCTAAAAGCGGTCATCATGGTAGGCTTCCACTTATCAAACAATGATTTAGCATACGCATCCTTTGCAATCATTGCAGATGGGTTTTTCACCCAATCGTATATCCATGTTCCACCCGGCACCCTGTCCTTCCAACCCTGCAGGGCCGGGCCGGCAAAATCCTTTTCAGGCTTATGGCAACTGGCACAATTTGCCTTAAAAAGGGCGGCACCATCCTGGGCAGATACATTATTGGAAAATGAAATACAAGCTAAAAAGAGGAAACTTGCTAAGATATTGAGACTGATTTTTCGATAACGACTCATACAGTTATTAGTCTTGTGTGGAAAATCCATGATACGGCTGCAAAAATAAGGCAGTACAGTTATAATGTATCAACATTGTTAAAATTTTTTTTTCCTTGTCCACACTGCATTTCAGCCGATTAGCGCTTTGTTCATCTTGTAATTGTCATGAATATGTAAACGATAAATGAATGTTGAAAACCTTCAAAAAACAAGCAGGAAATAAGAAAGTTTTGCCGCACTTTTGCAGCATGTTTAAAAAATTGCAGGAACGATGGAAGGTCGGCGGGTGGAAGCTCTTGCTTATTTTATTGGTATTTTCTTTGGGCGGCAGCCTTTGCGGCCTATCGGGCAGAAAGATACTGTTACTCACCGGGCTTGAAAAAGGGGTTTTATGGGTAATATTGTATATTATTTTAATAACACTGCTATGGCCTTTAGCTGTAATACTGGTAAGCATTCCTTTTGGCCAATTTTCATTCTTTAAAGGGTATATCAAAAAGATATTGAAACGCATGGGCGGGCGCAGCCATGAGTAGCTTTATTAATATTGCCATTTTTGCCAGCGGCGCAGGCAGCAATGCGGCCAGGATCATTGAGCATTTCAGTAACCATAACATGGTTTGCATAAAGTTGATCGTTTGCAACAGGCCGGGGGCCGGCGTACTGGATATTGCAAAAGAAAATAATATTGAATCCTTGTTAATTGAGAAGGACCTTTTTTTCAGGGGCGATACATATATATATGCATTGCAGGAGCGGAAAATTGACTGGATCGTACTGGCGGGTTTTTTGTGGAAGATCCCGTCTTCCTTAATAAGGGCTTTTCCCAACCATATCATCAATATACATCCGGCCTTATTGCCAAAATATGGCGGCAGGGGAATGTACGGGCATCATGTGCATGAAGCGGTTATTGCCCATAAAGAAAAAGAAAGCGGCATCACAATACATTATGTGGATGAATTATACGACCATGGAAAGATCATATTCCAGGCTGGCTGCCCGGTAGATGCGCATGATGATTCCGCAAGCCTGGCAAAAAAAATTCATGCCCTGGAACACAAACATTATGCATCCGTAATTGAAGAACTGGTACAAAAGCAAAAAAGCCGTTAAATAAATCCCTTCCTTTTCCTGTTCATTAAATGTTAAGTAATATTGACATTCAGTAAACCCTTAAGCATTGCGTTTTTTCTACATCAGCATTCTCTTTATCATGCAGGCCGGCATCGTACATGGCCAATTAAGGCTTAATGGTACTGTGTTCGACAAAAGCAGGGTGAATTTTGTAGAAAACGCAAGGGTGGTAAGTACCGGTGGCATGATCGCTTTTACCGATTCGATGGGGCGCTACAGCATAACGGTAAAAAGCACAGATTCTGTTTATTTCATTTATAATAACAAGCCCACACAAAAATTTCCGGTGCACAGCATAGCCGACCCAAAAAAATTTGATGTATCCCTGCATGTGAGCGTACAAACCAAGTACAGCCTTTTAAAAGAAGTGCTGGTTTACTCAAAATCGCATAAACAGGATTCGATCGAAAACAGGGAAACCTATGCACATGTTTTTAATTATCAAAAGCCGGGTATTATAACCGGCGTGGGGCCCGGCGGAACCGTGGGTGCAGATGCTAACGAGATCATTAATATTTTTCGCTTTAAAAGAAACAAGCGGTTAAAGGCTTTTCAGCAGCGGCTCGAAAAAGAAGAGCAGGAAAAATACATTGATTACCGGTTCAGTAAGATATTTGTGGGCAGGGTAACGGGCCTTAGCTCCCCGGCCCTCGACAGCTTTTTGGTTTGGTACCGCCCATCGTACGAATTTGCTGCGTACAGCAGTGAAATTGAATTCAATCAATACATACTGGATGCCAGCTACCAGTTTAAAAGACTGGGCCTGCCCGGAGAAGCAAAAAAACAAAACTGAGCTTTGCAACCACACATCGCCCGAAAATTACCGCTGTTAAATTTTAGCTATTTGCTGCAAATACAATAATAAACATTTGTGTATGATCAAAAGTGCACTGCTTATACCTGCTATTTTTGTACTCTATCTTACGGGTACTGCACAAAATGCCGATACGGTTATACCAAAGAAAAAATACTTTACCCAAGCGCTGAACGGTGCTGCCATTACACTCGATGGCATACCCAATGAAGAAGCCTGGAACAAGGTGGAATGGGGTGGCGATTTTATACAGTATCAGCCCAACGAAGGAAAAGCACCCTCTCAACCATCTGCTTTTAAGATATTATACGACGACCGTTTCTTGTACATCGCCTATAACTGTACCGATGTTTCAAAAGATTCGGTGATTAAACGCATGGGCCGCCGCGATGATTTTCCGGGCGACTGGATAGAGATCAATATTGACAGTTACCATGATCTTCGCTCCGCCTTTTCGTTTACTGCTTCTGTTTCCGGTGTAAGGGGCGATGAAGCGGTTTCGGATAATGGAAATGAGTGGGACGAGAGTTGGAACCCCATCTGGTTTTCAAAAACCCATGTAAACGATAAGGGATGGACGGCAGAAATAAAGATCCCTTTCAGCCAGCTGCGTTATGGAAACCAAAAAGACAAAGTGTGGGGCATACAGGTACACCGCCGCATTTTTAGAAAAGAAGAAAGAAGCATCTGGCAGTATATTCCCCAGAAATCCGGCGTATGGGTAAGCGGCTTTGGAGAACTGCATGGCCTTAACGACATCCCGGTTCACAAGCAGGTGGAAATTGCGCCCTACGTAACGGCACAACTTGATAAATACAAAAAAGAACCCGGCAATCCTTATGCAAAAGGGCTTGACGGAAGAATAACGGCAGGCGTTGACGGCAAACTGGCCGTAACCAATAACCTCATTTTGGATTTTACCGTTAATCCCGATTTTGGACAGGTGGAAGCCGATCCGTCGCAGGTTCGGATTGATGGTTTCCAAAATTTTTTTGAAGAGCGCCGCCCCTTCTTCATCGAAAGCAGGAATATTTTTAATTACCAGCTTACGGGCTCCGCTGCAGAAGGAGACTATGATGCCGACCTGCTTTTTTACAGCCGCCGTATTGGAAGTTCGCCACATGGCTTTCCGAGCCTGGGCAGCGGCGATCATCTTAAATATCCGCAAAATACTTCCATACTGGGTGCAGCTAAATTCAGCGGTAAAACAAAAAAGGGCTGGAGTATTGGCGTATTGGAAAGTGTAACCGAAAGGGAAATGGCCACCATTGAAAACAACGGCAATAAAAGAAAAGAAGTGGTGGAGCCGCTCACCAATTATTTTGTAGGCAGGGTTCAAAAAGATTTCAATGGTGCCAATACGGTACTGGGTGGCATTTTTACGGCTGTAAATAGGGAAAAAGGTTTAAGTGCACAACTGCACCGCACGGCGTACAGCGGCGGGCTCGATTTTCTGCATTTTTGGAAAAACCGCACCTGGTATATCCGAGGAAACGCCGTGTTCAGCAATGTTACCGGCACAAAAGAAGCCATCTTAAACACACAAACTTCCTTTGAACATTTATTTCAGCGCCCGGGAGCAAAAGAAGTTTCGGTAGACAGCAGCCGTACATCTCTTACGGGCACAGGGGGAACCATCCGTTTTGGAAAATCGGCCGGAAAAAGCTTTGGAAAGCATGGACAGATCTTCCGCTTTGAAACAGGGGTTACTTACCGCTCGCCCGAACTGGAACTGAACGATATCGGTTTTTTGCTTACGGCAAATGAGATCAATCATTTTACCTGGGCAGCCTTACAATACCAACAATCTTTTTCTGTTTTCCGCAGCCTGCGGTTCAATTATAATCATTGGCTGCGCTGGGATTTTGGCGGGCAAATGCTCTACAAACAATTTAATGTAAATGCACATGCTGTGTTTCGCAATAACTGGCAAACCGGCGGAGGCATCACCTGGAACCCCTATGATATTTCAAACACCCACCTGCGTGGCGCCAGTTCTTTTCGCCGGCCCGCTGGTATTGGTCATTTCAACTACCTCTTCAGCGATACCAGGAAAAAAGTTTATGGCAGCCTTCAACTGAACGATTTTTGGGGATCGGACAACAGCCTTAATTTTAACGGCATTACGCTGCAGCTTACCTACGTACCGATCAATGCGCTTACGGTAAGCCTGAGTGGATCGTATAATTATTACCGCCGCAGGCAGGACCAGTTTGTAGAGAATGTGGAATACAATAACAGCATACGTTCGATCGTAAGCGAGGTAAAACAAAAAACAATCCGTTTTACGGCAAGGGCCAGCTATAACGTAACGCCCGATCTTACCATTCAATACTACGGGCAACCCTTTATTACCCGGCCACTGTATAAAAAGTTTGCTTATGTAAGCAATGCTTTTGCCAAAAAATATGACGACCGCTTTGCCGTACTGCAGCCCCATCAAATAAGTTTTGCCAACAACACTTATACCGTGGATGAAAACAACGATGGTACGGCAGATTACAGCTTTGGCAATCCAAATTTTAATTTTGTGGAGTTCCGCTCTAACCTGGTGGCCCGCTGGGAATACAAGCCCGGCTCAGAACTATACCTGGTATGGAGCCAGGGCAATAACCCCGATGCCTTTGCAGATACAGAGCGATCCGTATTTACGAGCCTGTTCGATAATGTATTTGCAGGCGAGGCCAGGAATAGTTTTTTGGTAAAGTGGACGTACAGGTTTTTGAGGTAAAAGAAAAGCAACCCCTTGTAAGGATTGCTTTTAACAACAACAAACGAACAAAGTATTTAGTTCCTGTCTCTGCGGTTATGCTTTTTGCGGTAGATGGCACGGTCGCTGCGGCGCTCATCTTTGCGTATTTCCTTTTTTTCGGCCGGGGTAACCACACCATCGGCTTTGGCTGCACGGATATCTTCTTTTTTTTCTTTTTCTATCTTCCTGATCTCTTTTACCTCGTGCCTGGTAAGTTCGCCGCTTTTTACACCCTGTTTAACACGGGCACGGTCTTTTTTGTTTTTTACAACCTGTGCATCGGCTGCACTGAAAGAGAAAAGGGCGATGGCCAGCATGGCCGCAAGTTTAATTGACTTCATAATGTGGAGTTTAGTGTTTTTAAGTTTTAGTGGTTCTTTTCTAAGACGCTGCGTCTGCAGAAAGGTTTAACGGGTAACCGGGGTTTCTAAAAAATACTCAACTGTGCCGGTATGATATTGAAGCTTTTTCGGTGATAGGGGCACAGGCCATGGGCTTCTATGGCCTGGCGGTGGGCAAGTGTACCATAGCCTTTATTGGCATCCCAGCCATATTGAGGAAATTGATTGTGAAGGCTTTGCATAAATTCATCGCGGTAGGTTTTGGCCAAAATGCTGGCGGCTGCTATAGATGCATAAATACCATCGCCTTTTATAATACAACTATGAGGTATCTTTTTATAGGGCTTAAAGCGGTTACCGTCTACCAGTAAAAATTCGGGTGCTTTTTCCAGCTGGCCCAATGCCAGGTGCATGGCCTTATAAGATGCCTGCAAAATATTAATGCGGTCTATTTCTTCATTGCTCACACTGGCCACGGCATAAGCGATACTTTCTTTTTCGATGATGGGCCGCAGCTCGTCTCTTTCTTTTTGCTTAAGCTGTTTGCTGTCGTTGAGTAGCGGGTGATAAAAATCTTTTGGCAATATAACGGCTGCCGCAAACACCGGCCCGGCATAGCAGCCACGGCCGGCCTCATCGAGACCGGCTTCTGTTAAATCAGTATTGAAATATGGTTGAAGCATTTTAAATCAGATACTGCCCGGTTAAAATAGCTGTGACACAGAGGTTCGCAGAGGAGCGCAGAGTTACACAGAGAAATTAAAAGCAGCATTGCTTTCAACAAATATCCATAAAAAATCCTGCCCTGCTTAACTTTGCTTAATGATAGTTTCTGAACAGGAGAAAAATAACCGCCAGGTGGCCAATTGGTTATTGCTGGGTGTGGGCATGATTGTGGTGCAGGTTTTACTGGGTGGCATCACCCGCCTTACCGAATCGGGGCTTTCCATTACCGAATGGAAACCTATTACCGGCATGCTGCCGCCGCTGGGCGATGCAGCCTGGCAGGCCGAATTTGATAAATATAAAAGTACCGACCAGTTCAGGTATGTGCACCAGTCGTTTTCTATCAGCGATTTTAAGTTCATCTTTTTTTGGGAATGGTTTCACCGGGTTTGGGCCAGGTTGATGGGCCTTGTGTTTTTGTTTGGCTTTGTATATTTTTTAATGAAGAGAAAGTTCAGCCATGCCATGATTTTCCCCATGGTCTTTTTGTTTCTGCTCGGTGGCGTACAGGGTTTTATTGGCTGGATAATGGTTAAGAGCGGCCTGGTTCCCGAAAAATATTATGTTGGACATGTAGAACTGGCCACACATTTTATCGCCGCCATCCTTTTACTGGTTTATACCTTATGGTTTGCGCTCAGCCTCTTGCCCTCTATGAAAGAAAAGCTGAGAAACAGGCCTGTAAAAAATATCCTGATGGCTATCGCCCTTTTGCTTTTTTTTCAGCTTGTTTATGGCGGGTTTATGGCGGGTCTCAAAGCCGGCCAGACCGCACCTACCTGGCCTGACATTAATGGAGTTATGGCTCCTGCAGCCATGACAGAAATGCAACCGTTTTCGGCCAATTTAATCAACAACCCGCTGATGATCCATTTTATGCACAGGGGTATTGCCTACCTGTTGTTTATTATGTCGATCCTATTTTTCTTTTTTAGCAGAAATATAAGAGGTAATGCAGCTTTTGCAAAATACAGGTCGTCATTTACCGTTTTAACAATAACACAGGTGTTACTGGGTATTTTTACCGTACTGAATTCTACTAAACCTGCCGTGCTGCTCTGGCTGGGCGTTTTTCACCAGCTTACAGCAATTTTGATCGTAATTGTATTGACCTTCCTGTTGTTTTTGGTAAAAAAGAAATAATAGCCTGCCCTTTGCAGGGCATAAAACCCGGGCGGGCAGGCGCAAAATAAAAAGGCTCTTGGTTTAAAGCATCATTTGTAATGGTATGAAAACATGGCTTAAAAATATTTATCACTTTTTTCCGGTGCAGTTGTTTGTACTGCATTTTCGCAAGTACCAGGTACTGCTGTTGTTCTGGCATGTGCTTTTCAGCACCATTAACAGTGGTTTTATGAAATCGTACGGCGCCGATGCCCTTTTCTTTGCCCCCGAATATTTAGGCGAGGTAAACATGCTGGGCGCCTTTATAACCGGCATTGCGCTGGGCGTGTTCATCATGAGCTGGAACATTACCACCTTTATACTGCACAGCCGGCGATTTAAATTTTTAGCCACCACTACCAATCCTTTTTTGAAATATTGTATCAACAATTTTGGGCTTCCCCTCATTTTTATCATTTTTTATTTTATTCAATTAGTGCGTTTTGATGATTACCGGGAATTAATGCCTTTTAAACAGATATTTGGTATTGTGCTGGGAATTTTACTGGGATTTATTGTACTGGTTTTAATTTCATTTGCCTATTTTTTTGGTGCAGGCCGAACCATTTCAAACAGGATGAGTGCCATTATCAGCAATCCCGAACTTTTCAATAAAAGGTTTATGGGCAAACAAATTGCCGACGATAATTTTGGTCTTAAAGTGAGCACATTTTTAACCACCGGTTTCAGGTTTAAAAAAATACGGAGCGTAAGTCATTACAGGGAAGACTTTATAGATGCCATTTTTAAAAGGCATCACCTGGCCGCCATTGCAAGCATTTTAATGGCCTTTATTTTTTTGATCATCGTTGGCTTCTTCCTCGACCGCCCTTTATTTGAAATGCCGGCAGCGGCAAGTATTTTCATCTTCTTTTCTTTGATGGTGGCACTCATTGGTGCACTTTCGTATTTCCTTCAAAGCTGGAGTCTTCCGTTTGCCATTGTGCTCCTGCTGCTCTTTAACTGGCTTTTTGAAAAAGAATATATTGATCCCCGCAATAAAGCATACGGGCTTAATTATACAAAAAAAACAGAAAGGCCCCTTTACAATGCAGCTTCACTCAATGCCATTTGCAGCCCGCAACGCATCGAAGCAGACAGCAAACAGATGCTGCAGGTACTAAACAAATGGAAAGCAAAACAGGCTGATGAAAAACCCGTGATGATCTTCATAAACGTAAGTGGCGGCGGATTGCGCAGCAGCGCATTTACCATATATGCCCTGCAGCAGCTCGACAGTATGATGCAGGGCAGGCTGATGCAGCAAACCTTTCTCATAAGCGGCGCCAGTGGCGGAATGCTTTCGGCTGCTTACTACCGTGAACTTTACCGGAAAAAATTGAAAGACAGCAGTCTTAACCTCTACGATCAAAAATATGTAGATGCCATTACCGGCGACCTGCTGAATCCCATCTTCAGCTCTATGATGGCAAGAGACCTGATGGCTTCCACGCAAAAATTCAGTGTAGGCGAATTAAAATACCTGAAAGACCGTGGTTATGCATTTGAAAAAAAACTGGCCGCCAATACAGGTGGCATACTGGATATTCAATTGAAAGATGTGGCAGCCGATGAAGCCAATGCTGCAGTGCCCCTCATCTTTTTTAACTCGGTGATCAAAAACGACGGACGCAAAATGATCCTCAGCACACTGCCCGTCAGTTTTATGATGAAGCCAAAGCAAATGCAGCACGATGAAACTGTCGGTGCAGATGCAGTGGATTTTGCTGCGCTTTTTAAGAACCAGCAACCCATGAATATGCGGATGCTTACAGCACTGCGCATGAACGCCACATTCCCTTATGTGCTGCCCAATGTGTGGCTGCCGAGCAACCCTGTAATTGATGTAATGGATGCAGGCCTGCGTGACAATTACGGGCAGGAAACCACACTTCGTTTCCTGGACCATTTTAAAGACTGGATAAAACAAAACACCGGGGGCGTTTTGATCATCCAGATCCGCGACCGGAGCAACGACAACTGGAACCAGCCATTTGAAACAAGATCGGCCACAGACGTAATCGTTTCGCCCGCCACCATGCTGCAGCACAATTGGTTTAAGTTGCAGGATTATTTTCAGAATGCGTCGTTTGCATATTATAAAAACGCAGTTGATTCGGGCCTGCAGAAAATTAATATCATGTACCTGCCCGAAAAGGAAGATAAAAAAGCGGCGCTTAATTTTCATCTCACTGCAAGAGAAAAAAGGGATATCATGGAATCCTTCAGTTCCGAAAAGACCATTCGTTCTTTTAAAAAGATCGTGGAGCTGGCAAAATAAGATCCCGCAAAAGCTTTAAGGCTGCAGCAGCATAAAAGCTTTCTCTTTAATTTTTATTTCAAATCTTTCGGAGGTTTTTGCCGGGTCGCCGTCTATATGCAGCGGTGCAAGTGCCGGGTTTTCTATCACCAGTTCCTTGCACTGGTAATACTGCACATTTGCCTTTTGAAATTTACTGCGGCTTACCGGCATCACTTTACCAAAACTGACCTGGTTAAAAACTGTGTACAGCATACGAAGTTTATTTGTTTTGCCAACCACCACAATATCTATCAGCCCATCTGCAATGCTGGCCCGTGGTGCAATGGTAACATTGTTTCCAAACTGGTTGCTGTTGGCAATGCTTATGAAGAAGGCATCGGCTTCCAGTTTTTTTCCATTGATATGCAAAACGAAGGGATAGGAGTGGGCTGTAAAAAAATTTTTAACCGTTTGCTGAATATAAGTTGCAAGCCCCCTGGTATTTTGAGAAGCAAAATCGTGTGCCACCTGCGCATCAAATCCCAGGCCGCAAAGCATGCAGCTGAAATGACTGTTGATGTAAAAACCGTCTACAAAAGAGGCATTCCCTTTAAAAATAATATCCAGGGCCTTATCTGCCACCCGTGAGATACCCGCTGCCAGTGCCAGGCCATTGCCCGAACCCATGGGAACAATACCAATATTTACCTTAATGCCCTGGAGCACAGATGCCAGCTGGTTTACCGTGCCATCGCCGCCGCAAACAATAATGTCGGTGATTTTTTCAGCAAAGATCTTATCAATCAAAAACTCATACTGGCCCTGTGCATTGGTGTGCATGATCTCGCATGTAAACCCAGCTGCTCTTGTACGTTTTTCGATCAGGGCAGGCAGGGCCCCCTTATTTTTAGTGCCCGAAATAGGGTTAATAAAGTAAACCAGTTTTCGCATGCATTAAAGGTAGTGAAGTTTATACACTCACCTAAACCGCTTAATACTCATAATATATTCCAATTGCTAATTGTTTCATTGTTTTTGGAAAAAATAAATAACATTTGTGAGGCATGAACAGGTTCCGGTCATTTATATTATTTATTATATTATTTTTTTCAGCGGGGAGGATGTGCGCCCAGGCGCCGGAAAACTACCGCTTTATTAATTTTTCTTCAAAAGACGGCCTCCCGGATAAGTTTATTTATAATGCCACCCAGGATAAAAATGGCTATATGTGGTTTGGCACCAGTTCAGGGCTGTACCGTTATGATGGCCACAACTTCAAAAAATTCAGGAGCCCGCTCGACAGGCCGGGCGCATCTGTTGGTAATGTACTCCAGGGGATTATGACAGACCGCAGCGGAAATATCTGGCTGGGCAGTTTTACCACAATTCAGTGGTACGACCCCCAACGAAATGTTTTTTGGGAACCCGGAGAAAAAAACAAGGGGCTCAGGGAGGCCGCATCCATGTACCCTGTTAATTTTAGTGAAGGAACTTATATATGGCTCTGTACGGCAAAGAATTTCCTTTACCGTTTCAACCCGAAAGACTCTTCGGTGCTTTCTTTTGCGGGAAGTTACCCTGCAGGCGCCTCCAGGGGAAATTATAATGCTATAGAAGCCGGAAATTTAGTTTATGCCGTTCACAACGAAGGTGTTTATACTTTTGATACAACCGGAAAATTTATCCTTTTTTCCCCCTCGCCAAAAGCAGATATTTCCAATTCGTTTTATTCAAAAAATGAAAATGCCATTTATTTAAGCACCTTTGAAAGCGGCATTTTACGGTATAATATGCAAACCAAACTGATTGCCGGCCTTACCTATGGAAACGAAGCGATCGGGAAAAACAATCTGCTGTCTGTATTTAAAACCGGAGAAGGGAATATTTTCTCAGGTGGCTACCCGCTTCACCTTGTAAACGAAGAAAAAAAATCCTATCATTATTTTATCCAAAAAGAAGAAAAAACAGAATACAGTTTTAACATCAGCAAAGTGGTGAATATTTTCCAGGACCGGGAAAAAAACCTATGGTTCTGCAGCCATTCCGGTTTAAACATGATGCCCTGGCAAAACAACCAGGTTAAAACAATTAAGATCCAGGATAAAGTTACCGGCTGGAACACTGAGCCTGTTGGGGTATACCGGGAGCCCGGCAGTAACAATCTTTTTATTGTAAATACCGGTTCAGCCGGTCTTTTATATGCCGACCTGGAAAAACAGGAAACCCGTACCCTGCTGAACCCTTTGGAAAAAGATATCTATAAAAAACGGATTTCGGCAGTCATCATTGCCCCCGACAGCAGTGTTTTTGCCTCAGACGACAAGCATTTTTTCAGGTATGATGCAGCGCGGAAACAACTTTCCCCATTTGCATTAAGCGATCAAAACGATCGTCCCGTTTCGGCACTGTTGAGGCATGTTACTGATAAGAATGGCAATATATTCATCGGCACGCCCGGCAATGGCTTTTATATTTGGAAGTATGCACAGGAAAAACTTTTTCACTTCAACAAACAGGATGTGCTTCCTGCTGAACCAACCATAAAAGATAATGTAATGATCCCCTGTATTGCCGATCATGCCCAAAACATCTGGTTTACCAGTAACAATGGCATTGTTGAATACAGGCAGGCCAACCAGCAATATTATCGTTACCAGGCTCCGGCAACCAGAGATGTAGCAGCAATGAGTGAAACCTGGTATATAGCAGAAGACCGGCAGCACCATATATGGGTAGCTACCCGCAACAATGGCCTGTATGAACTGTATTTTGAAAACAACAGGCCTGTATGGAAAAATTACACGGTCAATTCGGGCATTGGGCTTCCCTCCGATTTTAACACCAAAATAAAACAAGACCCGTTTGACAGTTGTTTATGGATTAACAACTCCCTGAGCCTCCTGCGTTTTGACCCGAATCAAAAAAAGGTCCTGAGCATCTTTGATATACAAAATGGTTTCGCCCTGGATGGAACCGGTTATGGTTTCAACGTGTTCAGCAATGGATTGCTGGTGCAGCAATTTTATGGCCGGCTCTCCCTGCTTGACCTTAAGAATTACAAAAAAAACAGGGCAACAGCAGTTGTATGCTTTAATTCTATAAAAGTGCTGGGTGAGGAAAAACTATTTTCAGAAAATAGAAGGATTCGGGTACTGAAGCTGCGCAGTGATCAGAATTATTTGCAGCTGGAATTTGCTGCATTGCTTTTCAATAATGCCAACAGGAACCAATATGCCTATATACTGGAGGGTGCCGATGAGCACTGGATCTACAGCGGCCAGGTGAATCATGTTTCTTATTCGGCACTCAAGCCAGGCAGCTATACATTCCGTGTAAAAGCAGCCAACAATGACGGGCTGTGGGGAGAAGAGACCATTTTAGCGATCACTATTAAGCCCCCGTTTTATGCCAGTTGGTGGTTTATACTGCTTGCGGTAGTTTTAGCATCCGGGTTGTTTTACCTGTGGAACCGGCTGCGTGTACAACAGGCAAGAAAAGAAGAGCAACTGAAGGCTTCATTTCAGCAACAGTTGGCAGAAACAGAAATGAAAGCCCTGCGTGCACAAATGAACCCGCATTTTGTTTTTAACAGTCTCAACAGTATTCAAAAATATATTTTAAAGAATGAGCACTTTGAGGCATCGCAATACCTTACCAAGTTTTCGAGGCTCATGCGGCTGATACTTGACCAGAGCAACCAAAACAATATTCCCCTCAGCAGCGAAATAGAACTGCTGAAACTATATGTGGAGATGGAAGCCCTGCGTTTTGACCATAAATTTGATTATGATATTTCGGCTGATGATGATATCCATACCGAAACCATGAGCATTCCTTCCATGCTGATACAGCCTTACGTGGAAAATGCCATCTGGCATGGTTTACTGCATAAAGAACAAAGAGGTAAGCTGTATATCAATTTTTCGAAAGACAGCGATGGCAACCTGGAAGTTACCGTGGATGATGATGGGGTGGGAAGACAAAAAGCAGCAGCCTTCAAAAGCAAACAGGTGCTTAAGAAGAAAAGTTATGGTATGCAGATAACGGAAGACCGGATGGCCATTATTAACCGGATTGAAAAAATAAATGCCCGCTGCAGGGTGATCGATAAGATGGATGCAAACGGTAACGCTATGGGCACAAAAGTACTGCTGACCATTCCGCTAAAACCAATTAAAAATCACACATGCTGAGAGCCGTTTTGATAGACGATGAAAATAATGCACTGGAAGTATTACAGATGCAGTTGCAGCAGTTTTGCAAAAACGTGGAAGTGATTGAATGCTGCAATGGGGGCGAAAAAGGAATTGCTGCCATAAAAAAGCTCCGGCCTGAACTTGTTTTTCTCGACATTGAAATGCCACATAAGAACGGGTTTGATGTGTTGAAGGAAACAGCAGGCTTCAATTATGAAGTGATTTTTACCACGGCCTACGACCAGTTTGCCATCAAGGCATTTAAGCATTCGGCTGTTGATTATTTACTGAAACCCATCGATATCCTGGAGCTGCAGGAAGCCGTGGAAAAAGCTGCCAGGAAAACAGGAGGTGCCCACCTGGAGGAAAAATTAAAAATACTTTTACAGCAGTTGGAGCCGGGTACAGCTAAAAGCAATAACCGCATAGCCCTTCCGGTGGGAGATGGCATGCAGTTTTTTGATATGAACGAGATAAGCCGTTGCGAAAGTGAAAGCAATTACACACATATCTACCTCACCAACGGAAAAAAACACACCATTGCCAAAACTTTAAAAGATGTGGAGGAAGCGCTGGGCGGCCATGATTTTTTCCGCGTACACCAGAGCCACCTGGTAAACATGAACCATATTTCAAAATATGTAAGGGGCGATTCGGGTTATGTGGTCATGAATGATGGAACCAATATTGCGCTCAGCCGCAGCCGCAAAGAAGCTTTTTTGGAAACATTTAAAAAGTTATAGCCGTTAAATACTAAAAAAAGCAGCAGGATAATCATTAAGGCTGCTGCGCTGCGATAATATCAGGGAAATTTATAGTATAATTTTTTTGATATGAAAAAACTGATCTCAGTTTCCTGCTCATTTTTTATTCTTTCTGCTTTACATGCCCAGCTTGCAGGCATTGGAACCAGCAGCCCAAAATCGGAACTGCACCTGCATTCAGGTACCAGCAGTTTCAGTTTACAAATGACAAATAATATTACCAGCGATGCGGCCAACCGTGGTTTTCAGCAGCGCTTGCTGGGCGGCAACATGTATATGCAAAATCAGGAAGCAGGAGGAAATATTTACTTTGAAACAGCCAATACAAACAGGCTTTCAATTTTAGCAAACGGCAATTTGGGCGTGGGTACATTTTTGCCTGCCCATAAGCTGCATATCATTAACGGTACAAATGCAAATGCACTTGAAATTGAACATTTGGGAAACGGAAATAAAGGACTAAACCTCAGCCTAAATGGAATTAACAGCGAAGGAATAGTGGTAACCAATCCGCAAACCGGTAGTTATGGCAGCCCAACAAATTATGTTACCGGCGTTCATGCAAAGGTAGGAACAGGGGCGATGCCATATAATATTACTACACTCGGCGGAACATACGCAATTGTTGGCGAATCGCTCGGTATTACAGAAGGTTATGGCGTATTGGGAATCAGCCATGCCCCTTCCGTTGAAAAAACAATGGGTGCTTTGGTAGGCTATAACTATTCCACAGGAGAAAATGCGTATGCTGTTGTTGGGATTAGTACAGGTAATTCAGGTGCAGGTGTTATAGGGCATTCTCTTACACAAAATACGGCCGGGGTATTGGGTTACGGGCAGGGATCACACAGTACAGCAATGAAAGCAGAATTAGTTGAAACCGTGAGTACCAATGGTACAGCTCTTGAAATTAAAAATGGCCCTATACGGGTAACAGGAGTGCATAAAACAGCTTTTCAAATTACAGCCGCTGCAGGCAATATCAATAATAATTTGCTGGTTATTCCCAATACTACATTGGCCAGCAACCCTACGGATTTGCTTATCGTAACGCCGGTTTACGGCGCTACTGCCACCTATTGCAATTTTCCTATTGGTGTATGGTGGAATGGCAGCAACTGGACAATTTTCAACCAAAATGGGCCGACAAGCACAATGCCCACAGGCGCTACTTTTAATGTGCTGGTGATAAAACAATAAGCCATTGGAGCGACTGCGAAAAAAGTTAATCTGGAAATTAATAACTCAATCTTTGTTTATGAAAAAAATGATAGTAATTTTTGCTTTCCTGCACACATTTATTGCAAAGGCGCAAAATGTAGGTATTGGCACCAACAGCCCAAACGCTAATGCCCTGCTCGAACTCAGCAGCAGCAATAAAGGCCTGCTCCTGCCCAGGCTTGCCGATACCAATGCCGTAACCGGTGCAAAACCTGCTGGCCTTACTATTTACAGTAGCAGTGATAATAAGTTGTATTTTTTTAACGGCAGTAAATGGCAACCGAGTGCTACCTCTTTGGCTAATGATAGCCTTTGGTATGTTAAAAACGACAGTGTACTGGCTACAAAAAGAAAATATGTAAGCATCAGGGATAATGAAGAAGCTATCCCCCAAAGTGCTGCGCTACAGGTAAACGGCAGTTTGCTGGTACAGGCCCCGCTTATTGTAGGTAAAAATGCACCCACAGCTGCGCAGCAAGTGGTTATGAACAACCTGGGCGATCAGTTAATAGATTCGCCCGACAGCGTGTACCGGGTTTTTGACCCTGGTGCTGCAGCCAATTATAACAATGGTTCTCAGGGAAATGTAAGAATCGTATCTAATGCTATTAATGGCGCGGGTTTTAAAGTAAGTTTTAATGAAGCTGATTTTGGAATAGCACAGGGAGATACGCTTTGGATAAGCAATGACTTTTTCCCGGGATGCCGCACTAATTATTTCCAACGTTATACCAATACTACTACGGCACCCTCTGCAGAACAGTTTTATTCACTCAATAATACATACCTGTTTTTCCATTTCAGGAGTAATAACGATGGATTTGTGGATAAAGGATTTGATATTACGGTGAGAAAAATTTTCAATAGTATAATTGATGAACCAGAAACAAATGTAGTTGGCAAATCTTTTCATTTCGATATAAAAAATGCTTCTCTTACCTCAGGAAGAAAAGGGTCATTTGTTGCAGGCAGGTATTCAGCAAGTTTCGGAGAATCGCAAGCATCCGGCGATTATTCGCTGGCATCCGGAAGCAGCTTCGCATCTGCCATTTACAGTTTAAGCACAGGTTATTATTCTAAGGCAGAGGGGTGGTATTCCTTTGCCGGAGGAGACAGAAGTACAACAAATGGAAACGCTGCAATTTCTTATGGCTTTGCAAATAACGCGGGTAATTACTCGGCTTCATTTGGCTTGGAAAATAATTCCCTCGGTTTCGCTACGTTCACGACTGGTGAACGTAATAGAGCAAACGCCAAATTCGGTGCCGCAATAGGAAGAAACAATGTTTCTAATGGAGTTTCTGCCACCGTTGTTGGTCAATATAACGACAGCCTGATAAATGTTAATAACAGCGGAACGCCCTTAGCAAACGATCCCTTATTTTTAGTAGGCAATGGTTCTGCAAGCAATGCACGTTCCAATGCCTTGTCTGTTTTGTACAATGGAAATGCCGGTATTGGCAATGTAAACCCCCAGGTCAGGCTCCATATTAAATCTGCCCTAAACGAAGCTGTACGAATAGAGGGCCCCACTCCTTATATTTCTATGTATGATAATGGTATCTATAAAGGCTACCTGCAATGCGCCACCGATGGATTGGCACTTGGCAGCACCAGCACCTGGCCGGTTAATTTTTATACCAACGGATTTAAAAGGGCTACCATACTCAGTAATGGTAACATTGGCATCGGCGTGGAAACGCCACTTTCTGCTCTTCATATTACAGCGCCAACTTTTGATGCCCTGCGTGTGCAAGGCCCCAACCCTGCCATACAAATGTTTAACGGTGCAACCAATGTTGGCTTTATTCAGGCCTTTGGAAACGAAATGACCATGGGCTCGCAACCCGGAAGCCAGGTTGTGTTTCGTACCAATGGCGGCGCT
Source organism: Ferruginibacter sp. (assembly GCA_049291115.1). Lineage (GTDB taxonomy): Bacteria > Bacteroidota > Bacteroidia > Chitinophagales > Chitinophagaceae > Ferruginibacter. The sequence continues at coordinate 36,586 of JBATOU010000133.1, forward strand.
TACACGGTGTATAACGGTACTACTACGGGCAGCTATACTACCAGCGGCTGGCAGCACAGCTCCGACGAAACACTTAAAATAAAAATCAAATCAATCGAAACCCCCTTGCAGAAAATAATGCAGTTGCGTGGGGTAAATTATCATTGGAAGCAAAAGCCCGATACGGAGCCACAAATTGGGTTCATTGCCCAGGAAGTGGAAAAAATATTTCCCGAAACCGTTACAAAAAATAAAGACGGCACTTATGGCATGGCCTATCAAAACCTGGTGGCCCCATTGGTGGAAGCAGTAAAAGAACAGCAAAAACAAATTGAAGAACTGAAAGCTGAAATAAAAAAACTAAAAGAAAAGTAATAAATAAACCCTTTAAAATATATTTCATGAAATTCATTTTACTATTTTTTGCTCTTATCTGTCAAATATGCATTGCCCAAAATGTAGGGATCGGCACCAATACGCCACAATCGGAACTGCAACTGCATTCCACATCAAGTAGTTTTGCATTGCAGATGACAAACAGTATAACAACAGCTGCAGCCAACCGCGGCGCAAGCCTGCGCATGCTTGGGGGAAATTTATTTGTAGATAACCGGGAAACAGGTGGACTGATTGATTTTGGAACCCAGGGTAATTCAAGGTTGCGTATTGCATCAAACGGAAATATTGGGATTGGGCTTGCCAGTCCTTTGGCCCGTTTGCATGTGATTGATAGCAGTGTTATTTTCAGTGCGGCTGGCCCCGCTCTTTTTTCAGCCGGAAATCCTCCGGTAGAGGGGGCAGGAAGGCGTATGATGTGGTATGCAGACAAGGCGGCCTTCAGGGCGGGTTACGCTGAAAGCTCGGAGTGGGATAAAGATAATATTGGAGAGTATTCCGCAGCATTTGGAAGAAATACAACAGCCAGCAATTTTGGATCATTTGCCGCCGGCATTGGCGCATCAGCAAGCGGGCTTGAATCAATTGCCCTGGGCGTTAACAATATGGCCAGTGGCAATTATGCTGCAGCAATTGGTTATTATGCTAATGCTGCCGGTAACAGAAGTATTGCTTTGGGGCAATCAGATGCTCTTGCAGAAGGTTCATTTGCAGCAGGAACCTCTACAGCAACCGGGTTATATGCAACCGCACTGGGCTGGTCAGATGCAGCAGGTTTACGATCGACTGCACTTGGCTATTCAAGAGCTAGCGGCGACTACTCAATAGCAATGGGAGCTACTATTGCAAAATCTTTTGGTTCCGTAGCAATGGGGGTATTAAATGACAGCACTCTTTCTTACTCTCCCAATACCTGGGTTACAACCGATCCCCTGCTGTATGTAGGCAACGGCAATCCCTTTGCCGGAACATTTTCTAATGCAATGGTTATTTACAAAAATGCCAACACAGACATCAGCGGTTATACGCGGCTCGGCAAGCCTTCAGAAAATGCGCCCCGTATAAAAATGAAAGAAGTAACAGGAGCCGTAAGTGCAGGAGCTGACGGAGGTACGGCAACTTTTGCCCACGGACTTACGCGTTCTAAAATCATCGCACTTAATGCCCTGCTTGTATATGGAGCCGGAGATGTTTTGCCGGGCTTCAGGGGAACTGCCGGTTATGAATACAATATTGCATTTGATGATGTAAATATTTATATCTACAACATTTCCGGCAACAGCGGAAATATTTTAAACAAGCCAATAAAAATAACTTTAACCTACAAAGAGTAATTTATCCGTTAATCAAACAATATATCCTCAACCTTCAACTGTTAACCATCACCAATACTCCTTACCACCTCATCAGCGCACTGGCCCATGTAAAGCCGCTGCCAAAAGCTGCAAAGCAAACCAGGTCGCCTTCTTTAATGCGGCCTTCGTTATACGCTTCGCTTAGCGCAAGCGGAATGGAAGCAGCGGTGGTGTTGCCGTATTTTTGAATATTATTAAACACCTGATCGTCTCTCAACTGCATTTTTTGCTGCACAAACTGGCTGATGCGCAGGTTGGCCTGGTGCGGAATGAGCAGGTTGATATCTGATGGTTTTAAATTATTTTGTGTAAGCGCCTCCATGATCACTTCGGGAAATTTTACCACGGCTTTTTTAAATACTGCCGGCCCATCCATATTGGGATAAACCTGGGCTTCATCTATCATGGCATGACTAAAAAACATCTGGCCAATTTCCGCATCATCAAATGCTGCATACTGCTGATCGGTCCAGTAATTGGCATGTGTGCCCGGGTTATACATGGCAAGAATTTCGGCGCTTTCGCCATCGCTGTGAAGATGTGTACTTAAAATACCCTGGCCTTCCTTCTCAGTGGGCTGCAAAACAACGGCTGCCGCTGCATCGCCAAATATTACCGAAACATTCCTGCCTCGTGTGCTGAAGTCTAATCCAAACGAATGTTTTTCACTGGCCACTACCAGTATATTTTTGTACATACCGGTTTTAATGAACTGGTCGCCCACAGAAAGTGCATACACAAATCCGCTGCACTGGTTTCGGATATCAAGTGCACCAATTTCTTTCATCTTCATGGCTCGTTGTACGAGTACACCGCAGCCGGGAAAATAATAATCGGGACTAAGTGTGGCAAAAATGATAAAGTCAATATCATCGTTGTTAATACCAGCATTTTTTATGGCGATCTCTGCTGCTTTTACGCCCATGGTAGTGGTGGTTTCGCCGAGGCGGTCGGCATAGCGGCGTTCCTTTATTCCGGTACGCTCCTGGATCCATTCATCAGAGGTTTCCATATACTTCAGCAGGTCGTTGTTGGTTACAATATTTTGAGGCACATAATGGCCAATACCGGCAATTTTTGTTCTTTTCATATAATATTTTTGCAATCGGGTGTTGTTACACAAAGTACCACAGAGAAGACACAGAGGGGTCTTTGTGTAACTTAGTGGTATAGCGGCTTTATTATTCTTTTGAACTGTTCAATGTTTTCCACAAGAGATCCTTCAATTCCATCAATCCTTTTCCTGTAACGGAAGATATAAAAATATGCGGAATGTTTGGAGGGAGTTCTTTTTCAATGGCTACTCTCAGTTCTTCGTCAAGCATATCCGTTTTACTTACAGCAATCACAAAATCTTTCTGCAGCATTTCGGGATTGTACCTTTCCAGCTCGCTTTTTAAAATATCAAATTCGGCCTTATGGTCCTTACTGTCGGCTGGTATCAAAAAAAGCAAAATAGAATTGCGCTCAATATGCCGGAGAAAGCGATGGCCAAGCCCTTTGCCTTCTGCGGCGCCCTCTATAATTCCGGGAAGATCTGCAATACAAAAACTTTTTCCATCCCTGTATTCCACCATACCCAGTTGGGGAACTAAGGTGGTAAATGCATAATCGGCAATTTTTGGTTTAGCGGCTGTAATACTGCTCAGTAAGGTTGATTTTCCGGCATTGGGAAAACCCACCAAACCCACATCCGCCAGCACTTTTAGCTCAAGTACTTTAATGCCTTCCACGCCCGGCTCCCCGGGCTGTGCATATTCGGGCGCCTGGTTGGTGGCCGTTTTAAAATTACTGTTTCCCAGTCCGCCCCGGCCACCACGCAGCCAAACCAGTTCCTGCCCGTCTTCGAGTATTTCGGCTTCTTTTTCGCCGGTTTCCTCATCTCTCGCAATGGTACCCAGCGGTACTTCTATAATAATATCTTTTCCATTGCGGCCCGTACTATTGTTTCCACTGCCGTTTTCACCATTTTCGGCCAGGATATTTTTATAATAACGGAGGTGCAGCAGGGTCCAGAGTTGTGTATTTCCTTTTAGTATGATATGCGCCCCACGCCCGCCGTCGCCGCCATCGGGGCCTCCTTTTGCCGTGAGCTTATTACGCATAAAATGTTTACTGCCTGCCCCACCATGGCCGGTACGGCAAAACACTTTTATCTGGTCAACAAAATTTGATTTTTCCATTCGGGGCAAAGGTCTGCTTTAATGAATACATTTGCAACTATAAATATACGGATATGAAATTAGTTATCATTTTCACATTCATGCTTGTTGCCAGCTGTTGTAATTCAAAAAAAACAACGGGTAATACGGCAACAGAAAAAGGCGCTACTGAAAAAAAAGGCGCCCTGTGCATACAGGAAATGATCGCAAAATTTTCTGAAACAGAAAAGCATTTACGGCCTTCTAAAGTTTACAGCTACCAGTACAAAGGAGAAACTGTTTACTATGTAGTGGCGCCCTGCTGCGATAATTTTAATGAATTATACGATGCAGAATGTAAATTGCTGGGAAATCCGGATGGCGGTTTTACGGGCCGGGGTGATGGAAAATTTCCTGATTGGGAAGCAGAAAAAAAAGACGAAAAATTGATTTGGGAAGATAAAAGCAAATAAGGTTATTTATGAAAGCAGGGCGTATTATATTGATAGTTGTTTTGGCATTTTTGAGCATGGCCAGGTGGGCCTGGAGGTGCTCCAAAGCAGAAGAAAGAAACCTCCACAACAGCTTTAATGAAAAATGTACAGCAGTTGAAGAAAAAAAACAACTGGTACTTGGTTATATTCAATTTGGTGCCGACAGTGCTGAAAAGACCCGCGTGCTAACCCGGAGCATGGACTCAACCCTGAGCGCTGCAATTGATCATTACCGCCTCAACTACAAAGACGATGAAAAACGCTACCAATTATACCTGGAGGTTTTATTCGTGTATAAAAAAATGGTCTATGCCTTTCAGAAATGGTATAAAGATCAAAACCCCGCAAACAGCGAACGTAAAAGCAAGGCACAAACAGCAGGCATCAATGATCTCTCAACTGAACTAAACCCATTGTATTTGGACCTGCAACACAAAAAAATGGCGGTATTTTTTAACAAGTGACCGATGTTTTTATTGCCCATCAGTATTTTTCCAGGTTTTATAAACTGGCTCCTGTATTTTCTGCGTGGCCGGTATTTCTCTTAACGGTTCGCATTCTTTGCAATGTGCATGCATTTCGGCCGGCAATTGCTGATATAATTTTGTGCCTTCTGTTTTCCATACTATCATATCCCCGCTTACTTCTTTTACTTTCTTAGCAGGGTTGCCCAGGATCAAACTGCGAGCTTCAAATATTTCATCGGCTTTTATAAAACTTAATGCGCCCACAATACATTCGTCGCCCAACAACACATTATCCATAATTACCGCATTCATACCAACCAGGCAATTTTTACCAATGGTAGCGCCGTGAATTACTGCTCCGTGGCCAATATGGCTGCCTTCTTTTAATAAAACCGTAACACCCGGGAACATGTGTATGGTGCAATTTTCCTGCACATTGCAGCCGTCTTCCAAAATGATCTGCCCCCAATCGCCCCGCAAGGCCGCACCCGGACCGATATAACAGTCCTTACCAATGATCACATTACCGGTAACCACCGCCTGCGGATGAACAAAGGAAGAGGGATGAACAACGGGTATGTAATTTTTGAATTTGTAGATCATGTGTGAACGAGTGAAAAGTATATAAGGTAAATAAAAGTTGTCAAGAGTTTGTTTCGTCTCTTTTTTTGCGGAGAAAAATAATATAACCGTTTAACATTCTTTCAATTTCTTTTGCTTTGTTCTTTAGCTGATTGAAGACATCTTGGCTGATATATTCTTCGTCAAGTGCATCGTATAAATGGTTCACCGTTTCTGCCAATGAGGAGCCCCTAGCCTGTACGCAAAAATGAAGCTGGTCAGGATAGGTAAACCGGCCATGCCCTTCAGAAAGTAAAGCGTTTATGGAACGGACGCTTCTAGTAATTTGATCTGTAAGCTTATATTTTTCATCAGGAGGAAATGATTTAACCAACATCCGTATTTCGTTTTTAATCTCCCTCACTTTTTTCCATAAATCTTCAAAACCAAAGTTTTCATTTTTCATATGAGTAACTTTAAATTGCGACAACCAATCAACTTTATTTACTTTATATACCTAACACTCACTTTGCTTACGGAATCAAAACCTTATCTGTTCTGTAACAGGTGCCTTTAAAAACCGCCACCACATGATCACGCTGGTTGCTGATACTGATATGATAAAGGCCTGTTGATTTTCCGTTATGCAGTTCTTTTGCTTCGGCCGTTAATTCATCTCCCACATGCACAGGTTTTAAAAAGTTGATGGCTGTATCGAGGGCAACCGAAAGCACGTTGCGGTTATTGCAGGCAAAGGCAAAGGCGCTGTCGGCCAGCGAAAAAGCAATACCGCCATGCACAATGCCAAACCCGTTGATCATTTCGGGGCGAACGGTCATTTTAATTTTACTGTACCCTTCTTTTACATCCAGCACTTCAATACCCAGCCACTGGCTGAAAAGGTCGTGCTGCATCATATGGGTTACTACTTGTTGGGGGGTTGATAAAGTTGACATGTTAACTGGTTGATAACGTTTACAGGTTGACGTAGTTGCATAGAGTTAACGGGGAATCTGTTTTTCAAGATAGACAATATACCCATTTAAAAGTCTTTCCACTTCATCAATTTTTATTCAGAAATATTGCAGTTTTTCATTACTGATATATTCGCAATCATTGGCGTCTATCAAATGATTGAGTGTTTCACTCAAAGATCCACGGGCAATAATGCAGAATCTTGTGCGGCCTGGAAATGTGCGCCTGCCATGTCCTTCTGCAATTTGCACCGCTACAGATCTCGAACTTCTTAAAAGCTGATCAGTTAGGCCATATTTCTCAGAAGTTGGAAATATTTCCGCAAGTTCAAAGATTGCCATTTTTAATCCCCTCGCTTTTCTCCAAACCTCCAATTCTTCAAAACCCTGGTACGGCATAAGCTTTGGTTTAAATTTAATTATTTAAATATTCACTACCCCCTTGTCAACTTTATCAACTTGTTAACCCTATTCCCCACCCAACTTACTTACCTTTAAACACAGGCTTCCGCTTCTCTAAAAACGCCGATATCCCCTCTGCATAATCCTCTGTTTTAGCCGCCTTTTGCTGTGCCACATCTTCGAGGTGCAAATGTTCCTGCCAGCTGCTGCTGAAAGCATTGCTCAATAATTTTTTTGTGCCGGCCAATGCCTTGGTAGGCATCTGCGCCAGTGTTTCGGCAATGGCCAGGCTTTCTGCCACAAAACTTTCATCGCTGAAAACCTTATAGAGCATGCCCATTTTTTCTGCTTCTTCGGCTGGTACTTTTTCGCCCAGCATCATTAATGCCGAGGCTTTTTGCCAGCCAACCAGGCGTGGTAAAAAAAACGTGCCGCCACTGTCGGGTATCAAACCGATCTTGCTGAACGCCTGGATAAAGGATGCCGATTCTGCGGCCACTACAATATCGCAGCAGAGTGCAATATTGGCGCCGGCGCCGGCCGCTACGCCGTTAACGGCCGCTACCACGGGTTTTTTGAGTTCGCGGATGCGGGTTACAATGGGATTGTAGTGTTGCGATAGTATTTTATCGAGACCAATTGCGTTATCGCCAACAAGTTCTCCAATATCCTGACCGGCACAAAAGGCTTTACCATTGCCAATGATGTAAACGCAGCGCACTTCGTTATTTTCTGCGCATTCATCGAGCGTTTGCTGCAGCAGCAGGGCCATTTCACGGTTAAAGGAATTGAACTTATCGGGCCGGTTGAGGGTGAGTATGGCCACGCCATTTTTTATTTCGGAAAGAATGGAAGACATGTTATTGTTTTGGCACAAATTTACAGAAAGCAGGTTCAAAACAAACCAATGAGTTTATACATCAAAACTTTTCACTTCTTTATTATCAAGTAAAAAATCATTTACAAGGTCATAATTACGGTTGGGGCTGCTGATGCGGTAAAGAAACACCGCATCGCTGCTCTCTTTTAATGATTTCATACAGCGGAAAGAAAGGTCGTGCTTTTTAAAAAAGTCTTCCAGTTCATTTTGAAATGCTTCTCCACGGCCGCTTACTTTTATTTTGTAATCCTTCACTTTATGAAACCGGTTAATAAAGCGCTGCACGGGTTCCAATACAAACAAAGCTATCACCACCATGCCCGACACCACTATGGCCAATGGATAATTATGGTAACCAATGGCCATGCCAAGGGCAGCAGTTATCCAAATAAGCGCAGCCGTGGTTAAGCCATTGACCGAAATACCCTCTTTAAAAATTACACCGGCACCAATAAAACCGATACCGGTAACAATATTACTCGCAATACGGTCGGTACTGCCAATGGCAGCTTCCTTGCTCATAATAGTGTACACACAACTGCCCACGCAAATAAGGATCATTGTACGGAACCCTGCAGGCTTACTGCGGAATTCCCGCTCAATACCAATAATGGCACCTATTACAAAAGCAATAGAAACCTGTGCGGCTTCCTCTAAATAAACATTGATATCCATATTGTAAATGTACGTTTTGTAGCTTTAAAAAAAATCCACCTCTCATAAATTCATGCCGGGGAATTACCGTTCACTCATTTGATCTAACCTTTCCATAATTGCTTTTGCCTTATTGTGCCGGTAGCTTTATCTATGCAAAAAACTATTTTATGGCTAAATATCTTTGCGCCCTGTTTTCAATTTGCCTGTTCAGCACTGGCGCCTATGCCCAAAGGGTTGGTATTGGAACCAGCACTCCCCTGGCACGCCTGGCAGTTGACAGCAGTATTATGGTAGACCAGGCAAATTCTAATACCAACGGCACTCTTTCGGGCAGTTCTCTTTATTTTGGCAGCGACAAAACGATAGGTATCGTGCGCAGCTTTTTAAATGGTTCGTCAGGCAGAAACGGCCTGGGATTTTTTACCAATAACACCCGTCGCATGACAATTGACAGCACCGGGCAGGTGGGTATTGGCACCATCAATCCCTTACAAACATTGCATGTTAGTGGCAACAGTTATTTAAACGGATTCGTCGGTATCGGTTCTTCAACACCCGATTATTCTTTTGAAAACCTGTATGGATATAATTATATGTTTTATGGGCTTGGGGTGGGTACAGCACCCAATTCAACCTATATGCTGGATGTTGGGGGGGGACTTCCCTCCCGTTTTAATGGCGCTTTGAACGTAAATGGTGCTATGAACGTAAATGGCGTTTTAAATGTTAACAACAATGCTGTTGTTGATGGAACACTTACCGTTAACAATGGCAAGGGGGTAGCTTATAATTCCACTTCGGCCACCAATTTAAAGATCTATCCTTTTACTACCGCAACTTTTGGTGCTGTACTCCCAGGCTTTGGATTATCAGCTGAAGGTGCCATCGCTTTTAATGGTGGTTTTACCGGCACGCCAAGGGTATTTGTAGGTGATATAGATGTAACAGGAGGTAGCGCCGGAGAACTGTACAGGGTACAATTACAATTGTATGGCTGTGCTACATCGGCCGGCACTACCTCTTGTAAAGCAAGGTTGCTGAATACAAGCCCCAACCCGGTTAACTATACTATCACCTGGAACTGCGTTGCCATAGGTAACTAATTCCAGGAATTGAAGGCAACTAACTGTATTACTTGTACTTCAGGAGAAGTTAATGACATTTAAAATAATCAAAAGGCTCTTTGCATTCATTGCATTGGTATAAAGATTTACAGGCAGTGGAGCCAAATTCACTTTTAAGTATTGTATTGTACGAATTGCACTGGGGGCATTGCACCGCTTCATTGGGGGCAAAAAGGTCGTTGCTGCAAACCTGTTGACGGGTATTGGGTGGCGCTATACCATATGATCTCAGTTTTTGTTTTCCTGCTTCGCTCATCCAGTCGGTGGTCCAGGCCGGCGATAAAACAGAAACAACTTCTATATTTTCATAACCTGCGGCCAGTAATTCCATTTTGATCTGCATGGTGATCATATCCATGGCCGGGCAGCCTGAATAAGTAGGTGTAATGGTTACCGAAACGGCATTATCAGTTACAGAAACCTGCCGTATGATGCCCATATCCTGCAGGGTAAGCACAGGAATTTCCGGATCGATTATATTCGACAGAATATCCCGGATCTTTTTTTCTTCCTGTTTAATATCGAGTGTTTGTTTTTGCAAATGTTTTGTTTCACACAAAGCGAATAAAGAATACAACGGCTACAAAGCTGGATTTACCATTCGGCTCCGGGGTAACTGCGTTGTAAATATTGCATTTCAGAAAGCATAAAACCGAGGTGCTCGGTATGTACACCCGTTTTGCCTCCTGTATGCATAAAGACCTCACCCCCCGCCCTCTCCAGCGGAGAGGGAGCCAAAGCAGCTTCTTCAAAAACAAGTTTTACTTTTTGAAGCCATTGATCTTTCAGTTTATCAAAATCAATCCCGGCTTCTTTCTCATAATCTGCCGGCATGAACATTTCACCGCTGTATGGCCACAATTCCTTACATGCGTTTTGCATGCGGTTATGACTCTCTTCTGTTCCATCGCCCAGCCTTATCACCCATTCGCTGCTCCAGCGTACATGATAATTGATCTCTTTCAGCGATTTTTCTGCAATGGCGGCAATTTGTTGATCACCGCTTTTTGCCAGTTCGGTATAAAGTAATTGTGCAAATGCGCTGTAAAAAAACTGGCGGAGCACCGTAACGGCCCAGTCACCTTTTGGCAGTTCGCAAAGCAGCAGGTTTTTAAACTCCCTTTCTGTACGCAGGTAAGCCAGGCTGTCTTCAGTAACCTCACCCCCCGCCCTCTCCAGGGGAGAGGGAGCCAGAAAGCCGGGTTGGCCAGTTGACTGGTTGATAAGAGTGGCGGCATACTGATAAAAATTACGGGCCTGGCCCAGCAGGTCAAGCGTAATATTTGTGATGGCGATATCCTGTTCCAGCACGGGGCCGTGACCGCACCATTCGGCATTACGCTGGGAGAGTACCAGGTTGCTGTCGGCCAGGTGGAGAAGATAATTTATTTTCTGTTGCATTTCTTAAAGATTGACAAGTTAACGGGTTGACATTGTTGACAAGTTGAATACCATTCCTTGTCAACTTTTCAACCGGGCAACTCACAGTTACATATAATTCACCTCATCGGGCAATTGATAAAAAGTGGGATGCCTGTACACTTTATCTTCCGATGGTTCATAAAAACTTTCTGCATCATCGGGATTGCTGGCATGTATATACTTACTTTCCACCACCCAGATACTTACCCCTTCCATGCGGCGGGTATACACATCCCTGGCATTTTCGATGGCCATAGCTGCATCGGCTGCATGTAAACTTCCTGCGTGTTTATGATCAAGTCCCTGTTTGCTGCGGATGAATACTTCCCAAAGAGGCCATTGAGAAGCATCTTTTTTTACTTCGTAGTGTTGCCCACCGCCTTTTTCATCAGGAATATCGCCGTAGTGAAATTTTTGTATGTTGAAGCTCATAAAAATGATTATTGATTATTAATTACTGATTATTATTTGGTTTGTGCTGCCTTTGCCGTTTTAAGATATTTGATATAAGCGTTTAATTGTTTCAGGCATTCTTTATACCCGGCATTAACTTCTTTCATTACTAGTTTTGTGATATAAGTTTCATCATAAGCTGTTATCATATGTTCCAATGTTTCATCCAATGAGCCTCTTGCCTGCCTGCAAAACTGAATATTTTCCTGGTGGTGAAATCTGCCAAATCCTTCGGCTATATTGGCAGTAACCGACCTGCTTGATCTGATCACTTGTCCCTTAAGTAAAAAATCTTCCTGTTTTGGAAAATACAGTTTTACAATTACAGCAATCTTCTTTTTAAATTCCCGGCAAACTTTATAAACGGGCAGGTCGTAAAAATGATTATAGGTTGCCATAGTAATCTGTTTTATGTTTATTATTTACGAACCTAATAATCAATAATCATCTATGCCGCATGTTCGTTTGCAACCCGCCGCTTTTTCTCCGCATACGCCATTGCTGCTTCCCTTACCCAGGCGCCTTCCTCATGCGCTTTACGTCTTGCCCCGAGCCGTTGTTTGTTGCAGGGCCCGTTTCCTTTCACCACGGCCCAAAACTCATTCCAGTTTATTTCTCCAAAATCATAATGTTTTCTTTCTTCATTCCATTTCAGATCAGGATCGGGCAATACCATGCCGAGTGTTTTTATCTGCCCGGCGATCATATCCACAAAATTTTGCCGCAGTTCATCATTGCTTTTACGCTTTATTTTCCATTTCATGCTCTGGTCGCTGTTGGTACTTTCGCTGTCTTTGGGTCCAAACATCATGAGGCTTGGCCACCACCAACGGTCAATGGCATCCTGGCACATTTCCCTTTGTTCCTTTGTGCCCCGGCTCAATGAAAGCAGGGCATCAAATCCCTGGCGCTGGTGAAAGCTTTCTTCTTTACAGATGCGCACCATGGCACGTGCATAAGGGCCGTAACTGGTTCGGGTAAGCATCACTTGGTTCATAATGGCGGCACCGTCCACCAACCATCCAATGGCGCCAATATCGGCCCAGGTAAGCGTGGGATAATTAAAGATGGAGGAATATTTTGCTTTACCGCTGTGCAGGTCGTTGATCATTTCATCGCGGCTGAAACCCAGCGTTTCTGCTGCGCAATACAAATACAAACCATGCCCGCCTTCATCCTGCACCTTGGCCAGCAAAATAGCCTTACGTTTAAGCGATGGTGCCCGGGTGATCCAGTTGCCTTCGGGCAGCATACCTACAATTTCGCTATGCGCATGCTGGCTAATTTGTCGCAGATTAGTTTTGCGGTAAGCTTCCGGCATCCAGTCCTTTGGCTCAATTTTTATTTCTGTGTCGATCTTTTGCTGAAAAACATTTTCAAGCTCATGTATTTCCCTCATCAAATATTATTTATAAGTTGGCTAATGCAATTAATTACTTTATTGCCCGTCACTTCACATCAAAATCAACCACCACTTTTTCGGTGATTGGATGGCTTTGGCAGGTAAGAATAAATCCTTTATCAATTTCTTCCTGTTCCAGCCCCCAGTTAACATCCATTTTTATTTTACCCTCGAGCAGTTTTGCCTTACAGGTGCAGCATACCCCGCCCTTACAGGCAAATGGAAGATCGGCACCCTGTTTTAATGCTGCATCCAGGATACTCTGGCTGTTATAGCCGAGTTTAAAATCAAAACTGCGCCCATCAAGTTTTACTGTAATACTGCTGGCTGTTCCGGGAACTTGTTCCAATGCTGTTTTTTCTGAAACAATTTTAGTGCTGTCTGGCGTGGTAAACAATTCAAAATGGATCTTTTTAGTTTCCACGCCATGTTTTTCTAAAAACCCTTTCACAGAAAAAATCATTTGCTCTGGCCCGCAAATAAAAAATTCATCTGTTTTGGTATAGTCGATCAGTTTGGCCAATTCTTCCAGCTTATTTTCATTGATGCGGCCATTGTTAACAGGAGCATCGGTACGTTCCCGGCTGAGGATATTGATAAAATTAAAGCGGTTCACGTATTTATTTTTGATGCCTTCGAGTTCTTCAAAAAAGATGATGGAACTCCGGCTCCGGTTGCCGTACACCAGTGTAAACCGGCTGCCGGGCTCGGCCTGCAGCGTGGCTTTAATAATGGAGATCACCGGCGTAATACCACTGCCTGCTGCAAAGGCCACATAGTTTTTCTTATTGCCTGCATTTAGTTCAGTGTTAAATTTTCCGGTGGGCGGCAATACTTCCAGTTCATCGCCGGTATGCAAAGATTCATTGGCATAGCAGGAAAATTTTCCACCTTCCACTTTTTTAATGGCCACTTTCAGTTCATTTTCTGCCGGTGAGGTACAAATAGAATAGGAGCGGCGTAGTTCTTCGCCCTCTATGGTTTTTTTGATGGTGATATTTTGTCCTGGCTCAAATACAAATGCCGGCTTTAATTCTGCCGGTACGTCAAATGTAACCGATACACAGTCGGCTGTTTCCCTGTTTATTTTCTTAGCACGAAGTTTATAAAAATGTACTGCCATAATTATATGCTTATTCCCTGGAGTAAATGTATTACCATTTCGTCTTCAAGGTTTTTTTGAGAAATATTTTTTTTATTCCTGTGCCAGAATTCTATACCCCGTACTGCCGATAAGATGGTGAGTACGGCCACGTAAGGATCTGTTTTGCGAAACTCTTTATTTTTGATGCCCTGCTCAACCAATTTCACCAGCCGCTTTTCGTAATTGCGGCGGCTTTCTAAAAAATCGCCCAGTTCGGGTTCGTTCAAAGATTTCCACTCGTGATTGGCCACATACACTTCATCAAATTCGAGCAGCATCATCTGGATATGGAAACGGATCACGTTTTCAAGTTTTTGTTCAAAAGGGATCTGCAGTTTTTCTGTTTGTTCGAGCTGGCTGGTAAATGCCGCAGCCACTTTTAAACAGATATCCCGCAGCATCTCAGATTTTGAGCCAATATGGTTGTACAGGCTGGCAGCTTCCACACCTACGGCCTCGGCCAGCTCCCGCATAGATGCCGCGGCATAACCCCTGTTCCGGAAAATAAAGGCGGCTTCCTGCAGTATAAAATCTTTCTTTGAACTGTTCTTTTGCGTAATGATCCGCGGCATGCACACAAAACTAACACTTATTAGTTTTAGAAGGGACGATTTTTAAGGTTTTTTTACAGGTTTATTGTATAGTGGACAGTTTACCGGAAAATAATTTCTTGCTATTTTTGGGGCCACAAAACATACTTCTATGCAGTTAATCCCTGTAAGAAAAGTAGAGCATATAAACCCCGGAGATTTTAAGAAGAACCATTATGATACTGCAAAGCCCCTGGTGATCACCGGGCTTGCAAAAGAATGGCCCGCCTGCAGCAAGTGGAACTGGGATTATTTTATTGATGTTGTGGGCGATAAGGAAGTGGGCGTTTACAACAATATTAAGAGCGACTCTTACACACCTATCAACACGGCCGATGGATATATGAAATTTGGCGATTACCTGCGCAAAGTGAAGGCCGGGCCGCTCGACCTGCGCATCTTTCTTTTTAACATATTTCAGCATGCCCCGCAGGTTGTTCAGGATTTTAGCTGGCCCGATGAACTGATGAAGGGTTTTGTAAAAAAATACCCGATGCTGTTTGTAGGTGGACAGGGATCTATTACGCATATGCATTTTGATATTGACATGAGCCACATACTCCACACCCAGTTTGCAGGCAAAAAGCGGGTGCTGCTTTTCCCTTTTGAAGAACAGTATAAACTGTACAGAAAACCCTGGGAAGTACTGAGCCTGGCCAACTATGCCAATTATTACGAAAAATTTGACTATGAAAGCTTCCCTGCGGTAAAACTGGCCCGCGGATATGAAGTAATTCTGGAGCATGGTGATACCCTGTTTATGCCGGCCGGCTACTGGCACCATATGGAGTACCTGGAAGCCGGTTTTGCCATGAGCCTAAGGGCCATGCAAAATGGCCTGGGAGGCAAGCTGGACGGGCTTTGGAAGCTTTTTGGCATGCGTGGAATAGACAGCTTTATGAAGAAAACCGCACCTGTTTGGTGGTACCAGCGTAAAAGGAAAAAACTGTTCGAACTGGCTGAAAAAGAACTTAAAAAGGAGCGGGGTTCCTAAAAAAAAGGGGTAAAAAATTAGTAAAATTAGATATTTATATTAATTTTACAGCCTGCCTCATTAAAACATCCTTTCCAATATTATCTTATCTAAAGGCCCGCTGAGCATTTGCTCCTCTATTCCAATCTTCCGTAAAAAATCGCCAAAAATTTCATTTTGTTTAATTGATTATACGTTACCTCGTTTAAGTTTTTTTCTTGTGGTTTCAGAGGTAAGCAAGGCCGGTGATTTTCATCACTGGCCGTTTTTTTAGGAACATAGATGGCTCAGATTAGCGGATTAATTTTACAACTCCAATATTTGCTCAGATTTCGAAGTTTGCTAATTTAGGAAGATTTGCTTTTATGTTTCTTGCCTTAAAAATATATTTCCAAAAAATGTTCGGGTTGAGAATAATATCTTGCCGAGCCAATGTCACATAAGTTATGAAAAATTCAAATCATGAAATAATAACTTCTATTTTTTCCGGGTTATTATCCTGCAAAACAATTACAGATGTTGATAGTGTTTTAGACAAAAATAATATCGGTAATGAATTCCGATTTTCTGAAAAAAAATATCCCAAGATAAATTTCACTATACAACGCAATGAAATAGAAAATATATTACAGAATAACTCTTTATCAAAAGACTATTGCATTACTGATGCGTCACAATTGGATACTTTAGGGAAAATACTTTATGCCTTGGCTTGGAAGAATGGAGACTTACAAAAAATTAAACATATTATTAAGGGCATATTGGCCAAAGAAGAGGATGAAACCGAAAACGCAGTTGTATTTGTCCAATTCGGAAAATATTTAAGCGGGAATCCAGTAGAGCCAATCGTGGATCAACACGTTTTGAGGGCATTTGATTTATATCAAAACAGAAACACTCCAAATATTATTGAAGATTATTCCTCAATTAACTTAGTCACAAAAAAACATGTTGGCTTGATCACTGAATACAAAATCTGGTTGAATACTGCACTTACCAAAGAGCTCAGGCAATTACCTGATTATCGTTACCATGTAGACAAGGTGCTTTTTGCAACAGGTAAATATTTGAAAAATAATAAATAATCCCTCACTCAACCGCCACATTCACAAACCTAACCAACGGTTCTGCATTTTTAAAAGCGGCAGCCACCTGTTTTACAAAACCGGGTTTTAAAATATCGGCATCGGCAAAATGATGCATCACAATAAAACTGCGGTTCTTAATATATTCTATGGCCGGGTTATTATCGGCATAACCCTTGGGCGGGCGGCTTAGTTTATTATCTGCACTTAGCCCGTCGGGGAACTGCTTTTTGAACGAAGCCGCCTTCAGCAGTTTTTCAAAATCTTTCAGGTTATAGTCTATCTCCTGCCTTATCTTAACAAGATTGGCTGGCAAGGGCTGCCAGATACCGGCTGCCAAAAAAGATTTGCCCGGCTCTATGTGCAGGTAATAACCGGCGCCTTCTCCCTTTTTGCCATCTTTATTAAAGTAAGCCGCCATATTGTTTTTATAAGGGCTTTTGTTGGCGCTGAAACGTACATCGCGGTTGATGCGGAACAGGCAGTCTTTAGGCTGCAGGGGAGTCAGGGTCTTATCAAATTTGGCCATATTGCCGATCAGTTGCTCCACCATTTGCAAAAAATCTGCTTTGGCTTTTTCATACTCAGGGCGGTGTGCATCAAACCAGGGTTTGTTGTTGTTCTTTTGCAGGGTCTTTAAAAAATTTATAGTTGTTTGCTGAAGCATGTTGAATTGTTATATGGTTAATTGTTGAATTGTTTTCGGTCAGAACTTTGTAATTAATCCACAAACTCCATTCTTACACTATTTCGTTACTATATTA
>JBATOU010000134.1:0-2471 GCA_049291115.1 Ferruginibacter sp.
CCGGCTGCGCTTTGGGGTGCTCAACGTGAGTGGGCTGGCGCCAGGCATGAATACGGCCGTGCGCGCCGCCGTGTTGCTCGGCCTCGATCGGGGTCACTATGTTTACGGTGTGCGCAATAGCTTTCACGGTCTGGTAGAGAACGACATCTTTGAATTCAACTGGATGGATGTCAATGGCTGGGCGCATATGGGCGGCGCTGAGCTGGGCACCAACCGGCGCAAACTGGCGGCCAGTGACTTCTATGCCATCGCTCGCACCATCGAAGAACGCAAGTTGGATGGACTGTTGGTGATCGGCGGTTGGTCGGGCTACAGCACAGCGCTACAGATGATGAAGAGTCGCGAGAGTTTCCCGGCGTTCAACATTCCGATCATCCTGTTGCCAGCGACGATCAACAACAATCTGCCCGGCACGGAGCTTTGCATCGGCGCCGATACTGCGCTCAACAGCATCGTCGACGTGATGAACAAGATCAAGCAGTCGGCGGTGGCCTCGCAGCGCTGCTTCGTGGTGGAAGTGATGGGCAAATACTGTGGCTATCTGGCGCTGATGAGTATGATCGCCACCGGCGCCGAACGGGCCTATCTCCACGAACGGGGCATCACACTCGACGACCTGCGCGCCGATGTGCGTCTGCTCAACACCGGCTTTGCCGAGGGCAAGCGGCTTGGCGTGATGATCCGCAATGAGATGGCGCATCCAATCTACACCACTGACTTCATTGCGCGCCTCTTCGAGGCAGAAGGCGGCGATCTCTATGAAGTGCGCACTGCCGTGCTTGGCCATCTCCAGCAAGGCGGCGACCCAACGCCCTTCGACCGGATTTTGGCCACGCGTTACGCATATCGCTGTATCCAGTATCTGGAAGAACAGGCCTATGCGGGCGAAAATGAAGTGGCCTGTGTCGGCGTTACCGGCAGCGAGTATGCCGTCACACCGCTCGTCGATGCACTGCGCGGCTATGATGTGGCGCTGGAACGGTCGAAACAGCAGTGGTGGACAAGTCTCGAAAAGCTGGCGCAGATGTTGGCGCAGCCGGGTCCCGGTTTCTATGGTGAAGCGCTGTGACAACTACACAGGTCGGTTGTTCATCCGGTGCATCACGGTGCTATAATACAAGGCCGATGCGACCGATGCACCTCGATGTCTCCTCGTCAGGTCGTCGCAACGATGCGGCGCCTGCACAAATCGACACAGACTCTGGCAAGGATGCGGCGCACGGCCAGCAGAATGTTTATCATTTATTTTTGAACTGTACCGGAGGGTAGCAATGAAAATTGGTATTTTGACCGGCGGCGGCGACGTCCCTGGTCTCAACCCCTGTATCAAAGCGGTGGTCGATCGTACCGTCGACGAAGGCCATCAGGTCGTGGGCATTCGCCGCGGTTGGGGTGGTCTGCTCAACTTGAACCCGGCTGACCCGGAGACCTATGAATCCAGCTACATCAACCTGGACAAGAATAAGGTGCGCACCATCGACCGCACCGGCGGCACCTTCCTCCACACCAGCCGCACGAATCCTGGCAAGATCAAGCCGAAGGACATTCCAGCCTTCTTGCAGGGACCGCAAGACCCGGAAGACAAGAGCCTGCGCGATTTCACACCCCATGTGCTGCGCAACCTGGAATTCCTGGGCATCGACCGGCTCATCCCCATCGGTGGCGATGACACGCTGAGCTTTGGCGAACGACTGCACAGCGAAGGCTTCCCGGTCGTGGCGATTCCCAAGACCATGGACAATGACGTCTACGGCACCGACTACTGTATCGGTTTCAGCACGGCAGTGACGCGCAGCGTGCAATTCATCCACCAGTTGCGCACGAGCACCGGCTCGCACGAGCGCATCGCCGTGGTCGAATTATTCGGGCGCAACAGTGGCGAGACCAGCCTGATCAGTTCCTATCTGGCCAGCGTGGACCGGGCGTTGATCTCCGAAGTGCCCTTCGATGTAGAAAAGTTGGCCAAACTGGTCATGCAGGACAAGACCGGCAACCCCAGCAATTATGCGATGGTGACGATCTCCGAAGGCGCGCACTTCCTGGGCGGCCAGGTGGTCGAATATGGCGAGGCCGACGCCTATGGCCACAAGAAGCTGGGCGGCATCGGCCAACTCACCGGCGAGGCGCTCAAGAAACTCACCGGCGAAGACATCATCTACCAGCAGGTCTCCTACCTGATGCGTTCCGGCGCGCCGGACGCGCTGGACCTGATGGTAGGCGTCAACTATGCCAACCTGGCGGTCTCGCTGCTTACCAGCGGCGTCAGCGGACGTATGGTGGCCCTGCGCGATGGCAGCTACACGCACATTCCCATGAGCACGGTCACGAGTGGCGTCAAGCGCGTCGACGTGGGCGAACTCTACGACGTCAACGAATACCGGCCCAAGGTGCGTCATGTCCTTGGCAAGCCGATGTTCCTCTACTAAAGAACATCGACGTAAAGACGCGGAGGTGCAGCGTAAACGCAGAGA